>NZ_JBIWFV010000007.1:0-452080 GCF_044763255.1 Streptomyces sp. NPDC096176 | reverse complement strand
CGCCTCACCGGCGAGACCACCATCTCCTGGCGCGACCCGAAGAAGACCGCTAAACAGCCCATTCCGGGATGAAACATCGGACGAAAACGACCTCTTAGGCCTCCTCGGTCGACCGCAGCTACTGAGGCCGTCTCAGACCGTGTCAGGCCGGGCAGATGGATGGTTGCTGCCTGGAGAAGAGCCTTCCGTCCCGGAGCAGCGCCCAGAGAACGTTGACGCGGCGGCGGGCGAGGGCGATCACGGCTTGGATGTGTTTGCAGCCCTCGGCACGCTTCTTCAAGTCGTAGTCGTGGTCGGGTCCTTCGCGGATGAGGTTGGTCTGGGCGAACAGGTAGAAGACCCGGGGCAGGCGTCGGCTGTAGCGGTTGGGGCGGTGGAGGTTGCCGGTGCGGCGTCCGGAGTCTCTGGGAACGGGGACAAGGCCGGCGGCGGAACGCCCTGCTTCTCCATGATCCGCGAGCTGAGGTCGATCAGGCCCTGCGTGTGGCTGCGCTCCGGGCTCTTCTTCAGCGTGCAGTTGAGGAACAGTGCACGCAGGTCGTCGTAGCTCATACCCGTCAGTGCGGCCGGGGGGCGAACGTGAGAAGTGACACGCGAACCGTTCGCGCCCGGCGGCGTCCGGCGGGTGGGACCGGGCCTCCTGCCCCTGGATTGCGGGGTGTTGAGCATCCGCGCCTGCGCTTCTGAGTACGCGTGCTCAGGGCTCGGTGGACATCGGCGGCGAAGATGTGGGCAGACCGAACGACTGGAGACGATCGTGCCCATGTCCCACAGAATCAGCCGACCCGCCACCGCCTTCCGCCCCGGCAGGCTCCGGGTTGTTGCCGCCGCCGCTCTCGCCGGCTCCGCCGCAGTCGTGGCACTCACCGGATGCGCGTCCTTCGAGTACAAGGAGGACATCTGCATGGGCAACGAGTACCCCGTCCTGACAGTGAACGGCACCGGTGGGGCATGCGTCTCGAACGGCGAAGAGCCCCCGGCGGGATTCGCGCGATACCCGGAGGGCAAGGTGCCGCAGGAGGTGGACGACAAGTGGGACGTGTACTGGAACACCCACACGCTCGACAAGGACGGCAAGATCATCGACGCGCCGGACGCGGGCTGACCAACGGCTCGCGTTCCGGATGGCGCCCCGCAAGTGGCGCACGACTTCTGGACCGCGCCCCCGTGAGCTCCAGGTCAGGCCTTCCCTCCGGCCGACGGCACCTGTCCCCGATCCGCCGGACACGCCCTGAGGGCGGGCGCCCGGACGCGCGTCGAGTACGCGCGTCAGGACTCCCTCAGCCGTCGGTGGCGGCCACCAGGCCGTCGAGCAACACATCGACCCCGGCGGTGAGTTGTTCCTCCCCACCTCGGTCGGCCAGTTCCGGCCCGAGCGCCCGAAGCCTGGGGAAGTCACGAGCCGGCAGACGGTGCAGTCCGAGCCGGAAGGCGGGATCGGGCTCGTCCGGATCGTCGACCACCTCGCGTAGGTCCACAACGATGTAGCCGAGGACCCAGGACAGGAATGCCCGGTACATCCGCAGAGTGGTCGCGTCGTCCAGCCCCGCCGCACGCAGCAGCACGAGCAGACGCTCGTGCGACCGCAGGACCGCATGAGGCCGGCGCGTCAGCGGGATCATCAGGGGCCGCGTCGCGCACAGCGAGACGACGTTCGGGTGTGCGACCGCGACCCGGTACATCTCACGCGCGATGCCGTGGAGTGCCTGCCGCAGGTCGGACGTGTTCAGGGACGTCGGCCCGGGCGTCTCGGCGAGGGCCATGACGACGGGTCCGGCGTCCGCCAGTCGCGCCTCCAGATCCAGGAACAGCGTCTCGACCAGCCCGTCGAGAAGGTCGTCCTTGCTCGTCGTGTACCGGTACAGGGCCATGGTCTCCACCCCGAGTTCCTCTGCCACCCGCCGCATGCTCAACGCCGGCAGGCCCTCGTCGTCCGCCACCGCAAGGGCGGCACGCAGAATCCGCTCACGGCTCAGACGTCCCCGGCCCGGGTTCGATGGTTCGTCGCTCATGATCATGTCCAGGACCTTGACGGTGCCCACCCCCACGGAGCAGCATATATGACATAAGCGTACGAAATACGCGTAGGGCGCATGCGTAGGGCATAAACGCGCAGGGAGGTCCGTGATCACGGGCCCCCCGACGGACCGGCCCCGGTTCGGCTCGTGGTTGCCGATCTTCAGGTACGCCTCGTCCGCCTCATGGTGCTGCAACGCCGAGCCCACGCTCGGTCTCCCCACTGTCCTCTACGAGGCTCAAGCGAAGAATGCGGACTTCGCCGAACTCCTCGCCCCTGTTCGGCAGTTGGCTTCCCGCGGCGGGGAGGCAGCTCGCCGGTCGTGCGCAGGAAACGGGCGGCGTCTTCGGCGTCAATGGCGGCATCGCCGAGGAGTTGAGGTTCCGGAGCGCCATCCAGAAGCCCAGAAGCCCAGGGGGGCGGGATCCCGGGAGGAGGCGGTGTGCAAGGCGGCGTACACGGTGGCACGACGCGCCGTGGAGAACGCCACGGGAGCTCCCGGACCACAGCCACAGCCCCAGCTCACGCACGAGGAGAGAAAGCCATGGGCATCGAGAAACTGGCGCCGCCGCTCGCCGCGGCATACGAGCGCTACATGACGGAAGGCCGCAGGCGTGCACCGCTGAGGAGGCCGGCGGGAATCATGGGGCTCGTCTCGGTCGAGCAGCGCGCCAAGCCGGTGCGCGTCGTCGTCTCGATCGAGTGCGACCCCGATGTGCGGCCGGAATGGGGCGACGAGGCTCAGGTGAACGAGGGCGGCCGCCGGATCCGTACGGCGATCGTGCCGCTCGACGCCGTCGAGCGGCTGGCCGAACAGCCCGGCGTACGCCGTGTGGTGCCGGCCGCGCAACTGCGCCCGTGCATCGACCTCGCGCAGGGAAAGGTCGGCGTACCGGCGTTCCGCAACCGCACCGGGCGCACCGGGCGCGATGTGCTCGTCGGAGTGGTGGACACGGGAATCGACCCGACGCATCCCGTGTTCGACGGCCGCCTCGTACGGATCTGGGACCAGACTCTGCTGGGCGGCAGCGGTGTGCCCGAGGGGCCTTACGGTGCGGAGTTCACCGGCGCGGCGCTGGGCGGAGGCTCGCTGTCCCGAGACACGAACGGACACGGCACCCACGTTGCCGGCACCGCGGCGGGCACAGAAGGCGTCGCTCCCGACGCGCGGATCGTCGCGGTGAAGACCGACTTCCAGGACGCCCACATCATCGACGGCATCCAGTACGTCTTCCGTCTGGCGGGCGAGCTGAATCTGCCGGCCGTGGTGAATCTGAGCCTGGGCGGCCACTTCGACCCGCACGACGGAACGGACGTGATGTCCCTCGCCATCGAGGAGGAGTCCGGGCCGGGGAGGATCGTCTGCTGTGCCGCGGGCAACGAGGGCGACGACGACATTCACGCGCGCATGAAGGTCCCCGACGGCGGCCTGCGTTCCGTCCCCTGCCACGCGGGGCGGATCGACGACACCCCGGACCTCTTCTGGCTGAACGGCTGGTACCCGGGGGCGGACCGGCTGGACGTCGCCGTGGTGTCGCCCTCGGGTGAGAGCACCCCGTTCCGGCCGGTGACGACGACGGGCTCGCCGGTGCGCACCTTCGAACTGGACGACGGCACCGTGCAGATCGTCACGCCCGGCCCTGACCCGGCCAACGGGGACCACAACTTCTTCGTGGCCGTGGAACCGACCGCGCCCGCCTCTGTCCTCGCCCTGTCCGCGTGGCGGCTGGTGCTGCGGGGGGCGAGCGTGACAGGTGAGAGCTGCACGGCGGATGTGTGGATCCTCGGCCGGGCGGAAGCCATGCCGCAGCCGCAGTTCAGCGGCCCCTCCGTGCACGACGCGTTCAAGGTCGGCTCCCCAGGTGCGGCCACGTCGGCGATCACCGTCGCGGCCTCCACCACCCGCACGGAGTGGCGGGACATCGACGGCGTCACCCGCGAGGCGACCTGGCTGGCGCCGAACGACATCGCGAGTTTCAGCAGTGAGGGCCCGCGCCGCGACGAGGCGAGCAAGCCGGATCTCACCGCACCTGGTGCGATGATCGTCTCCGCCCTCTCGCGGGACGCCGTTGACCTGCGGAGAGCCTTCATGATCGACAACCGGCATGTCGCGTTCCAGGGAACGAGTATGGCGTGCCCGTTCATCGCCGGTCTCACCGCGCTGCTGCTCCAGGACGACCCGGGCGCGGATCCGGCGAAGGTGCTTGCCGCCCTGACCGCCGTCGCGGCGATCCCGGGCAGGGACGCGGGCGCGTTCGACCCCAAGTGGGGTCACGGACTCGTCGACGCGAACCGGCTCTGACGCCCTCGCACGCCGCCGTTCTGTGACCATCGGGACCATGGACTACGCCAAGCTCGATGTCTCCCTCTCGGCGGCCGTGGACACCGCGGGCGGCGATCCGGACGCCCGGAATTACCTCGTGACCGTCCGGCTGCACCAAGTGCCCACGGCAGCCCAGCGCGACGTTCTCCGCGACGCGGGAGTCGATGACCCGGCCTCGGACCGCACGGTCGTGACTGGCACCCTCTCCCGCCGCGGCGTCGAGGGCCTCTCCCACGAGCCGTGGGTGCGGTCCCTGACCCTGTCCTCGAAACGGCGCCTTCAGGGCACGGACGGGTGACCGCCGTTGTCGGCGCAGCAACTCCGCACTCGGCGGCGGAAAGCGCGCACCCGCCTCGGTCCCCACAGCGGCCGCCATCGCCGGGGCCGTGACCTTCCGCCCCGGCCGCTCGGCGGGCTGATCGCCGAGCACCACGCTGCCGCTCGATCACCGGCTGCGGGCGACGCCGACCGAGTCGGAGCCGGGGGTGTCGCCGGGCCCGTTCATACCGGCGGACCGGCCGCCCGCCCTCAGCGCTGCGACGACGGACGCGGGGTCCTCGGCGTAGAAGCGGAAGACGCAGGCCTCGGCGGGTTTGCCCAGGGCGCGTACGTACCGCACCGGGTCGTTGAGCTCCACGGTGACCGTGGTCTGGCCGGCCACGGCCATGTCGGCGACGCCTTTGTCGTCCACGACCGCCAGCCTGCCGCTCGGGAATTGGCGGTCCACGCGGACGGAGGTTATGCGGGCCGCGGGGATGCGGATGTCCAGCAGGGCGCCGTAGCGAAGGTGCAGTGAACCGTCGGCTCCGATCACGTGCGGGCGCACCACGCACGAGGCGTGCAGGGCGATGATGAAGTAGCAGCCCCAGATGTCGAGGACGAGAGTGACGGCATGCACCACCGGCCAGGGGATCAGGTAGGCGAGGGCGACGGTCTCGATGATGCTGACGAAGAGGAAGCCGTACATGACCGCCGTCTGACCGGGGGCGTACGGGACGGGCAGGTCGCCGTCGCGTACGCCGTGCGGGCCCCGGCGGGTCACCCAGCGAAGGAAGCTGGTGGTGAGGAAGAACTCGTGGGCGGTCAGCCTGCGCACGGGCGCCGGGACGGTGTCGGCGATCGCGCAGAGGAACGCGGGGCGGCGATCGAGCCCGTCGCGGCGGTGCCGGCGGTAGTCGAGGCAGATCAGGGCGGTCGCCGCGGTCATGGGCGCGAGCACCGCCGACCTCACCGTCCCCAGGGCAGCCGGTGCTACGGGCACCCCGCCGGCCACGCACAGCACGAGCACGAGCTCCCCGGGTACGAGTGCGGCGAAGGACCAGCGCACGGTTTTTCTCAGCGCATTCACCTGGCACGCTCCTGCAGCAGCTCGATGGCGCGGCGCACGGCCGCCGCCTGGGCGGCGGCGAAGTCCGCGAAGAACGCGTCCGCGAAACCGCCGTTCTCGCCCACGTCGAGGTCGTCCGGGATCGCCATCGCCTGCGCCGCCTCGTCCGGGACGCTGCCGACGATGGCGCGGGCGGTCTGCTCCACGCGCGGGTCGTCCGCGGCGGCCTCGGCCAGTTCGTCCAGCTGGGCATAGACCTCGTAGGCGCGCCGCACGGCCTCCGGTCCGCCGTTGAGGCTGGGCACCATGGCGTCGAGCCAGCCGTGGTCTGCGCCTGGCGAGCCGGTTGCCAGCAGGGCGAGCAGTTCCCGCTCCTTGGCTGCCATCGCCGACTCCGGCCCTGGCAGGCGGGCCGGGTTGCGGGCCATGTCATCGAAGAGGGCTGCGAGCTCGGGGGAGACGGGGGCCTCGGCGGGCAGCTGCCCGGTCTGCGCGGCCTCCTCGAGCAGCCTGCCCAGGCGGGCGCGGCGCTGCCGGACGGCATCCTCCTGGCGGGTCAGGTCGGCCTCCAGCTCGGTGAGGATCTCGACGGGATCCCTGCCCGCGTCGTCCGCCAGCACGTCCCTCACCTCGTCCAGGCTCAGGCCGAGCTGGGTCAGCCGACGGATCCGGGCCGGCTCGACAGCGTCGCGCAGCGAGTACTCGCGGTACCCGTTGGGCTGCCGCTGCGGCTCGGGCAGCAGCCCGATGCGGTGATAGTGGCGCACCGCGCGCGTGGTGATGCCGACGATCCCGGCGAGCTCTCCGATTCGCATGGCACCAGTAGAAACGTTGTCGCTGCGACAAGGTCAAGTCGCACGTTTCATGGCTGACGGGTCCGGCCCAACGCCGGTTGTGGGATCGTCGTGCTCATGATCGAGTCTTGGATGGTCGATGACGGCAGCACTGTGCCGGTGTCGTCCGACGCAGTGTCGGCGACCCTCCGGGCGAGGATCGGCGCAGGGCAGCTCGACACGTTTCTGATCAGTTCGTCCGGCCGAGCGTTGGCCTTCGTGACCAACACCGTGCGCACGATGGTCGTGTTGGTCGAGGGGGAGGGCGATCCTGGCGAGCATGCCGTGGGCAGCACACAGCAGTGCAAGGCACAGTGATCCCATGGACGGACGAGGACTGGAACGCGACGGAACGATCGCACGCGAAGGAGCCCTGGACCGAGTACCCGCAGCCTTCCTCCCCGTCGTCGACGCCGCCCGCGCTCACATCACCGAGACTTTCGGCGGCGCGCGACTGCACAGCGCCTACCTCTACGGGAGCATCCCCCGCGGCACGGCCACACCCGGCGTCTCCGACCTCGACCTCCAACTCGCTCTCCACGAGGAGCCCACCGAAACCGACCGCGCCGACGCCAAAGCGATCGAGGCCGGACTCGACCGCGCATTCCCCCAGATCGACGGCGTCGGGATCCTGCTGACGAGTACGTGCGTGCTGCTCAGAGACCTCGAACGTCACGACGCCGGATTCTTCATCGCCTGCCTTTGTACCCCGCTGCTCGGGCCCGACCTCGCAGAACAGCTCCCTCGCTACCGCCCCACGGCCCTCCTCGCCCGCGAAACGAACGGCGACCTGGCCCTCGTGCTTCCACGCTGGCGAGCCCAGGCCGTCGCAGCCACGACGGACGCCGATCGCCGAACGCTCAGCCGCCTCGTCGGCCGCCGCATCATCCGCACAGGATTCACCCTGATCATGCCCCGCTGGGGCGGCTGGACCAGCGACCTCGACCAGTCCGCCGAACTCTTCGGCCGCTACTATCCGGAGCGCGCCGAGCAGATGCGGACCGCGGCCTCCATCGGCCGCACGCCCTCGTCCGATCCAGTGGTGCTCGACATGCTCATCGACGACCTGGGCCCATGGCTCGCAGCCGAATACACGGCCGTCCACGGCGAGAAGGCACCGCGTCCTTGACGCTCGACCAGTGTCGTGATGCGGCCTCTCAGCGGCCACCGGCACCTCGGTTGCCCAGCAGCGGTGTCAGTCGCGCCGGGACCCTGTGCACAGTGAGCAGACCGCCTTGACCCACGGAACCGACGGATCCCCTGCCGAATGGTCTGCCGTCCGGCCACGACGTGCGGATGGGAGGGAGTGCTTGGGCAGAGGACCAGCCGGTCGTGCAGCTCAGCCGGTGGTGGTCACGCAGGGGAGGTGCCCGGCCCCGGTTCACGGCACAGTGGAAACATGAACACGGACGACAGGAACCTACTGGCTCAGGGCCGCGTGGCGACCAGGCTCCCGGCCCAGGACCTGGAGCGGGCGCGGCGCTTCTACTCCGAGCAGCTCGGTCTGGAGCCCGTCGATGAACGGCCCGGTGGGCTGCTGTACAGGTGCGGAAACACGGACTTCGCACTGTTTCAATCGACAGGAGCCTCGCCAGGCACCTTCACTCAGATGGGGTGGGAGGTCAGTGACATCGAGACCGTCATGACCGAACTCAAGCGACGTGGCGTGGTGTTCGAGGAGGTCGACGTACCCGGGCTGCGAACGCAGGACGGGATCGCGGAGATCGAGGGGAACTATCCGAGCAAGGGTGCCCGGGGTGAACGCGGTGCCTGGTTCCGTGACAGCGAGGGAAACATGCTGGGCATTGGCCAGCCGGTTGTCTGAACGGAGCAGAGCCCATGACCCGTCCGGTCACTACCGAGGAATGGGCACCTGCCAAACCGGCACCGGCGAACGGCACGCGGGGCGTCTCAGACGGTGAGGACGAGCTTGCCGCGGGTGTGGCCCATTTCCCAGTGGCGGACGGCGTCGGCGGCTTCGCTCAGGGGGTACGTCCTGTCGATGACCGGGGTGATCCGGCCGGACTCGAGGTAGTCGGCCAGGGGCTGGAGGACGTCCTCCTTCGGCTCCTTGACGAAGGGCGCGCGAAGGTTCTGACCGATGAACGGGGACAGGAGCAGTGCTCCGAGGGAGCGGTGCAGGCCGCCGAACCATCGCCCTCCCCCTTCGCCTCCGACGAGGACGAGGGTGCCCCGAGGGGCGAGGGCGCGCCGCAGGTGGGAGAGCGGTCGGTTGCCGGCGGTGTCGAGGACGAGGTCGTAGCGGCGGCTGTCGGTGGTGAAGTCGTCGCGGGTGTAGTCGATGACGTGGTCCGCGCCGAGCGAGCGGACCAGCTCGGTCTTGTCCTTGCCGCAGACACCGGTGACCTCGGCTTCGAACACCGCCTTGGCCAGCTGCACGGCGAACGTCCCGACTCCACCGCCCGCGCCGATGATCAGCACCCGCTGCCCCTTCTGTATCCGCCCCTCCTCGCGAAGCGAGTGGAGTGCGGTGAAGCCGGAGATCGGAACGGCCGCCGCCTGCTCGAAGCCGGCTCCCGGCGGTTTCGCCGCCAACCGGTCCGCCGGGGTGCACGCGTACTCCGCGAAGGAGCCCTCGCAGGTGCCGAACACCTCGTCCCCGGGCCGGAACCGGGTCACGTTGCCACCGACCGCCTCGACGGTCCCCGAGACGTCCCAGCCGCGCACGCGGAGTCTGGGCGTGCGGAGTCCGAAGCCCATGAGACGCATCGGGTACGGCTGCCCGGTCATGAGGTGCCAGACGCTCGGATCGACACCGGCGGCACGTACGCGTATGAGGACGTCGTCGTCGCCGGGCGCCGGCTTGTCGATGTCCCTGAGCTGCAGGACGTCGGCCGGGCCGTACACGTCCTGGACGATTGCCTTCATGTTGTGTCTCCTTCGTTGTTGTCCACGTACTGGAACACGTCGTCGAGCGGGACCTTGAACACGCGGGCGATTTGGAAGGCCATCTCAAGGGAGGGCGAGTAACGGCCCTTCTCGATGGCGATGACGGTCTGGCGGGTGACGCCGATCCGGTCGGCGAGTTCGGCCTGCGTCATCTCTCCGTGCGCGAACCGGAGGGACCGGATCGAGTTCATGACTCTCGTCTGCCGGCTCACCAAGGCTGGAAGCCCCAGCGGTAGGCGGCGATCTTGGCCACGCAGCCGAGGACCGCCGACAGGGTGAAGCCGGCGTAGATCGCGTTGGCGATCCAGAAGTGGTCGAGCTCGGCCAGCGACATGGCCAGGGCCGCGACCCCGCCGATGACGACGAACGACTGGCCGACGTACTCACCGAACCGGTGGATCTCCTTGTCGCGTTGGTCCCTTCGGCTTGCCTCCCGGGGCGCTGTGATCGAGACGACGATGCTGAGCACGATCGACGCGACGATCGAGGCCCCGACGGCCCACAGCATGGCCGACACATAAGAGACGTCTGCGAGCGGAGAGTTGGTCGCGCGCCCCAGGACGACGGTCAGGTAGGTCGCGTACGTCGCGACGGTGACCGCCGCGATGATCCACGCGCGCTTTTCTTCGTGTGTCACACCCTGAATGTAAAGCAAAGCAGACATCGCGTAAAGTATTTTTGACATGGGACCGTGGGGGCGACTGGTTCGCTTGGTCGGCTGCGACCGCGGTGAGGAGCGGGAGCCCCTGTTCCGAGGGGCTGTCGGGCTGCGCGGTTCAGATGACGATGTGCCAAAAGCCGTTGAGGTGCTGCCGTGCGTTGGGGAGAGTCTGTGCGCATGGAGTTCTTCTGCTACCACCGCGATCGGCCCGGCTCCCTCACGTTGCGCGAGGAGCTGTTGGAAGAACACTGGTCCTACATGGACCAGTACGCGACGGAGATGATCGCTCGCGGCCCGACCTTCGCCGGCGATACGCCCACCGGCAGCGTGCACATCGTCGACGTGCCGCATCCCTCCGCCGCCCGCGCGTTCGCCTTCAACGAGCCCAACTACCAGGCCGGCGCCTACCGGGACGTGCTGCTGCGCCGGTGGCGCAACATGCTCGGGCGCACCATGTGGGATTTCCCGGGTGGCCACACCGATGGCAACCGGTACCTGGTGCTCGGCCTCGGCTCGGGGCAGGCTGCCGACCTCGTCGTGCCGCCCGACCGGGACGAGCTGATCGCGTATGGGCCGCTGCTGTCCGACGACGGCCACACCTGGCTGGGTACCGCGGTGCTGCTCCGTGCCGCGGACCCGGACGCGGCGCGCGCCGTCCTGAACCAGGACCGGTACGCCGACATCGAGGTCCATGACTGGCAGTTCGGTGGGCGGCCGTCATAAATCCGGGACGCGCCACGCCGACGACATCTGGCCCGCCACGCCGACGACACCCGCGTACGTCAGGTCGTCGCCCGAGCCGACGTGGCGTGACCAGCGACCACCCGAAAGACCGGTCCTCAGCCCGCGGTCTTGGTTCTGATGAGCGGCGCGTCCCGCGTCAACTCCCGGAACCCGACGCTGTAGTACGGCCGGCGCGCCTGGGGATGCCCCGGTGCACCCAGGCAGGCGACCGTCATATGAGTGGCCCCGGCCGCCCGCGCCAGATGCATCCCGTGCCGAAGCATCGCCCTTGCCAGCCCCAGGAGCCGGTAGTCCGGATGCGTCCCGACCGGCTCGAACTCGGCGGTCTGGTTCGCTTCGTCGAGCCACATGATCGTCGAGGAGGCCATCGTTCCGTCCGGCGCCTCCGCCATGATGTGCAGGTCGCCGCGGTACGTCGCCGTCTGCCGGACGCCCTGGTAGCGCTCGGCCGTGTATGGCGAGGGCGCCCAGGCGTCCAGATGGGCCTGGACCGCGGCCTTCGGGCCGGCCTCGTCGGAGGTGCGAAACCGGAATCCGTCTGGCAGTACCGGCTGCTCCTCGTCGGTCAGGTCCCGCTCGTCGAGCTGGGTCCAGGAACCGGCGTCGCCGAGCGAGGCGGGGTCGGCCTCCCGCAACGACGAACACTGAGCGTGACGACAGGAAGGTTCATGGCCTACCTCCAGTGCAACCGGTGGCGGAGAGGCTGCACTGCCAAGACACTGTCCATGGCAGGTCTGTCCTACGTTCGACTCACTCCCATGCGTGAAGGCTGACCAGCCGGTCTCGGACTCGTGGCCGATCGGCCGCCGAGCAGCCGTCCGCGGGAGATTCGCCACGGAACCCGAGATCCCACACATGGCTGTCTCGGGGTTGTACCGGAGGTCTCGTCATGCCCCGTCCCATCTGGTCCGGCGCCATCAGCTTCGGGCTGGTCACGATCCCGATCAAGGTCCTCAACGCCACCGAGAACCACGACATCTCGTTCCGGCAGGTGCACCTCGAGGACATGGGCCGGATCCGCTATCGCAAGATCTGCGAGGTGGACGGGAAGCAGCTGTCCGACAACGAGATCATCAAGGGCTACGAGGTCGCGAAGGACCAGCTGGTCGCCATCACGGACGAGGACCTGGCGGACATGCCGCTGCCCACGGCGAAGGCGATCGACATCGTGGCGTTCGTGCCGGCGGAGTCGATCGACCCGGTACGGCTCGGGGACTCCTTCTACCTTCAAGCCGACGGTCAGGTCGCCGCCAAGCCCTACAAGCTGCTGCGCCAGGCCCTCGACCGGAGTGCGAAGGTCGCGGTGGCCAAATTCGCCCTCCGCGGCCGTGAGCGTCTCGGGCTGCTGCGTGTGAAGGAGGACGTGATCGTCCTGCATTCGATGCACTGGCCCGACGAGATCCGCTCGCCCGCCTCGTTGGCGCCGCCTGCCGTCGAGATCGGCGACTCGGAGGTCGACGGGGCCCTCGCCCTCATGGACGCGATGGGCCAGGACGACATTTCCCACTACACCGACCACTACCGCGAAGCGCTCGAGGAGGTCATCGCGGCCAAGGCGGAAGGCAAGCAGCCGGCCCCGGCCGCGGAGGAGCCGGAAGCGGGCGGGCAGGTCGTCGACCTGATGGCCGCGCTGAACGCCTCCGTCGCCCAGGCCCGCGAGTCCCGCGGCGAGGGCGAACACGCCACGGTTCACGAGATGCCCGAGCCCAAGAAGGCGGCCAAGAAGGCGGCCAAGAAGACGCCCGCGAAGAAGACGGCCGCGAAGAAGACGCCTGCGAAGGAGACCGCGGCCAAGAAGACGGCCGCCAAGAAGACCACCGCCGCGCGGCGGAAGCCGCGCCGCGCGTCCTAGCCCGCCGGGACGCCGTTCTCCGGGCCGGCCAGGGCGATGACCGACGCCTTCGTCGACGGGGCCGGCGCTCTCGCTGCAGGGTGCTGCTGAAATCCGATGCCTCGGCATTCGTTCCGGCGTACCGGACGCGTGTGTCCGCGCTTGTACGCGCACGAGCACGACCCTCGGTCGGATCGGCTCCCGCGCGAGGCGGCGGAGCACCGGCCCACCGGCCGGGGCGGTCACGCCGGAGACGTGGGTGTACGACCGATCGCGATCATGGCGGCGTCGTCGCCCAGCCGTCCACCGACGTGGTCCAGCAGATCGCGCCGAAGGCGCCGCAGGAATGCTTCCGGGTCGGCCTCGGTCCAGCCGGTGATTCGCTCGGTGAGCGGATAGAAGGCGCCGGTGGAGTCACGTGCCTCGATGACCCCGTCCGTGTACAGCAGCAACAGGTCTCCCACCTCGAACTGGAATGTGTCGACGTGGTAGCGACGGTGCGCCAGGTCGCCGAGGCCCAGCGGAGGTGCGGGCTGATACGTGTCGATCGCCGTGGCGCGGGCGTCTCGCAGGAGAACCGGCGGTGGGTGCCCGCAGTCGATCATGTCGACCCTGGTGCCTCGATCGGGGATGTCCAGGATGGTGGCGGTGATGAAGGTTTCTCCGGACCGGTCCGTCTCTCCGGGTTCAGCCAGGTCCCAGCACACACTTCGATCGAGATAGGTCACCAGTTCGATCATGTTCGCCTGGCGGTGAGCGGCGCCCCGGAAGGCGCCGAGCAGCAGGGCGGCGTCACCGACGGCGGTCATGCCCTTGCCCCGTACGTCGCCGACGATCAGCCGGGTGCCGGAGGTTGTGCGCGCGACCGCATACAGGTCACCGCCGATCTGCGCCTCGGCCTCGGCAGCGAGATAGAGGGAGGCGACACGCAGCGGTCCGATCTGCTTGGGCAGCGGCCGCAGGACGACGCGCTGCGCGGTCTCGGACACATATCTCACCTGTGTCAGCTCTCTGGCACGGTGCTCCCGCAGTACGCAGAAGATCACGAGGCTCGCTCCGACCAGGACCAGGGCAGCGATCTGTGCCTGGTGGTTCGCCGAGAACAACTCGTCACGGTCGCGCAGCACCGCGATGACCGCCTGAGCCAGCACGGAGAGTCCTGCGACCAGCCCGGTCATCCAGGGGCCGCCGAAAATTGCGGTGATCGCCGGGGCTGCGACCAGCAACGGACCCAGGTGAATGTGGGGCGGTGCAAGGACGTCGATCACGGTCACCACCACGATCAGCGTGATCGGGACGGCCACGACCGCGCGACCCGCTCGCGCCGACCGGCGAAGTTCTTCGAGGCGCTGTGACACACCTCCTCTCTACACCGGCTCTGCCCGGTGCGCACAACCCGGACAACCGCAGGTCCGGTCGCCGACGTGACGGCGGATCGTTCCGTCGACGTGGGACGAGCCCGGGCCAGGGCTGATCCGCCTCTGGTGCACTGCAAGGCCCTCAAGCGCCGGCGGCATGCTCTCGTACCGCGATCCGGGCCAGCTTCGTCAGCATCATGCCGTTGCGGACCGAGACGATGTAGTCCACGGGGAGTCCGTGCATCCGGGTGCCGGGGCCACGGAGGGGGTGCCAGTCGAGGGTGAAGAGGGTGTTCCCGCCCCAGGGGAGCAAGTTCATGGCGATGCGGGCTGCGCCGAAGGGGGCTGCCTTCGCTTCCAGCTCCAGGCGGTTCAGCGGTTCGCAGATGCGGACGACGCAGGTGTCGTCGAGGGTCATGGGGCCGGCGCCGATCCGGACTTTCAGGCGGGCGCCCACTTCTGGCCAGTGCGGGTCCGCCGCCAGGACCTGCTGGGTTCCTGTCACCCACTCTCCGTAGCGGTGGCCGTCGGAGAGCAGGCGCCAGACCTCGGACGGTGAGCTCAGGATCAGACGGCGGTTCCGGGCCACACCGATCACGTTCCTTCTGCAGCGCGGGGACAGGGAAGAGGGCGCCGGTCATGGCGTCCAACGAGACGAGCGCGACGGGGCCGAGCATGCTGCGGACGTCGTGGAATCCCGATGGCCGACCACCACCCCTCCTAGGCTCGACGGTTCGGCGTGGCCGCACCGAACGTGCACTCCGGCCGCTCATGGGCTCGGCTCCCAGCCTGATGCCGATCACCCTGCCCGCGCAGTCCGGCAGGTCCAGACGGGGCAGTCGGCTGCCCTCTGAGCACCGTGCGGTTGGCGAAGCGGTGCGCAGCTGTGGTCGTCGGGCTTGTGGCCGTTGTGGCTTCCGGCCAGCCGGCCGGCCACGGCGAAGGACGCGACGGCCGGCGCGTCTGCGGGCGTTCACGCCCGGCAGAGCCGCCGGCCACCGCTCCGCACGATCACGGGACAGGATGATCCGATCCGGCGAGCGCGGGGCGGGACGGCTCGCCGGGCAGGAAGGTCACCTGCGGCGCTCCGGTGCGCGGGTGGACGGCGATCTCGGCCGACACGCCGTACACCTCGGCCAGCAACTCGGCGGTGAGCACCTCGGCCGGCGGACCCGATGCGGTGACCCCGCCGTCCCGCAGTACGTACAGCCGGTCGCAGTAGTACGCGGCGAGGTTGAGGTCGTGCAGCGCCACCAGCACTGTGGCGGGCAGCCGTCGCAGGATGCCAAGGACATCCAACTGGTGGCGTATGTCAAGGTGGTTGGTGGGCTCGTCCAGCACCAGCAGGGAAGGCTGCTGGGCCAGTGCGCGGGCGATGAGCACGCGCTGGCGTTCGCCTCCCGAGAGCCGGTCGAAGGGCCGGCCGGACAGATCAAGCGCGTCCACCGACTCCAGGGCCGACTCGACGAGGCGGTGGTCCTCTGCGGTGTCGCCGTCGAGGAGCCGTTTGTGCGGGCTGCGGCCCATGGCGACGACCTCCCGCACGGCCAGGTCGAAGTCCGCGGCGGAGTCCTGGACCACTGCGGCCAGGGTGCGGGCCAGTTTTCGTACCGGCAGGGACCAGGCATCGGCGCCGTCCACCCGTACCGATCCGGCGTCGGGGCGAAGTACACGGTAGACGGCGCGCAGCAGGCTGGATTTGCCGCTGCCGTTGGGGCCGACGAGCCCGATCACCTCGCCGGGACGGGCAGTCACGGAGACGTCGTGCACAAGGTGGCGTGTGCCGGCCGTGAGCGTGAGGCCCTCGACGGCGAGTTCGGTCCCGGTCATGCCACTCCTCGGTCGGTGGCCCGCCGGGCGTCGCGCCGCATCAGCCACAGAAAGAACGGCCCCCCGCACAGCGCGGTCAGGACGCCGACGGGGATCTCCATCGGCGCGGCGATCGTGCGGGCGGCAATGTCCGCCCAGATGAGGAAGACCGCTCCGCCGAGCGCCGCTGTGGGCAGCACCCGGCGATGGTCGGCGCCGACGAAAAGACGCACGATGTGCGGCATCATCAGCCCGACGAAGCCGATCGGCCCCGCCGCGGCGACGAGTACGCCGGTGATCAGTGACAGCAGGACGAAGATCCGGGCCCGGAACCGGGACACGTCCAGGCCCATGGTCGTGGCCGCCTCTTCACCCGCCAGCAAGAGGTTCAGCGAACGTGCCTGAACGAGCAGCACACAGATGCCGGTCACGAGCGCCGCGCCCGGCAGCCACAGCGTCCCCCACTGCACACCGCCCAGGCCCCCCAGCGTCCAGGCCAGCACCGCCCTCGCCTCGTTGCCCCGGTCGGTGGTGAGCAGCAGCAGGTCCATCACGGCCGTGAGCACGGAGGCGTACGCCACTCCCGACAGCACCAGGCGCGTCGAGGCGATCCGTCCACCGGAGCGAGCGGTGGTGTAGACGAGGAGCAGCGTCAGCAGGGCACCGGCGAAGGCCGCGGCCGACAGCGACACCGGGCCGAACAGGCTTACGCCGAAAACGATGACGGCCACGGCACCGAGCGACGCACCCGACGACACGCCCAGAAGATAGGGCTCGGCGAGCGGGTTGCGTATGAGGGCCTGCAACGCGGTACCCACCAGGGCGAGCCCCGCACCCGTCACCGCACCGAGCAGCACGCGTGGGGCACGTACGTCGAGCACGATGGTCTCGCGCGCATGGGACCAGACGGGATCGGACCAGTCGGCACCGAGGGCATGCGTCACGATGCCCCACACCTGACCGGGCGGTACCTGCACCGACCCGATGGCCATGCCCGCCGTCATGGAGACGACGAGCAGGACGGCGAGGACCACCAAGGCCGGCGCGAAGGCCCGTCGCTGCGTCTCCTCCCGTGCTGCCGAGTGCCGGGAGTCGGAGGACGCCACCGGGGCGTCCTCCGTCCGAGCCGTCACCGGAACCGCTCGGGATGCAGTCCGTGGGCCAGGTCCTCGACGGCGTACGGCGCGCGGACGCCGACCAGAGTGGCGGTCAGGGGCAGCACGACGAAGCGCTTGTTCTTCACGGCGGGGACGTCGGCGAGGGCGGGCTGAGCGAGCAGGAACTTCTTCTTCTGCTCGATGTTTCCGGCCCCGGCGTAGTCGTAGATCGCGATGACCTCCGGCTTGCGGGCGACGACCTGCTCCCAGGAGACGTCCCCGAAGACGTCGTCGAGGTCCGCGAACACGTTGCGGCCGCCGGCGAGCTTGATGACCTCGGTGCCGAGGCTCTTGCCGCCTGCGGTGAAGGCGGTCTTGTCGCCGCTGTCGTAGACGAACACGGATACGGCGGGCGCCCCTTCCACCGCCTTCGCCGTCGCGCTGACACGTTCCTGAAGGTCGGCCACGAGCTTGTCGGCCCGGTCCCGCACGCCGAAGATCGAGCCGATCGTGCGGATCTCGTCGTAGGTGTCCTTCATGGACACCTGCTTCTTGCCGCAGTACTCGCGATTGAGGTAGGTGTCGATACCGGCGTCGGCGAACGCCTCGCGGGACCTGCCTTCGTCCTCGGCGAACGCGCTGCCGTAACCGCCGTAGACGAAGTCCGGCTCGGCATCCAGGACGTTCTCGAAGGACGGCTCCTTCTTGGCCAGTTCGGGGACGGCCTCGAAGTCCTTCGTGAGCTCGGGCAGGACGGCGGAGTCCGGGAAGGCGGTGCCGACCATCCGGTCCTTCAGCCCGAGCGCGAGCATAAGTTCCGCCGGGTGCTGGTGGATGGTGACCACGCGGGAGGGCGGTGCGTCGTACGTGGTGCGGGTGCCGCAGTTGTCGATGGTGACCGGGAAGCCCTGCGCCACGGGCGAGGCGGCGGGCTTCTTGTCACCGGTGCGCTCGGACGCGGCGCAGCCGGCGAGGAGAGTCGCGGACAGAGCGACGGCGGCGCCCATGGCGCGCAGGGCGTGGCGGCGTGGCCGGGAGTAGGGCAAGGAAAGGGGACGGGGCATGCCGTCGTACACGTAGAGCCTCCTGCGGAGTCCGCGCTCCTCGGATCGGGCCCGCGACAGGCCAGTGTCCTGACTCCCGGATCGACGTTCCCCCGGCCTTCCCGCGCGCGATGCGCAGTGGCTGTTCAGAGTTCCACTCCCCGGTCACAGTGGCGGGACCGTGCCGGAATTGCACCGGCTTCCTGTCTCCCGTCGCGGTGATGACCAGCTGATACTACGTTTCCTCGAACCGTGGGTGAAAGGGCGCACGCGGACGCCTGCCCAGCGGCCGCGTGGCGGCGATGGCGGCGATGGTGAGAACGGCCGCCGCGACGGCGGCGCGCGCGGTGAGGGCGCAGGCGGCGCGCTGGTGAGCGGTGGTCATGTCAGTACCCTGGATGATTCGCCGTGGCAAAGTGCCGCCTTCAACCCACTTGCCCCATTCCGGGGCTGGTGGATGCCTGGCGCATCTCACCGACAACGCGAGAATGTTCGCCCGTCTCGCGGAGCATGCCCTGCGCGGTGAGCTCGTAGCGGGTTACGACGGCGGGGTGGAGCAGCGCAACGCGATCACCGAGGCCACGGCGGGCCGCAGGCCGCCGAGCACCGCGAGGAACTTGCCGCGCACACGGCCGGGCTGGAGGCAGCCTGGGCGGCCTCCGTCGCGAAACCGTCGCGCCGCGACGCCACCACAGCCGGCACGCCGATGGCGATCAGCGACCAGATGCACACTGCCCACTTCGCGGCGGGCAGTCCCGCCGTACGTCGATGATCGGCCGTGGGGCCTGGAAGTCTCCTGCCCCGGCGGCGTTGAAGGCCCGGACGAGCTGTCCGCGCAGTTCCGTCCAGGCGTCCTGCGGGTCCATGCCACGCAGGGGGAGCGGCCAGCCGCCACTCGCCGGAGACGTGGTGGCACATGGTGTGCTTCGCGGCGCTGCCGCCCTTGATGCTGCCCAGGTGCGGAGTGCCGAACTCCATGAGCCGGCAGTACGTCGGCCCCGATCCGGGCGGCGCGGCCTGCCCGAGGGCGTAGCGCTCCAGGGGCAGCTCCGCCCAGGGCGACGTCTCCCAGGCGGTCAGCCGCTCCACGGCCAGGAGCCGGGCGAGCCGGGCGCGTGAGGTGACTCGGGGGAAGGGGTGGACCGCCCCAAGAGGTGCTCTACAGCGATGCGGAGCCCGGAGCCTGCCGCCCAGCCCTGCTGTACGAAGAGCAGAAGGTGGAGGTCGTCCTGCTGCGCGGTGAGCTCGGGGACCCCTCAGTCGTGGTGTCGACGCATCCGTACGAGGAGATGGTCGAGGCCGGCAAGAGGGTGGACGTCATCCAGGGCAGCGGCGTCGGCAAGAGGATCGAGGTTCGGACTATCGGGTGGTGCCGTCCGCTTCTCACCTCGCGTAGTAGTGGCAGAAGTCTTGTCCAGCGGGAAGTCATGCGGCAGGTACTCCCACGGGATGCTGGTCCGATCGGCAGAGAGGGACGTGTCGACGACTTGTCCACAGGTCGTGCCGCCGTGCCAGGGCCGGCCGTTCTCACCCCTCGGGGACTCGGCCGCGCGGTCCTGCCCCCGGGTCTTCAATAGCCGACCATGTCGTAACCGGCGATCCGCTGCTATGGTGCCGCGCCGCTTCGGCGCTCAGATTCCTCAATGAGCCATGGGAGCCTCCTCCTTTGAGACGGAATGGAGGGCCTGGGCCGGCTGACCCGTCGCGGTGCGCGGGTCGACTCCCGGTCGACCGCCCTCGCTCCTGACCGCCGCACGGACCGCCGGAGTGACGGTGATCACTGACGCCCTTCGGAGGGTGCTGCGTACGCTTGTGCCGTCGTCGCGGCGGGGCCGGGAGAGCGGCGAAGCTCTCCCGTAACCGCCTGACGGTGTGCCAGGAAAGTCAGCAAGTGGTCAGCATGAGTCCTGAAAAACCTGGGGAATGCTGCCCGAACATGCGACTCGTTGTAGGGTAGGAAAACCGCCCTTGACCTGCACAAACGCAGGCAGGGAGCCTAGATCCGGGAGTGCCTCGATGCTGCGCACCATGTTCAAGTCCAAGATCCACCGGGCCACGGTCACCCAGGCCGACCTGCATTACGTCGGGTCCGTCACCGTCGACCGCGATCTCATGGACGCCGCCGATCTGTTGCCCGGCGAGCTCGTCCACATCGTCGACATCACCAACGGCGCGCGCCTGGAGACCTACGTCATCGAGGGGCAGCGTGGCTCCGGTGTCATCGGGATCAACGGTGCCGCCGCCCATCTGGTGCACCCCGGGGACCTGGTGATCCTCATCAGCTACGCACAGGTCGAGGACGCCGAGGCGCGCACCCTCGTGCCCAGCGTCGTGCACGTGGACGCCGACAACCGCGTCGTGGCGCTCGGCTCCGACGCTTCCGAGCCTGTGCCCGGCAGCGACACGGCCCGCAGCCCGCAGGCGGCCACCGCGCTCTGACGCGGCGCGACGCGAGGTGCACCGGCCCACCCCACGGCACCGCCCAGCCTGAAAGTCCCGGCCGTGGTAGAGCTTCAGTGCTGGATCAGGCCGCCGACCGGGACCGGAGCGACGTGGCCGGTCGGCGGAGACGTCTGCGCCAGGGCGAGGCCGATGTCGACCAGCGATGACCGGCGCAGGCAAGCGACGTCCGGGATCGGAGTCCAGGCTCGACCCTGCCGCCCGGGGGCCGCGGGCCCGGACGGCCTTGCGTATGCGGGCGTTCACGGTCTCGATCGCGTTCGTCGAGGAGATGGCCTTCCGGATCTCGACGTCGAAGGAGAGGAAGGGCACGAACTCGGCCCAGGCGTTTTCCCGCCGCTTGATGATCGCCGGATACTTCCGGCCCGGGGTTTCCTGGAACTCCCCGGACCGCTCCGTCGCCGCGTCTACGCCGGGTGCGGTGTAGACGGGCTTGAGGGCTATGGCGACCTTGTCCCGCACCGCGTGGGTCCCGGCCCGTTGATGCGGCCGGGACCCGGTGCGGTCAGTTGTGGACGAGTTCGGCCGGTGGAGCGTCGGTGGCCTCCGGTGCACGAGTGACGAGCCGTGCACCCTCGATGTCCACATCGGGCAGCACCCGGTCGATCCACCGGGGCAGCCACCAGGCGCTGCGGCCGAGCAGGGCGAGCAGGGCGGGTATGACGGCCATCCGGACAACGAAGGCGTCCAGGGCCACGCCGACCGCCAGGGCGAGGCCCATCATCTTGATCATGGGGTCGCTCGACGGGACGAACCCCGCGAACACGCTGATCATGATGATGGCCGCGGCGGTCACCACCCGGGCGCCATGGCCGACGCCGGCGACGACGGCCTGAGTGGGCGAGGCCCCGTGGACGAACTCCTCGCGGACCCGGGTGGCGAGGAAGACCTGGTAGTCCATGGCGAGACCGAAGAGGACTCCGACCAGGAAGACCGGCATCACGCTGACGATGGGTCCGGTCGTCTGGACCCCGAGCGCGGTGCTCAGCCAGCCCCACTGGAAGACCGCGACGACGGCTCCGAAGGTGGCCCCGAGGGTGAGCAGAAAGCCCAGGGTCGCTTTGAGGGGGACCAGGATCGAGCGGAAGGCGAGAACCAGCAGGAGAAACGCGAGGACGACGATCAGCGCGAGGTAGGGGACGAGTGCCTTGCCGAGCTTGGTCGACATGTCGAGGTTGATGGCCGTACGGCCGGTGACCGAGACCGTGGCCCCCGCGGGAGCGGGCAGGTCGCGGATGTCGGAGACGAGCCTGCCCGTGGCCGTGCTGTCCGGGGCGGTGCTGGGGATCACGGTCAGCAGGGCCGTGTCCGCGGCCTGGTTGAGGACGGCTGGAGTCACTGCGGCGACGCCGCTCAGCGGGGCGAGCTGTTCGGCGGTCCGCCGGGCAGGGCCCTCGGCGCTCCCGGTCCCCTTGGTGTCGACGACGACGAGCAGCGGCCCGTTGTGGCCGGGGCCGAATCCCTTGGTGACGAGGTCGTAGGCCTTGCGCTGGGTGGTGACGGGGGCGGCGCTGCCGTCGTCGGGCATGCCCAGGCGCAGGTCCAGGGCGGGGATGGCGAGTGCGGCCAGCGCGACGGTGGCGGTCAGGAGGACGGTGAGCGGTCGACGGGTGACCAGACGGGCCCAGCGCCGGCCGGTAGAGGTGTCGAGGCTGCGGGCGCGCCGTCGGGGTTGGAGCCGCTGTCCGGCGAAGCCGAGACATGCGGGCAGCAGGGTGAGGGCGATCAGGACGGCGAGAGCGACGGTGGCCGCGGCGGCGAGCCCCATCTGCGTGAGGATCGGCAAACCGGCGACGGAGAGTCCGGCGAGTGCGATCACCACGGTCAGCCCGGCGAAGACGACGGCCGATCCGGCGGTGCCGACCGCCAGCCCTGCCGCTTCCTGGGCCGAGCGGCCGGCCGCGAGTTCCTCACGGTGGCGGGAGACGATCAGCAGCGCGTAGTCGATGGCGACGGCCAGGCCCAGCATCGTGGCCAGTACCGAGGTGTTGGAGCTCAGGTCGACGAAACCGGTGGTGGCGGTAATGGCGGACACGCCGATTCCGACGCCAATCAGGGCGGTCACCAGCGGCAGTCCGGCCGCGAGGACCGAACCGAAGGTGATGACGAGTACGAGGGCGGCCACCGCGAGGCCGATGATCTCACCGGTGCTGGACGTGGACGGCTCCTGGAGGGCGTCGCCGCCGCTCTCCACGGTGAGGCCTGCGGAGCGGCCTATCGAGGCGGCGGATTCCAAGGTCGCTCGGGCGCCCTTGGGAATGTCGCCCATTGGCACCTTGTAGGTGACCTGCGCCAGCGCGTAGCGGCCGTCCGGGGATACGGCCATCGCGTCGAATGGGTCGAGGACGTCGGCGACCTCGGCGTCGCGGCGGAGCAGGTCGAGCGACTGACGTACGGCGGCGGTGGCGTCCGGGTTGTTCAGCGTGCTGCCGTCGGGTGCGGCGAACACGACCACGGCGGTGGCGCCACCCGCGTGCGTGTCCGGGAACCGCTGCTCCATGAGGTCCATGGCCTTCTGGGCCTGGGTGCCCGGGATGGTGAACGAGTTGGAGGTCGGCCCGGACAGGGCCGCTCCGCCGACGCCGACGGCGATCAGCAGTGCGACCCAGAGGGCGGTGATCGTCCACCGTCGGCGGAAGCAGAACCGGCCGAGCCGGTAGAGAAGTGCGGCCATGGTGGTGGCTCCTGTCAGAGAATAAGGGGGTTCAGCAAGACGAACGTTATAATAACGAACGTGATGTTAATTGCAGAGGGCAGGTCCTGCCCCCGCCGCCCTTTGGAGGAGCTCATGACGCTCGCCGCGCCCGTCGATCCGGCCCCCGCCGCGCGACCTCACCCCCGCCGCGGGACTGGCGGTGCTCTCCGTGAGCCTGCTGCTGGTGCTCATGGACATGACGATCCTCAATGTCGCGCTGCCCGCGATCTCCGCGGACCTGCGGCCCGACTCGGTCCAGCTGTTGTGGATGGTCGACGTCTACGCCTTGGTCCTGTCGGGACTGCTCGTCACCGTCAGCGCCCTCGGCGACCGCTGGGGCCGTAAGAAGACCCTGCTCAGCGGCTTCGCGGTGTTCGGTCTCGCCCCCATGTCCGCGCTCTGGGCGGACAGCGTCGGCGAGGTGATCGCGGTGCGAGCCCTGCTCGGTGTCGGCGGCGCGATGATCATGCCGGCCACACTGTCGATGATCCGGGCCCTCTTCACCGACCCGAGGGAGCGGGCCACCGCGCTCGGTATCTGGGCCGCGATGGCCGCGCTCGGCGGAGCGCTCGGGCCGATCCTCGGCGGGCTCCTGCTGGCGCATTTCAGTTGGCCCGCCGCGTTCCTGGTCAACGTGCCCGTGATGGCCGTCGCGATCACCGCGGGGCTGCTGCTCCTGCCGGAGTCGCGCAACCCCCGTCCCGGTCGCTGGGACCTGCTTGCCGCGCTGCTCTCGATGGTCGGCATGGTCGCGTTCGTCCACAGCATCAAGCACTTCGCCAAGGAGGGTCTCACCGACACCGGCACGCTCGCGACATTCGCGCTGGCCGTCCTTGCACTGGGCTGGTTCGTACGGCGCTGCCTCAATCGGCAGGATCCGCTGCTGGAGATCCGGCTGTTCCGCAGCCGGCCCTTCACCGCCGGCGCCATCGTGGCTGTCACCACCGCCATGGCGATGGCCGCGATGATGCTCCTGATCGCGCAGTGGATGCAGCTCGTCGAAGGCCTTTCGCCGCTCCAGGCCGGCTTGCGGCTGCTGCCCGCCGCGCTGGGCGCCGGCGTGGTCTCGCCCCTTGCCCCGCGGCTGGCCGCGCGCTGGGGGCCCGCCCGGTGCTGGCCGGCGGCCTGGCGGTCTCCGGCGGCGGGTTCGTGCTGATCGCGCTCGCCCCGACGACCTACATGTGGGTGGCGCTTTCCCTGCTGCTGATCGGAGCGGGCATGGGATCACTGGCGATCGCCTCCGCAGTCATCATGGCCGGCGCGCCGGCGGAGAAGTCCGGAAGTGCCGCCGCGATCGAGGAGACCGGCTACGAGCTGGGCAGCGTGCTCGGGGTGGCCGCGCTCGGGAGCATCGCAGCCGCCACCTACCGGGCCGGCCTGTCGCTCACCGACCTGGCCGCCGACGGGGTTACCGGCGCGGCGGCGCACACGGTGCGCGAGTCACTCGCCGGGGCGCTCGCCTTCGCCCAGCACGCCGGTCCGGCCGCAGGGGAGCTGGCCCGCCGCGCTCAGCAGTCCTTCACCGACTCGCTCGGCGTGGTCGGCCTCAGCGGCGCGGGCCTGATGTTCCTTGCCGCCCTCGCCGTATGGGTGCTCACCCCGAAACACCTCGACATCGCAGAAGGGCACCACTGACCGCAGCGGTCAGTGCGGCAGGACCGGTACGCCCACCTGATCCGCGATCAGGTGGGCCGCCGCGCGGGTGCGCTCGTGATCGCCTGTCGCGAGCAGGTCCAGCGCCAACCCGGCCAGCGCCGCGGCGGCAACAGAGGCGCGTACGCGGGCCGTGCCCGGCTCCTCGCCGCACTCCGTGAGAGCTTCCGCCAGCGCTTCCACCCAGGCCGTGACCAGGCGCGAGCGGACCGCGGCCGGGATCGGCTGACTCTCTGCGGGCAGCGCGATGACTTCCGTCACCAGCCGCATCTGGGCGAGGTTCTCGGGCTCCTCCAGCCATGCCCAGTACTCGCGCACCGCCTGCGCCGGATCGCCGGTGAACCTGGCCGTGGTCATCCGGTGTTGCTCGGCCTCGATGTGCTGGACCACCTCGCCGATCAGCTGCTCACGGGAGCCGAAGTGGTAGGTGAGGGTGTAGGTGCTGACGCCGAGCGCGGTGGCCAGCGGACGGAGCGACAGATCGCCGACGCCCGTGCGGACGAGCTGCTGCACGATCTCCGCCAGTAGCTCGGGCTTACGGTCAGGATTCGGCTTACGGCCCATGAGCGATCACTTTACTGAGTCGGCAGGATGGTTCGCCGCCGACCCGTCGCCGGAGCCCTTTGCGGGCGCAGTTCAGCGCAGACCCCACAGGAGTCCGAGCGTGACGCGCCTCCATGTTGGTAAGGACGGCTGTTGGTGAGGGGTGAATAGCCCCTCGGGGGCGTAGCGGATCCTGACCCGACGAAGCGCTCAGTCGGGTGCACGCGAACGTGCTCGGTTCAGCGGCGTCGGTTGGGCGCGTGCCGACGTCGGCAGGCGCCGTAGGGTGGCCTGATGTTCGATCGGTTGGAGATCAGAGTGCTGCCGCCGGGGCCACGTTTCGGTGCTCAGCTGCGGTTCTGGGTCAACGGTGAGGACGTGGTCGAAGGCGCGGTCGGCGAAGGGGGCCGCGGGCCGTTCGCAGCTGATGTACTGCCCATCGGCGACCCCAGTTCGCTGCAGGCGACCAGCGAGGCGCGGCGCGTGGAGCTGGGAGAACCCGAGTGCACTGGCGGTTGCTGCGGTTTCCTGTCCGTGGTCGTGCAGCGGTTCGGGGACATCGTGCAGTGGTCGGACTGGCAGGTTCCGTACGCCCCGGCAGCCCCGCCGCCCGAGTTTCACTTTGACGGGAGCCAGTACGACACCGAACTGGCTCGCGCTGAGACAGACCGGCGGCGGCAGGTCTACACGTAACCCAGCACGGTGGTGACGTGCCTGAGCACCTTCGCGTGCACGCCGACGGTGCGACAATCCGTCCGTGTCCGAGGAGCTCTCGCGTTGGTATCGGGGTCGTCTGGTGGGTGGTCCGTTCAGGCCGTTCGATCCAGGCGAGTGCGCCGCGCTGGAACGGGAGCTCGGGCTGCCCCTGCCGTCCGCGTACCGCTCGTTCCTGGAATCCGCCGGCGGGGAGAAGCTGGACTACTCGGTCCGCCTCCCGGCCTGTGAACCAGAACTGGTCCAGGGCTTCGACGAGCTCTACCAGTTGGGCCGTGACGACACGGGTGAGTACGGCTGGGGAACCCTCCTGGGCGAGTATCGGCGCAGCCGCGACGGGTGGCTCGCCGAGAACGTGCCCCTGACCGGCCTGCTGCCCATCGCCCGCAACGGCGGCAGCGACACCCTCTTCCTGGACCTGAACCCGGCCACTCATGGCCAGCTCCATGCGTTCGTCCATGCCATCGCCTGGCCGGGGTATCTGGGGAACCATGTCTTCACGAAAGTCGCCGACGGCTTCGACGCCTACCTCGACAGCCTGTTCATCGACCCCGACATGGCGGAGGACGCCTGGGCAGATGTCGCCGACAGCGATCCCTCGGATCCATGGCGAAGGACCGTCGAAGAGTGGCTGGACAAGGAACTCCCAGCCTGGCGTGCTGAAGCCTGGGCCACCTCCTGATCTGGAGGCTCGCCTCAAACCTCCTCGGGTCCCCGGGGACTTCGCAGAGCTGCGTAGCCCAGGTAGTCCGTTCCGGCTCGTTCGGCATAGCGCATGGCTGTTTGAGGGTTCACGCCGAGCGCGTCTGCCAGGACGGCAGGCGGGGCTTCGCGGACCATCTGGATCCAGGCTCTGGAGCGCGTGGCCAAGGCCGGGATCCCGGATCCACGAAGGATCGTCGCGACGCTGTAGACGTGCATCGTCCGTCCCGGCATACGTCCGGGAAACACCAACGGGGAGTCCGGGTTCGCGGCCGTGCTGAGGCCGGGGCGAGAAGCGAGATGAACCCGGATCACGGCGGCTGCCGCCTCCGGAACGTCGATCCAGTCTCTGCCGAGCTTCACCTCCAGCCCGTTCGGGCCTTCACGGAAGTCGTCCATGCGCATCGTCACAACCCTGGCGAGGGGTTGTCCGAAGAGGACGAGCATGATGCCGATGGCCCGGTGGGCTGCCGGCAAGGTCTCATGGAGAAGCAGAGCGCGGAGCGCTTCGACATGCTCCTTCTCGCTCGCGAGAGGGCCGTTGCCATGAGGCCCCCAGGGGACGGCGAGCTGACTGACGAGCCGCTGCTTGATAGCCCAGTAGAGAAAGTTGTTCGCATGTCCGCGCGTGCTGGTGCCGTTACCGAACCAGGCATCGACGTCATGCTGACTGCACTCACCCAAGCTCTTTCCGCGGTCGCCGAGCCATCGCAGGAACTGGATGGCGACGGTCGTGTGCTGCTTGGCACGCAGGAAGGCGTTGGCAGTCACGGGTTGTTGGTCGGAGTCGTCTCGTCGCATACGTCTCATCACGTGCCACCGCGTGTAGCGCTCGATGAGGCGCCGCTGATCAACATCGGTGATCGTGTCGAGCTTCGAGGTGAGCCAGCGGCCGTAGGCGATCAGGTGCTCGTCGCGCCATGGGAGGCAGTTGTGAGCGACGAGCAACCCCCGCAGGTATTCGATCGTTCTGGATCGCGGCAGTGAGTCGAGTGCGTCGTGGCTGAGTTCGATGTCTCCGGCAGCCAGACCGCGTAAGAGTTCTGGCACGCGTCGGTTCATGTGGATCCAGGCCCATCCGCTGTTCGGCCGGGGCATCCCCGTGATCGCCTCCGCGAGCGGCCGCAGCCTCTCGGGTATCTCCCCGTCCGGACCCGCCAGGAGCTTGTTGATCCTGTCCGTGAGCAGGCACCGCCAGCAGACGTTGGAATCGCTGGCCAAATTCTCCTCGCCGCATCGCTTGCAACGCACGTCGAGCGGCACGTCGCAGCAGCGGACGCAGAGGGGACGCGCTTCGGTGTCGAGTCCCGGGAGGATGCCCTCGCAGCCGACCTGCGGTCAGGGCAGATCGTGGGGCGCCTCCTGGCTGCGACCAGCCGATGCCTGCCTGTTCAGGCGCCCCTACCAGCAAGAGGTGAGTCGTCGCACCTGATGCAATTCACAGCACTTTTTTTTAGATAACGAATGTTATTCTTATGGCATGACCGACACTCACGTGCACGCTCCGACTGCCCCTGCGGAGACGGGAACTCAAGCCCTGCTCGACGCCATCGCCACTGTGGCGCGGTTGCCGCTCGCCCGGGCGACGGCCTTGCCGCCCGACGCGTACTGGTCGCCGGAGCTCTACGAACTGGAAGTCGAACGCATCTTCCGCAGGGAGTGGATGTGCGTCGCCCGCGAAGAGCAGATCCCCGAGGCCGGTGACTGGCTCACCGTCGACCTCGTCGGCGAAGCCCTGGTCATCACCCGTGACGAGCAGGGACGGCTGAATGCCCTCTCCAGGGTGTGCCGGCACCGCTCGATGGATCTCCTGAACGACGCCGAATCCCGGTGCGGAACCATCAAACGCCTCGTGTGTCCCTACCACCTGTGGACCTACCGGCTCGACGGGGGACTGGCGGGCGCACCTCTGATGCACGGGGCACAGGGCTTCGACAAGAAAGACGTGTCACTACCGCGGTTCCGGATCGAGACCTGGCACGGCTTCGTCTTCGTCAACCTCGACCCCCAGGCGGAGCCCCTGGCACCGCGCATGGGTGCGGTGGAAGCCGCCCTCGCGCCGCTCGACCTCGGCACATGGCGGCTGGCCGCTTCCCTGCCCTGGGGGCAGCAGCCCGTGAACTGGAAGATCGCCGTGGAGAACGGCTCGGAGGCGTACCACCACATGGGCACGCACCGGGAGACCCTCCAGCCGCTGTGGCCCACGTCGACGATCGTCCCTGACGGGGCGCACGAGGACGACTGGTTCAGCTACCCGATGGTGATCAGCAAGGAAGCCGCGGCGGGCGTCGGCCCCGACGGGCGGCCCATCATGCCGACCCTCTTCCCGGTTCCCGAAGGGGCGACCAGGCTGCAGCGCTCGTCGAGTCTCGTCACCGGCGTCTTCCCCATGTTCTTCTTCTCCGCCTCGCCCGACATGGCCACATGGTTCGATTGGCGCCCCACCGGGCCGGAGAGCCACGAACTCGATGTGCACATTCTGGTGCCGCCAGAGGCGTTCGAACTGGCCGACTTCCAGGACAGACTCGACTTCCTCACCGGGACACTCAACGCCGTACAGGCTGAGGACGCCCACGCCAACAAGGGCGTCATGCGGGGTCTGCGCTCCGCCCGAGCCACCCCCGGACGACTGTCCCACCTCGAACGCCCGCTGTGGCAGTTCCACCGATACGTTGCCGACCGGCTCGGACTGCTCGAATCGCCTTGAACTCCGTACTCAGGCAGGGCGGCGGCGTTGTGCTCTCCCAGTGCTTGCCCGAGGGCTCAGGAGGCGCGAACACCCGCTTGCGGGGTGGCGAGTTGGCTTGGACAGCAACGGAGAACCCACCCGACCTGTCGGGTACGTCACGGGCATGCGTCAGTTTTCCGGCTCCTCGCGACCGATCAGCGTCCGGTCCACCAGCGCGGGCAAGTAGGGCAACGCAAGTACGAACAGCATCGCGACGATGAGCGCGAAGATCATCAGGATCATGCACCCGAATCCGCGCCCGCCGTCGGACGTGGCCGTGCTCGGGTCTTCGTCGGCCACAGGTCCTCCCTGGCGGCACGCTACCCGTGCAGTCGGCGCAGATGGCCGGCAGGGGCGCCGCGAGGCTCAGAGTGACGGCCTGCCGACCAAAAGGCCGTCACGGATGCTGTTCACGGCACCATCCACTCGGCCTGGAGGTTCGGAGATCCGAACGTGGTCCCCGAGGCAGCACCGATTGCAATGTTGTGGAAGACCTCCGGGCTAGTCTCGTGATCATGCTGGCGCTGCTCCACACCTCCCCGGTCCACGTGCCCGTCTTCGACGCCCTGAGGGACACGCACCATCCGTCCCTGGCGATGCGGCACCTCGTGCACGAGAACCTGCTGGCCCGCGCGGCATGCGAAGGGCCGGACGCCGTCCGGCCCGCCGTTTCCGACGTTCTCGCCGGAGCGGTCGCGGACGGCGCGTGTGCCGTGCTGTGCACCTGTTCGACGATCGGCGGCGTCGCGGAGGCGTTGGCGCCCGGGCTCGGTGTGCCCGTGCTCCGGGTCGACCGGCCGATGGCCGCCGAGGCGGCCGGGTACCGACGGATCGTCGTGGTCGCGACGCAGGGCAGCACACTCGAACCGACGGTCGCCCTCATCAGGGACGAGGCCGCAGGCCGCGACCTCGCACTGCGCACGCTGCTCGTCGAGGGCGCATGGGAACGCTTCGAGGCAGGCGACCGTGACGGCTACATCGACGCCGTAGCAGCCGCCGTGGACGACGTGAGCGACGCCGATGTCGTCGTGCTCGCGCAGGCGTCGATGGCGGAGGCAGCCGCCCGCGTCGGCGGGGCGCTGCCCGTGCTCTCCAGCCCGGAGCCGGGCTTCCGGGCGGCAGCGGCTGTCGCCGCGGCGGCTGCCGGCGGCGCCTGAGCACGGCCCGGCTCCTGAGCGGCCCGGCGCCTGAGCACGGCCCGGCTCCTGAGCGATGCCCGGCGCGGCCCGGCGCCTGAGCACGGTCCCTCCGCGCGGCGCGGGCACGGCGGCCGGTGCGATCGCCGCCGCGCCCGGCGAGTGGATCGGGCGAGCTTGGGAACGCGGATCTGGAGACATGGGAACGCACGACTTCGCACCATGGAGGCCCGGCATGACCCACCCGTACCCAGACCCCGCACCGCCGGTGCCCACGCCCGACCCCGGGGCGCCGCCGGACCCGGGTCCGCTGCCCGGTCCGGTGCCGACCCCGAGCCCGCCGCCCGTGCCTTCACCGGACCCGATCCCTCAACCGCCCGGGCCGGGGCCGGAGCCCGTCCCGGCACCTGAACCGGAGCCCCAGCCGGGGCCGGCCGGTCCCTGACGAACGGGTCCGCTCGGACCGGTTCGTCAGGCCGGACCGGTCCGAGCGGAGCGAACGGGCAGATCAGCCCGCCTCCACCTCCGAGCGGTCGCCGCCCCAGAGAGTGTGGAACGACCCCTCCCGGTCGGTACGCCGGTAGGTGTGCGCGCCGAAGAAGTCGCGCTGGCCCTGTGTCAGGGCGGCGGGCAGCCGCTCCGCGCGCAGGGCGTCATAGTAGGCGAGCGCCGCGGAGAAGCCCGGCGTGGGCACGCCCTGACGGGCGGCCGTCGCCACGACCTCGCGCCAGTCGTCCTGCGCCGCGCCCATCTCCTCGGCGAACTGCTTGTCGGCCAGCAGGCTCGGGAGGTCGTGCCGCTCGTCGTACGCCCCGCGGATCCGGTCGAGGAACGCCGCCCGGATGATGCATCCGGCCCGCCAGATCGCGGCCACCGAACCGGCGTCCACGCCCCAGTCGTAGGCATCACTGCCTGCCTGGACCTGGTGGAAGCCCTGCGTGTACGACACGATCTTGGACGCGTACAGCGCCTGCTCAACCTGGTCCGCGAACCGGCCCGCTTCCTGCTCGTCGAGCGGCTTCGGCTGCGGCCCGGGGAGTGCGCGCGAGGCGTCCCGCAGGTCCGCGTGTCCCGACAGTGAGCGCGCGAAGACCGCCTCGGCGATTCCCGAGACCGGCACCCCGAGGTCCAGCGCGATCTGCACCGTCCAGCGACCTGTGCCCTTCTGTTCCGCCTGGTCCATGACGACGTCGACGAACGGCTTGCCCGTCGCCGCGTCCGTATGTGCGAGGACCTCCGCGGTGATCTCGATGAGGTACGAGTCGAGCCGGCCGGTGTTCCAGGTGCGGAAGGTCTCCGCGATCTGCTCGGGGGAGTAGCCCGCTACGGCGCGCAGCAGGTGGTAGGCCTCGGCGATGAGCTGCATGTCGGCGTACTCGATGCCGTTGTGAACCATCTTCACGAAGTGACCCGCACCGTCCGGCCCGACATGGGTGACGCACGGCGTGCCGTCCGGGGCCTTGGCCGCGATCTTCTCCAGCAGCGGGCCGAGGGAGGCGTACGACTCGGCGGAGCCGCCCGGCATGATGCTCGGGCCGTGCAGTGCGCCCTCCTCGCCGCCGGAGATGCCCACGCCCACGAAGTGGATGCCGCGCTCCCGCAGCTCCTTCTCGCGGCGCCGGGTGTCGGCGAAGTGGGCGTTGCCGCCGTCGATGATGACGTCGCCCTCCTCGAGCAGCGGCGCGAACTCCTCGATCACCGCGTCCGTCGCCTCGCCCGCCTTGACCATGATGACCAGGCGGCGCGGGCGTTCCAGCGCCGCGACGAACTCCTCCGCCGACTCGGCGGCGACGAACGTGCCCTCGTGACCGAACTCCTCCACCAGAGCGCGGGTCTTCGCGGCTGTCCGGTTGTGCACGGCCACCGTGAAGCCGTTGCGGGCGAAGTTACGAGCGAGATTGCGGCCCATCACCGCGAGACCCGTGACGCCGATCCGAGCTGTTCCACTCATGCGTGTGCTCCTGGAAGTCTAGGAATATGCCGCCCCTACGAATACGTATGGGCGGAGCAGGCCATTCATCGATCCTCAAGCCGTACGGAAGCTTCCGCACCCGGTCATTCTCCGCCCGCGGGCGCCGTTCGGGCTCGGGCGGGGTACCAAGCGGGCGCGGCCCGGGGCGACCGGAAGGTCCGGCACCCCCGCGACCAGGGACGACAGCACCCCGGAAACGGGCACGAACGGGCACAGCACATGCCGCGAAGAAGCTGGTCGAGCGGCCACGACTGCTTGTACAAACGACACGCGGGCCCGAACGGACGCCGCAGGCCCGGAACAAACAGCGGAAGCACACCAGCACAACCAGGGATGTGTGTCGTGGACACCGAGGAACGCCGACGGGGAATTCTCGATACGGCCCGACGGGACGGGTCGGTCGACGTCAACCGGCTGGCCGCCGACTTCAAGGTGGCCAAGGAGACCATCCGCCGCGACCTCCACACCTTGGAGGAGCACGGACTGGTCCGGCGCACCCACGGTGGTGCCTATCCGGTCGAGAGCGCCGGCTTCGAGACGACGCTCGCCATGCGCACCACCCGGCACGTGCCGCAGAAGTCGAGGATCGCGGCGGCCGCCGCCGATCTGCTCGGCGACGCGGAGACCGTCTTCGTCGACGAGGGCTTCACCCCGCAGCTCGTCGCCGAAGCCCTGCCGCGCGACCGCCAGCTGACCGTGGTCACCGCCTCTCTCGCGGTGGCGACGGTCCTCGCCGACGCCGAGAAGATCGCCGTGCTGCTGCTCGGCGGACGTGTCCGCGGCGGGACCATGGCCACGGTTGACCACTGGGCCACCAAGATGCTCGCCGGCTTCGTCATCGACCTGGCGTACGTCGGCGCGAACGGCATCTCCCGCGAGTACGGCCTGACCACGCCCGATCCGGCGGTCAGCGAGGTGAAGGCCCAGGCCATGCGCAGCGCACGCCGCCGGATCTTCACCGGCGTGCACACCAAGTTCGGCGCGGTGAGTTTCTGCCGATTCGCCGACGTCGCGGACTTCGAGGCCGTCGTCACCGACGCCGGCCTGCCCTCGGCCGAGGCCCAGCGCTATTCGCTGCTGGGACCGCAGGTCATCCGCGTCTGACCCCCAGCCACCAGGACCGACAGCCGTACCCGCCGCGCCCGAGCCCGCCCGGGGCAGGTCCGGCATGCCCGGAGACGGGCTGAACAGAGCCGCTACCACTGATCAGGAGAACACATGCCCCACCAACGACGACGACGTGGGATCCGCGTACGTGTGGGCGCGGGCGCGGCAGCCATGGCCCTTGTCGCGGGATGCGCCGGAGCAGGCGGCACCTCCTTCGGCGGAGGTGACGCGCTCAACGTGCTCATGGTCAACAACCCGCAGATGGTCGAGCTGCAGAAGCTGACGGCACGGCACTTCACGAAGGAGACCGGCATCAAGGTCAACTTCACCGTGCTCCCGGAGAACGACGTGCGCGACAAGATCAGCCAGGACTTCTCCCATCAGGCCGGCCAGTACGACCTCGCCACCATCAGCAACTTCGAGGTCCCGTTCTTCGCGGAGAACGGCTGGCTCCACCCGCTCGACACCTACACCCGCACGGACACGGCCTTCGACCAGGACGACATCCTGAAGCCGGTCGCCCAGTCGCTCACCTACGGCGGAAAGCTCTACGCGGAACCGTTCTACGGTGAGTCGTCCTTCCTGATGTACCGAAAGGACGTCTTCGCCGCCAAGGGCCTGACCATGCCCGCGAGGCCCACCTGGCAGCAGGTGGCCGACCTCGCCGCAAAGACGGACGGCGCCGAGAAGGGGATGAAGGGCATCTGTCTGCGCGGCCTGCCCGGCTGGGGTGAGGTCGTCGCGCCGCTCACCACCGTCGTCAACACCATGGGCGGCACCTGGTTCACCCAGGACTGGGAGGCGCGGCTGGACTCACCCGAGTTCACGAAGGCCACCGAGTTCTACGTCGACCTGGTGCGGAGGCACGGCGAGTCCGGCGCCGCCCAGTCAGGCTACGCCGAGTGCCTCAACAACATGACCCAGGGCAAGACCGCCATGTGGTACGACGCGACCGCCGGCGCCGGATCGCTGGAGGCGGCCGGCTCACCCGTGAAGGGCAGGATCGGCTACGTACCGGCCCCGGTCGAGAAGACCGACAGCTCCGGCTGGCTCTACACCTGGGCATGGGGCATGCAGAAGGCTTCCAAGAAACCCGACAAGGCGTGGAAGTTCATCTCCTGGGCCTCGGGCAAGAAGTACGAGGCCCTGGTGGGCGAGGAGAGCGGCTGGGCAAACGTACCCGCCGGAAAGCGGGCCTCCACCTATGACCGTCCCGAGTACGAGAAGGCCGCCGCGGCGTTCGCGGACGTCACCGAGAAGGCCATCTCCAGCGCCGATCCGCTGAACCCCGGCACCCAGCCGCGCCCCACCGCGGGCATCCAGTTCGTCGGCATCCCCGAGTTCACCGACCTCGGGACCAAGGTCTCCCAGGAGATAAGCGCGGCCATCGCCGGCCGCCAGTCCGTCGCGCAGGCCCTCAAGGCCTCGCAGTCACTGGCCGAGAAGGTCGCCAAGGAGTACCAGTGAGTACATCCCTCAGTAGCCCACCGAACAGCACGCCCCCCGGCCCACGCACGGGCACAGCGACCGCGAGCCGGCCCTCCGAGCCCACGTCGCGCGCAGGCCGAGGCGGTGACCGGATGCGCGCCTGGGCGACCAGAGCGCCGCTGCTGCCCGCGCTCGTGTTCCTGATCGCCGTCACCCAACTGCCGTTCGTGGCGACGCTCGTCATATCCCTCTTCGACTGGAACTCCCTCGACCCGGACGAACGCGCCTTCACCGGGCTCTCCAACTACGGCTCCGTATTCACGGACCCCGCACTGCGCGAGTCGGTCCTCACCACCGTGCTGCTCACCGCGAGCGTCGTGGTCGCGAGCGTGGTCCTCGGACTTCTTTTCGCGCTGCTGCTCGACCGCAGCTTCTTCGGCCGCGGCATGGTGCGCACCCTGCTCATCACACCGTTCCTGCTGGTGCCCGTCTCCGCCGCCCTGCTGTGGAAGCACGCGCTCTACAACCCCGAGTACGGACTGTTCAACGGCGCCCTCAACTGGGCCGCCGGCCTGTTCGGCGTCGAATCACCGGCCCAGCCCGACTGGATCTCACAGATGCCGCTGCTCGCCGTCGAGGCGGCCCTGGTGTGGCAGTGGACACCGTTCATGATGCTGATCCTGCTCGCCGGGCTGCAGAGCCGGCCGGCCGAGATGATCGAGGCCGCGCGGCTGGACGGCGCGGGCACCTGGCAGACCTTCCGCTATCTGACCCTGCCGCACCTGCGCCGCTACCTGGAACTCGGCATCCTGCTCGGCTCGGTGTACATCGTGCAGAACTTCGACGCCGTCTTCACCCTCACCTCGGGCGGCCTCGGCACCGCCAACCTCCCGTACACGATCTACCAGACCTTCTATCAGGCCCACGAGTACGGACTGGCGTCCGCCGCGGGAGTCGTCGTCGTGATCGGCACCATCGTCATCGCGACGTTCGCACTCCGGGCGGTCTCGTCCCTCTTCCGTGAGGAGGCGACCCGCGCATGACCACTGCCTCGCTCCCGCCGCAGCACCAGCTGCCGCCCGCCGCCCGCAAGGCACGGCGCCGCTCCGCGGCCCTCGGGCTGCTGGCCTGGATCACCGGCATCGCCTTCTGCCTGCCGGCCCTGTGGATGGTGCTCACCTCCTTCCACTCGGAGGCGGATGCCGCCACGAACCCTCCGTCGCTCGCCGCCTCCCTCACCCTCGACGGCTACCGGGAGTTCTTCGGCGGCGGGGACGGCCCCACACCGTGGCCTCCCCTCATCAACTCGCTGTCGGCGTCCGTCTTCTCCACGGTCCTCGTGCTGATGCTCGCTCTGCCCGCCGCGTACGCGCTCTCCATCAGGCGGGTGCGCAAGTGGACGGACGTGATGTTCTTCTTCCTGTCCACCAAGATGCTGCCGGTCGTCGCCGGACTGCTTCCCGTCTACCTGTTCGCCAAGAACATCGGGATGCTGGACAACGTCTGGCTCCTCGTCATCCTCTACACCTCGATGAACCTGCCGATCGCGGTGTGGATGATGCAGTCGTTCCTCGCCGACGTCCCCGTCTCCATCATCGAGGCCGCCCAGGTCGACGGCGCACGACTGCCCACCGTGCTCGCCAGGGTCGTGGCCCCCGTCGCCGGCCCCGGCATCGCCGCCACCGCACTGATCTGCTTCATCTTCAGCTGGAACGAACTGCTGTTCGCCCGCGTGCTCACCGGCGTCGTCGCTCAGACCGCCCCGGTCCACCTGACCGGATTCGTCACCAGCCAGGGGCTCTTCCTCGCCCAGCTGTGCGCCGCGTCCGTCGTCGTGTCCCTGCCGGTGCTCGCCGCCGGCTACGCCGCCCAGGACAAACTCGTCCAGGGCCTGTCTCTTGGAGCCGTCAAATGAGGGCAGCGATCGTCGAAGCCCCCGGCAAGGTCACCGTCCAGGTCCTGCCCGACCCCACCCCGGGGCCCAGGGACGTCGTCGTCTCCGTCGCCTCGTGCGGACTGTGCGGTACCGATCTGCACATCCTGCAGGGCGAGTTCGCGCCCACCCTGCCGATCGTCCCCGGCCACGAGTTCGCCGGAGAGGTCGTCGGCATCGGCAAGGACGTCACCGAACTGACCGTGGGCGACCTGGTCGCCGTCGACCCGTCGCTGCACTGCCACGAATGCCGCTACTGCCGCAGCGGCCGCGGCAACCTCTGCGACCGCTGGGCCGCCATCGGCGTCACCGTTCCCGGAGGGGCAGCGGAGTACGCCGTCGCGCCCGTCGCCAACTGCGTGAAGCTGCCGGGCCACATCGACGTCAAGGACGCCGCCCTCATCGAGCCGCTGTCCTGCGCCGTACGCGGCTACGACGTGCTCAGCGGCACCCTGGGCGCCGAAGTCCTCATCTACGGCTCCGGCACGATGGGCCTGATGATGCTGGAGCTCGCCAAGCGCACCGGCGCGGCCGGCGTCGACGTCCTCGACGTGAACTCCGACCGGCTCGCCACCGCCGGGCTCCTCGGCTGCTCCCGCACGGCGGCGTCCGCCGAAGAACTCGACCGCCCCGGCGGCTGGGACGTCGTCATCGACGCGACCGGCAACGCCAAGGCCATCCAGGACGGCCTGGGACGGGTGGCCAAGGGCGGCACGTTCCTGCAGTTCGGGGTCGCCGACTACGCGACCACGGCCGTCATCGAGCCGTACCGCATCTACAACCAGGAGATCACCATCACCGGCTCCATGGCGGTACTGCACAGCTACGAGCGGGCCGCCGCACTGTTCGCGTCCGGCGTGCTCGACCCGTCGATCTTCATCAGCGACCGGCTCCCGCTCGACCAGTACCCGCAGGCCATCGAACACTTCCAGGCGGGCCGGGGCCGCAAGATCGTGGTGGAGCCGTGAGCCGCGACGCAGTACTCGTCCTGGGCGAGGCCCTGATCGACCTCGTACCGGAGCCGGACGATCGGGCGGCGCTCCGCGCGCAGCCCGGCGGAGCACCCGCCAACGTCGCCGTGGGTCTTGCCCGCCTCGGCACACCGGTCGCCTTCGCGGGCACCCTCGGGGGCGATGCCTTCGCGCGGAGCATCGAACACAGGCTCACCGGCGCGGGCGTCGACCTCAGCCTGTGCGGACGCTCGGACCTGCCGACCACCCTCGCTGTCGCCGACGTCCGCCCCGGCGGCACCGCCTACCACTTCCACACCGCGCACACGGCCACGTTCGAACTGCAGGACCGGGCCGGGGACGCGACACGCTTCGGCGCGGTGTACGCCGGTGGCCTCGCGGCCGTCGTCGAACCGGCCGCGTCCGCCGTCGCCGCGACGGCCCGCGCCGCCGCCCGCGACGGGCTGCTCGTCGTCGACCCCAACGTGCGCGAGGACCGCAGCCTGGATGCGCGGCGGAGCCTCGCCGTGCTCCGCGACCTGTGCACGGCCGCGCATGTGGTCAAGGCCAGCGACGAGGACGTGGCCCGGCTGTGGCCGGACCGGGCGCCCGCCGACGCCTGCCGCGAACTGGCCGCAGGCGGACGGCTGGTCGTCATGACACGCGGCGCGCTGGGCAGCACCGCGTACACCTCACGGCACCCGCCGGTCGAGGCTCCCGCCGTACCCGTGGAGGTGGTCAACACCATCGGCGCCGGTGACGCCTTCATGGCCGGTGTCCTCGCGTGGCTCGCCTCCGCGTCCTGGCGTCTCGACCTGTCGCCTGCGGAGACCGGGGCCATGCTGGCCCACGCCTCGCGGGTGGCCGCCACCGTCTGCGCGCAGGCCGGCACGGAGCCGGCCGCGGCGGCCCCGCTCTGACCGGGCCGCCACGGCGGACGCCAGTGCCCCCACCGGCACCGACCGTTGGGGGCACTGTCACCAAGGCTTAATTTTCGGCATGACTTAAGGGGTGATGGAAGCCTGCCGCGGGGCCGGGGTATCTTGCGTGCAGGAAAGGAGCACCATGGCGGAACGCAACAGACGTACAGTGCGTGACCTGCGGCGGGGTAACCGCGCCCGAGTCCTGCAACGACTGTACTTCGACGGCCCGTTGAGCCGCCATGAGCTCGGCCCGGCCACCGGACTGAGCTCGGGCTCCATCAGCAACGTCGTCGCCGAACTCGTCGCCGAAGGCGTCCTCGAGGAGGCCGGCAGCGTCGAATCCGACGGCGGCAGGCCCCGCACGCTCCTGCGCGTCGCCCCGGCGAGCGGTCTGCTCATCGGTGTCGACATCGGCGAGACCCGCGTACGCGTCGAGCTCTTCGACCTCTCGCTCACCGAACTGGCCCGCGCCGAAAGGCTGCTCGCCCAGCACGGCTACGACGTCGACCGCATCGTCGCCCACGTCCGCGACTGCGTCGCCGACGTCCTGCGCGAGGCCGACGCCGACCCCGGCAGGCTCCTCGGCATCGGCGTCGGCGTGCCCGGCCTCATCGAGCGGTCCGCGGCCGCCGGCGGCGCCGTCGTCCACGGCCAGACCATCGGCTGGAGTGGTGTCCCGCTGGAGCGGATGCTGCGCGACACCGTCGAAATCCCGCCGGAAACACCGCTGTTCGTCGACAACGGCGCGAAGACCCTGGGGCAGGCGGAGATGTGGTTCGGCGGCGGGCGCGGCGCGGCCACCGCCGCCGTCGCGCTCATCGGCTCCGGCGTCGGCGCGTGCGTCGTCCACTCCGCCACGCCCGACGAGAACGCCCGCACAAGCGCCCTCGAATGGGGCCACACGACCGTACACGTCCGCGGCCGGCGCTGCCGCTGCGGCTCCCAGGGGTGCCTGGAGGCGTACGCCGGTGCGGAAGCGCTCCGGGAGCGCTGGCGGGAGGCGGGCGGGCCGCCGGCGGCCGACGCGGACGACGAGACGGCGCTGGCGGCGCTGCTGGCGGCGGCGTACCCCACGGGGACGGAAGGGGAGGCAGGCGACCCCGTGGCGCTCTCCCTTCTCGGCGACACGGCCGAGTACCTGGGCGCGGCGGTCGCGGACCTGATCAACCTCTTCCGGCCCGAACGCATCCTGCTCGGCGGGTGGGCGGGCCTGCTGCTCGGCCCGCACCTCCTCCCCGAAGTGCGGCGCTACGCCACCGCGTACGCCCTCCACCATGCCGCGTCGCGCACGACGATCGAGCTGGGCCGGCTCGGAGCGGACGCGGTGACGGTGGGCGCGGCGACGCTTCCCCTCTCCGACTTCCTCACCCGCGGTGGTGCCCGCCCCCCGAAGGTGTGACCCCTGGGGCGCGCCCGTACCCGCAGGGCCTGTCCTCGTGGCAGCGCCTCGCCCCACGGGCCACGCCCGGAAACGGGAATCAGCCACCATTGACCTGAAGCCTTGTCACTGCCCCATGAACGCCCATAAGTTGGCCGATTGCGACAGACCAAGCGCGTTCCAGGGGGAGTTCACCATGGCCGGAACCGGGCGGCACCGCCGATATCAGCCGAGCCGCATCAACCGGGCTTCGCTCACCGTCACCGCCGGCGGCGCCGGCATCGCGCTGCCCCTCGTGGGCGCCGGGTCCGCGCACGCGGCGTCGGTCGACGTGTGGGAGAAGGTCGCGGCCTGCGAGTCGACCGGCAACTGGCGGATCAACACCGGCAACGGCTACTTCGGCGGGCTCCAGTTCAGTCAGTCCACCTGGGAGGCGTACGGCGGCCGACAGTACGCACCACGCGCGGATCTGGCCACCAAGGACCAGCAGATAGCGGTCGCGGAGAAGGTCCTCGACGGTCAGGGCCCGCGCGCATGGCCCACGTGCTCGTCGAAGGCGGGGCTGACCCGTGGCGGGGACCGCCCGGACGTCGAGCCGGCGCGGCACCGGTCGCAGGAAGCCGCGCCGCCCAAACGGCTCACGCAGAGACCGGCCGCGTCCCCGACGACGGTCCCGACGCAGCGCGAGGGCTACACGGTTGCCCAGGGCGACTCGCTTTCCGGGATCGCCGCCGCACAACGCGTCAAAGGCGGCTGGCAGCAGCTGTACGCGCAGAACCGCACCGTGGTGGGAGACGATCCCGATCTGATCTTCCCGGGCCAACGGCTGACCCTGCGGGGCAAGGCCGCCCCGCAGCGCCCGGCTCCGGACCGTCCGGCGGCGAAGCCCAAGCCGCAGCAGACCGCCCCCGAGCCGAAGCCCGAGCCCCAGCAGCAGAAGGCCCCGAACCCGAAGCCCAAGCCGCAGGCCGAACCCGCCGCCGCCCCCAAGCCCGCCCCCCGCGCCGGTTTCAGCGCGCCCGTCGCCGCCGGTCCCTCCACGGCCTACCGCAAGGCCGGTTCCTCGTGGTCGAGCGGCTATCACACAGGCGTGGACTTCCCCGTTCCCACCGGCACTTCGGTGAAGGCGGTCGCCGCCGGCAAGGTCGTCTCGGCCGGCTGGGGCGGTGCGTACGGCTACGAGATCGTCATCCGGCACAGCGACGGCAGGTACAGCCAGTACGCGCACCTGTCCGCGCTCACTGTGCGGTCGGGACAGCAGGTGGGCGCGGGGCAGCGGATCGCCCGTTCAGGATCCACCGGCAACAGCACGGGTCCGCATCTCCACTTCGAGATCCGTACGGGTCCCGGGTACGGCTCGGACATCGACCCCCTCGCCTACCTCAGGGCGCGCGGCGTGTCGATCTGACGGGCGCGCGACGCGTCCGTCCGGCCCGGCCGGCAGGCGGTCGGCCCCGGACGCCGCGCCGTGGCCGAGCCGCTCGACCGTCAGCAGGATCAGACCGCCGGCAGCCACCACACCGCAGCCGAGCGCGAGGACGGTGCCCGCCACGCCGTAACGGAAGTCCTCGCCGAACAGGGTGATGCCCACGACCACCGCCACGACCGGGTTGACGACGGTGACCGTCGCGAGCGGCGCCGCGAGCCCCGCGCCCCGGTACGACGCCTGCGACAGCAGCAGGCCGCCCGCGGCCAGCGCGGCGATGGCCACGAGGCTGGGCCACTGGTCGAGCGGCGATTTCCACAGCCAGTCGACGGCCACCGATTTGGTGAACACGGAACCGAGCCCGAAGGCGATACCCGCCGCTCCGGCCAGCAGCACGCTGCGGGTGATGGGCCGGTGGACGCTCTGGGCGACCAGGAAGACGAGCGCCACCGTGCCCAGGGTCGCCGCGGCCAGCACGCCTCGTTCTGCGTCGCCCAGCGAGCGGGAGTCCGTCTCCCCGGTCAGGGCGAGCAGTCCGGCGAGGCCGACCGTCGCCATGATCGCGCCGCGCCAGGCGGTGGCACCCGCCCCGCGGCGTACGAAGAGCGCGGCCATCGGCAGCGCGAAGACGATGGTCAGGGCTCCCAACGGCTGAACCAGGCTCAGCGGACCGTACGCCAGGGCCACCACGTGCAGCACCGCTCCCACGCCGTTCAGGGCCACGGCGGCCCACCAGTGTGCCTGGTGGAGCGGCGCGTACGGCCGTGAGGGCGTGGCGGTCGCCACGTGTTCCTGCAGGATCGCCCCGGCCGCGTAGGCGACCGCGGAGACCAGTGACAGGGTCACGGACAGCGCGAGGGAACTCATGTGACCACCCTGTCCCTCTTCGGCGTTCACGTCGTCGTCCTTGAGCACGCACTTGGCCGTACTACCGGCGTAGTACGGGTGTAGTCCCCCCGTCCCCCTTCCGGTGGGGGCGCACCCCGGCAGGCGCGCCGGCTGCAACGCCCGGGGAGCCGGTCGGCCGTCGTACGCCGTCCGTACGGCGGCCGGCCCGCCGTCTCTTTCAGCAGGGCCGGCGCCACGCCCCCAGGTCGAGCTTCTTGCGCATGGAGCTGAAGCCGAGTTGCCCGGCCCGACCGCAGAAGCGTTCCAGCGCGAGCGCGTACTCGACGTGGAGAACCGCTTTGCCCGCCTGGACGAACGGGGTGAGCGACGCGCAGTCGCCGTACTGCGCGCACTCCTCGTTCACCGCGAAGTCGAAGTCGTCGACCAGTTCCGGCACTTGGCCGAGGTCGTTCTTGAGCCCGACCGACAGGCCGCGCTCATGGGCCAGCCGCGCGATCATGCGGTTGTAGGCGAGCTGGTGGGCGGCGGTCAGCGCGAAACCGGTGTCGTTGACGTAGCCGTCCAGCAGATCCGGTTCGACGGCGTCGAAGCCCCGCTCACGGCACAGCTCCACGCGCGCGGCCATCAGCGGCCGCAGTACGTCCAGTCGACGGATGTCCAGCCAGCGCTCGCCCGCCCAGCCGTTGGGCTTCCCCAGGACGGACCGCGGGAAGCCGGCGGAGTCGGGGCGGAAGTCCTCCCAGGCCCCCGCGTTGATGTAGCAGATGACTCTGCGGCCTTCGCGATGCAGCCTGCGCACGGTCGCCGCGTCGTTCTCGAAGCCGTCGATGTCGTAGACCGGTACGTCGACGCCGTGGTCGATCGGCCCGTCGAGCTGCCACTGCCAGGCCGTGCCGGGTCGCGGACTCCAGCGCCGTTCCGACTCGCCGCCGTCCGGTGCCGTGCAGGCGGCGAGCAGCAGCAGCGTCAGAGCGGCGGCCACCGCCCGCAGCCGGCTGTTCATGACACGGTGCGCAGTGCGGGAGGCAGCGACGACCACGGGTTGGGCCCATGCCCCGTGACGGCGCAGTGCACCGCGGCCCCGCGCAGCTCGGCCGTACGGGCCGCGAGGCCCGAGAGACCGCTCGGCACGCCGTGCACAAGGTGGCAGAACGCCTCCGGCGGATGCGCCCTGGTCCACGGCGGCGCGGCCGGAACCGTGTGATACGCCTCCCAGCCGCCCTCGAAGGTGACAAGCAGATCGGCGAACGTCGCGTAGCCGGGCGCCGGATGGACGCCCGGATTGAGCGCGAGCGTGGCCCCGCCGTGGGCCCTGGCCGCCCGGGCGAGCCGCCGGTAGTGGCGCACACCGGCCTGGTCGGGGGCGACCTGGTCGAGGAAGAACCCGTCCGTGCCGTACCAGGCCCGGTGCCGCTCGTAGTCGGCCGCCACGTCGCGCGCGGAACGGCGCCCGTAGTCGGTGTCCACGTAACCGAGGACCCGCACGCCTGCCGAGCGCAGCTCCCCGGCCGCCAGGGCGAACGCGGCGTCGGGTGTGCGGCCCGGGCCGTCGGCGGCGTTGAGCACCACGCCGTACAGCACAGGAGCGCGGTCGACGAGCGTCCGCCAGGCGGCAGGGTCGACGGAAGGGTGGACGTACAGGGGGACGAGCAGTTTCATGCCGGGCCGTTCACCGCACGGACGGGGCCGGCGACCGGGTTGGGTTCCGGTGACTGCCACAGGTCGGCGACGGACTGCGCCAGTTCGCGGCGCGGCCGCCAGCCGAGCGAGGCGCGGGCCGCCGAGATGTCGGCCGACTGCCACTGCACGGCGGCGGAACGGGTCGAGCCGTCGCCGGCCTCGTCGAGCCGTCCCGCGAACTCTGCTGTTCGCACCAGAAGAGCGGCCAGTTCCCGTACCCGGGTCGGCCGTCCGCTGCCGATGTTGAGGATCGGCGGCAGCGGACCGTCGGCGCTCGCCGCAGCCGCGACGGCGTCCGCGACGTCCCGCACATCGACGAAGTCGCGGTACGCCGACAGGTCCCCCACCCGAATCGTGCCCTGCTCACCGGCTCGCCGCAGCTCTGCGGCGAGCCGCCCCGGCAGCCCGGACGCCGGGGCGCCGGGGCCGACGGGGTTGAAGACCCGCAACACCACGGAGTCGACGCCGGAAGCGGTGACGGAGACGGTGCCCGCCAGCTTCGTCGCCCCGTAGGGGCCGAGCGGCCGGGTGGCGGCCGACTCGGCGAGGGACTCGCCGTCTGCCGAGGGGCCGTACTCGGCCGCAGACCCGAGATGGACCAGCCGAGCGGCCGGGACGGTGTCCCGCATCGCCTCGGACAGGGCGGCAGGGCCTCGGGCGTTGACGTCCGTCATCTGCACGGCGCTGCCTGCGACCAGCCCCGCGCAATTGACGACCGTGTCGGGCGCCGCACGGCGCAGCGCGTGCGAGAGCAGCTCAGGGCCTGCGGTCAGATCGATTTTCAGGTCCGAAGCGGGAGCCCGGCCGCCGAGCAGCAGCCGCGCGCCCGGCACTTCGCGCAACCGCTCGGCGGTCGCGCTGCCGAGAAATCCGGTGGACCCGAGCAGCAGGATGCGCATGGGCGCTCACGCTCCCTTGAGCAGCAGGCCGCGGTGGGTGGTGAACTCGGCGTTCGCCCGGTCGTAGTCGTCGGGCCGGCCGATGTCCAGCCAATAGCCGTCGAACTCGTAGGCGTGCGGGGGGCGTTCCGCCTTGAGCAGGTCCAGCATCAGTTCGTCGAAGCCGAGCGGCAGTCCCGGCGTGTACCCGGCGAGGGTGTCTCTGCTCAGTCCGTACACGCCCATGGAGACGCGGTAGTCCATGCTCGGTTTCTCCGCGAAGCCGGTGACCCGACCTGCCTCCGTGGTGAGTACGCCGAAGTCGATCGAGACCTTGCGCGCGTAGGTGGCCACGGTCAGTGGCGCGCCGGAGGCGGTGTGCCGGGTCAGCACGTCCCCGTAGTCCAGGTCCGTGAGGATGTCCCCGTTCATCACGAGAAACGTCTCCGGCAGCCGGTCCATCATCGTGAGCAGCGGGCCCATCGTGCCGAGCGGGCTGTCCTCCGTGGAGTAGCCGACGCGCATGCCCCATTGGGAGCCGTTGCCGACGTAGGCGCGGATGATGTGGCCCAGATGCCCGATCGCGATGGTGCAGCTGGTGAAGCCGGCTGCGGCGAGCTGCCGCAGCACGATCTCCAGGATCGCGTGCTGGTCCCCGATGGGCACCAGCGGCTTGGGCAGGGCGGTCGTGTACGGGCGGAGCCGGACACCCTTGCCTCCGGCGAGTATCACTGCGTGCATGGGCTTCCCCTGTCCGTCAGATGTTGTAGATGCCGGTCTTGTAGCGGGCCAGGTTGGCCGGGTTGCGGAAGAAGTCGATGGTGTGACCGAGGCCGTGCTCCAGTCCGTACTCGGGCGCCCAGCCCGTCGCGGCGCGCAGCCGGGAGGCGTCGGCGACCAGGCGCATCACCTCGGAGGCCGCCGGCCTGATGCGCTGCTCGTCCTCCCGCACCTCGAGTTCGACGCCCATCAGCTTGCCGATCATTGAGGTGATGTCGCCGACCGAGATCTCGCCGCCGGTGCCGGCGTTGAAGGTGCGGCCGACGACCGCCTCCGCCGGCGCGGTGCCCACCGCGAAGAAGGCGCGTGCGGTGTCCTTGACGTAGAGGAAGTCGCGGGTGGGCCGTAGGTCCCCGAGGGTGATGGTCCGCTCGCCCGCCGCGACCTGTCCGATGACGGTCGGGATGACCGCCCGCATGGACTGGCGCGGTCCGAACGTGTTGAAGGGCCGCAGCGTCACCACCGGAGTGCCGAAGCTGGCGTGGTAGCTGTCGGCGAGCCGGTCGCCGCCGGCCTTCGACGCCGCGTACGGCGACTGGGTGTTGATCGGGTGGTCCTCGGTGATCGGCACGGTCCGCGCCGTGCCGTACGTCTCGCTGGTGGAGGTGTGTACCAGCCGGGGGATGCCGAGCCGGCGCACCGCCTCGAGGACGTTGAGCGTGCCCGTGACATTCGTGTCGACGTAGCTGTGCGGTGCCTGGTAGGAGTACGGGATCGCGATGAGGGCGGCGAGGTGGTAGACCGCCTCCGCGCCCTCCACGAGCTGCCGGACGGAGCCGGGGTCGCGGACGTCGCCGAGGACGATCTCGACCTGGTCGAGCACGTCGGGGGCGAGGGTCTCCAACCAGCCGTAGGAGGAGAACGAGTTGTACTGCGCCATGGCCCGGACCCGGAAACCCGCGGCGACGAGGGTCTCGGTCAGATGCGAACCGATGAATCCCTCTGCTCCGGTGACGGCGACCAGCGTGTTCGGTGTCACGAAGAAGACTCCTGTGGTGGATGTCGATGAGTTGGGACGTGTTGTCAGCGGTGTGCGGTGGGTAGGCCGAGCTGCCGCACCGCGGTGACGACCAGGACGGCCGCCGCCGCGGTGCGGCAGGCGATCCGGACGGGATCGGTCGGCAGGCCGGCGACCTCCGCTCCCGCCTCCGCCGCGGCGGCGAGAAGTGTCACCAGAGCGGGAACCCATGCCGAGGAGAACGCCTGGAGCAGCAGTGCCGTCCACAGCACCGCCCCCAGCGCGAGCAGGGAGAGGACCGCCGCGAGCCCGGCGCCCAGGACCGGCGCGGCGACCGCCAGGCATGCCACGTACGCCCCGAGGCACAGGACCAGCGCCCTGGTCGCGCGCAGCGCGAAGTGGCGCATGCCGACGCTGCCGCGCAGCGCGGCCAGCGCCAGCGAGCGGTACCGGTACAGCAGCCACTCGGCGAAGCCCATGCTGAGGGTGAGGACCACCACCAGGCCGGCGTCGTCCGCCCCGGTGAGCGCGGCGAGCACACCCGCGGCAAGGCCGAAGACCCCGTACGGAAGGGAGCGCAGCAGCCCGCTCCGGTTCCCGCCGGCAGGCGGCCCGGAACGGAACGCGCCACGCACTGCGTGCCCGGCCGCCACCGCGGCGGCGACCACCGTGAGGAGCAGCAGCGCCACGGCCAAGGATGCGGGCGGCCTGACCACGGGTACGGCTGCGGCACCGGCGGTGACCGGCAGCAGCGCGGCCAGCAGGACACGCTCACGGCCCAGGACGAGCAGCACGGTCGCCGCGGCCAGGTAGCAGCACTGTCCGGCGGCGAACGCGGCCCCGGCGCCGGGCCCCGCGACGGCCAGTCCGACGACCGACGCCACCAGGGCCCCGGCAGGCGCACCGATCGCCAGGGCCCGGGCGGCGGCTGACGTCCCGTCGGCACCGAGCCGCACATGCGCACGGTGCCCGAGCGCCTGGTTCCACGCCCAGGCGGTGAGTCCGGACGCGACCAACCCCGCCACGCCGGCGGCACCCTGCCACAGCCCGGCGCCCAGCACATAGGCCAGCCCCGGCATGGCGAAGACCAGGCCGCGCAGCGCGCAGCGGACGGGGTCGGCGCGCCAGGGGTCGGGCACCGCCGGAGGCCGTGGATAGTGGCGGGGCACCCGCGCGTACAGGTCCTCGGCGAGCGTGAACAGGTCAGGGCGGCTGTAGCGTTCCCTGATCTGCTCCCCGGTCAGCCCGTCGGACTCCAGCAGGGCCGCGACCTCGTACGGATGGACGGCGGACGCGATCGGCTCCACGAGCCGCTCGGCCAGGTCGTCGATCGGGTCCGCCGCCCAGCTCGGCCGGGTGCGGCCGCGCGGCCGGGGGAGCGGAGCGGATAAGAAGGGGAGCGTGTCGCCGTCGCCGGGGACCAGACGCAGCGGGCCGCTCATGCGGTGGCCTCCGCGGGTGCGGGCCGGGATACGGTCAGGGACTGCCGTGCGCCCAGGGCGAGTTCGAGATAGACGGAACGGAAGGTGTCGACTGTCTGCCGCAAGGTGAACTGCTCGATCACCCGCAGCCGCGCCCCATCGCCCAGCGCCGCTCTTCGCTGCGGATCGCGCAGCAGCTCGAGCGCCGCGCGGGCCATCGCCTCCGGCTCGCGCGGCGGTACGACCAGACCGCAGCCCCCGACGGCTTCCCGCACTCCGCCGACGTCCGTGGAGACCGTGGCGCGCCCGCAGGACATGGCTTCTATCAGCGTGAAAGGAAAACCCTCGCTGATGCTCGACAGCATCACCACGTTGCCTGCCGCGTACGCGTCCCTGATGTCGTCCACCCGGCCCTCGAACCGCACGGCGTCGCCCTGCCCGAGCTCTGCGGCCAGCGCCTCGCAGCCCTCCCGGTACGCCTCCCCACCGCGCGGCGTGCCCCCGAAGAGCCGCAGCCTCGCCTGCGGTATCTCCTCGCGGACGAGCGCGAACGCCCGTATCAGCGTCTGCAGGTCCTTGATCGGGTCGACCCGTCCCGCCCAGCTCAGCGTCGGCAGCGTCGGCTCCGGCCCGGCCGGCGGAAACGCGGCCGGGTCGACGCCGTTGTAGACGGTGCGTATCAGAGCCGGATCGGCGCCCCCGCGCTCCTCCCACAGGCGGTTGTACCGGTTGCCCGGCGTGACCAGTGCGGCGACCCGGTACGTCTCCTCGGCCAGCAGCCGGAAGAAGCCGAGCAACAGAGCCTTCACCGGCCAGGTGTAGGGGCCGGTGCGGTAGCCGAGGTAACGTTCCCTCAGATACACACCGTGCTCGGTGAGCAGCAGCGGAACACCGTGTTCCCGCGCGCCCACCAGGCCGGGCAGCGCCGCGATGCCTCCGCTGACGGCATGCGCGACCCCGTCGGCCGGAGGGGCGGCCGCGAGCGGCCGCAGCGCGTGCTCGAGCAGATCCGTGGCGGTCAGCGCGTCGTGCACCGTGGGCCGCGCGGCGGACACCGGAAGGTCGCGCCGCGTCCAGATGTCCACCAGGACACACACGGCGCGGTCGGTGCGCAGCGCCGGCGCGAGCACACCGTCACGGGCCGCGCGGGCCAGTTCGTACAGCGCGGGCCCGAACGCGGCCTCGGCCGACGGGTCGAGGAGAGCGGTCAGGAACCGTTCGTAGACGTCCATGAGCCGCCGCAGCCGTGCGCCGCGGGGCGGTCTACCCGCCGGCGGCGGACCCCACATGGGCACGGACACCGGCCCCGACACATGGGGCGGCAGCTCCCAGACCACGGGCTCGCGACCGGTGCCCGTCACCGCCGTGATCCGGAAGTCGACGTCGGGCATGCCCCGCACGAGCTGATCGCACCACACGCTCACACCGCCGTGGCTGTGCGGATAGGTGCCTTCGGTGAGGAGGGTGACCTGAGGCGCGCCGGGGCGCGGCGGGCTGAGCGATCCGGCCATGCGGAACTTCCCCCGTGGGTCGAGACGATGCGGTTGGGCGAGGGTTCGTGTCGTACGGGCGGGCTTCCGCTTCGGCCGGCGGCCTTGAGGAGGCGGAATCCCGTCCCGACGCAGGCGGAGCCCCGCCTCAGCCGGTGACCCGGCGGTCCGGCATCCCGTGATCCGTGATTCCGTACGCCACCCGTTCGCGCACCCCTGGCGGCAGCGGCAGTCGCGGGGCCGGCGCCGGAACCGGCTCGGTCACGGACGCGGCCGCCACGGCCGGCGTCGCCGCGGCCATGGCCGGCAGCGTGAGCGTCACCCGGTCCTGGAGCAGCCCGGGGGAGACCCAGCCTACGAGCGAACCGGCGTACGGGTTGCCGAAGGCCGTGGTGCCCAACAGCTGGTTCTGCCGTGTCCCGGTGGGCATCGTGGCCGTGACACGCACTCCGGCGGGGGCCCGCACGGTCACCGTGCCGCCGATGCGGTACGCGTTCACCTGCCCGGCCGAGACGGCGGCGCGCCATGCCGCCCTGTCGCGCAGCTCCGCGCCGATGTCGCGCTGGCGCAGGTTCACCAGCGGGGTGCTGTCCGCGTACAGCGCCGCGTAGTCGTCGAGGACTCGGTCGAGCACCGGGTAGGCGATGCGGTCCTCCGCCAGGTTGGACTGGTGGATGAAGTGGGGCCGGGGGTCGCCCGCCAGCACATGGCCGAGCGCGATCCGCGCCTCCAACGGCACCACATGCTCCGCGTAACCCGTGGCTGCGTCCAACGGCTCGTCGAGGCAGGTCGAGACGGCCGAGTTCTCGCAGATGCCGCTGCCGCCGTCCGCCGCCCTGGTGTAGATCCAGTTGTACTCGTCGATCTGCTCGGCGGTCCGGCCGGCGTTGTAGAAGACGTTCATGGGATACCGGGGGACGGTGAGGGCGGGACCGACCCGGCGCTGCTGAGGGTCGCGGGAGTTGTCGGAGGCGAGCGATGCGATGGCGTTGTCCGAGAGCGCGGCCGCGAGATGGGGATTGTCGTCCGGCTGCTGCGGCAGGATCTTCAGCCCGGAGTGCTCGCCGGTCACCAACTCGTCGTCCCTGAGCGGCAGTCCGGCACGGCGCCCCCACGCCCGGTTGTCGGAGATCTGGGCGGAGATCTCACCGCGGCTTGCGTATTTCACGGTGCCGTCGGCGTTCTTCGCACAGGTCCACGGGACGGTGCTGACGTCCTGCAGGCAGCCGAGGAAGGGGTGGTTGTACGTGTGGTTGACCCAACGGTAGGCAGCCCTGTCGGAGACGAGCTGCTGCGCGAGCGGGTCGCTGCCGCCGTTCTCCTCCTTGAAGAGTTCGCTGCCGCCCCCGTTGAAGACCATGTCCAGGGTGAAGCCCTTGGCGGCCGACCACTGCGCCGCGTACCGGGCGTCGGCGGCCGTCATCCGGATGGGGTCGGGTTCGCCCTGGCCCGGAGGGCAGTCGACGTCGCCCGGCGTGCAGTTGAGCTCGCTGTCCCAGCGGTCGTCGGCGGCGAACACGTCGTCGATGTGTACGGCGAAGTAGTGGCGGGCCGCGCCGGCACGGACGCCCTGGGTCATCCAGTCGACGATGCCCCGGGCCAGGAGCCGGAACTGCTGCTGGTACTGGTTGTAGACGAAGGTGACGACCAGCTCCCGGCGGCCGTTGTGCCGGTACTCGCCGACGAGGGAGCCGCGCTCGGCGGAACCCGGCACGGGGGCGTCCACATAGCTGGTGAAGTCGGCACCTGCGGCCGGACGCGCGACATGCGCGTAACTCTCGCCCACCGACGGCGAGTTGTCCTCGAACGGAACGGGGCCGTCGAGATAGCCGAACGGCCCCGCCTTGCCCGCGGCGGTCACGGCCGCCCGGACGCCGTCCAGCGAACCGCTGTACCCGCCGTTCACCGGGTAATCGAGGCCCACCTCGGGACGGGCGTAGGTGTAGGCGTCCACCTGCGGGATCGCGTACCTCTGCTCGTACGAGGCCAGAGCGGCGAGCTCGGCCCCCGCCATGCCGGACGGGCTGTCGCTGGGCAGCACCACCGCCTGGTACTTGGCGCGCGGCCGCCCGTCGACGGTGTCGGCGAGGAAGCCGGCGTCGATCTCGGGACGGTCGGCCTCATGGAGATCGATGCGCGTGAACGGGGTTCCTGCGTTGCCCAGTTCGGTGGCGATCGCGTCGACGGCAGGCCCGCCGTCGTCGACGACGAGCACCCGCAGGTCGATACGGGGCGTCGGTGCCGGCGCGGCCCCCGCCGAAGGTGGCGCGGCGAGCGCGAGCAGCAGCGCGCCTGCGCCGGCGAGCGCGGCAGTGCGGACGGTATGCCTCAATGTGGTCCCTCCCCGGTAGGGCATGCCGGACCCCCATCCGGCATGCCCTACCCCCCCTGAAGTGGTCCGATCGATAGGACGACCGCCCACGTCTTCTGTCGGATCACATAGTGGGGCGCGATCCGCCGATTGTGTGTGGACAATGTGAAACCTGGCGCAAAACGGATGCGGGGAGGGCAGTGGTGGGCCGGGGGCGTGAGCGACGGACTCGCCGCTCGCGGCACCCACTCGTCGCAGGTGGCATGCGGCGCAAGCCTTCGCCCGCCATTCCTGGGCGCCAGAGGTCCAGACCAGTCCCCGCCGGCCCTCGACTCGCACAATCCGGCCACGCCCGCCGGGCAGCGGCGGGGCCCCGCGCGACGCCCCGCAGGCACCCCCGCCCTGCCAAAGATGAAGCCCGTCATTTGGCCGACCCCTCAACACTCAGTAAAGTCGGGCTTTTGAAACGCGGCATTCGAGTGATCGAGGAACGGCAACCAGCAATGACGGTGACAGAGGACAGCCCGGTGGCCTACGGGCCGGGCATCGACCCGGAGCGGCTGGCCGTCTGCCTGAGCGTGCTCGAAGAGCTCGACAAGCTCGAGGTCGACCACCCCGACGCGATCATGGTGCGTCGCGCCACCGCCGGTGTTTACCGGACGGTGAAGCAGCGTCGCCGCCAGGAGCGCCGGGCCGCCAAGACGGCGCACGACAAGGCCGTCACCGAGGCCACGGCGACCGGATCCGCGGCCCGGATCGACGACGAGACGCAGGGCGTGCTTCCGTCGTCCTCCGCCCTCGGTGAGATCGCGGGGGTACTCCGGCGTCCGCGGTCCTGCTACATCTGCAAGTCCCGCTACGTCGAGGTCGACGCGTTCTACCACCAGCTGTGCCAGTCGTGCGCGACCGAGAACCGCGCCCGCCGCGACGCCCGCGCCGACCTGTCCGGCAAGCGCGCCCTGCTCACCGGCGGACGCGCCAAGATCGGCATGTACATCGCGCTGCGACTGCTCCGCGACGGTGCCCACACCACCATCACCACCCGGTTCCCGAGCGACGCCATCCGTCGCTTCAAGGCGATGCCGGACAGTGACGAGTGGATCCACCGGCTCAAGATCGTCGGCATCGACCTGCGCGACCCGGCCCAGGTCGTCGCCCTCGCGGACTCCGTGGCCGCCGAGGGCCCGCTGGACATCCTGATCAACAACGCGGCCCAGACGGTCCGCCGCTCCCCTCAGGCGTACCGCGAGCTGGTCGCCGCCGAGGCGGCTCCGCTGCCCGCCGGTGAGCTGCCGTCCGCCCAGGTCATCGGCACCTTCGGCAGCGGCGCCGTCGACTCCGTGGCCGCGCTGCCGTCCTCCGGCGGCGAGGGTCTCACCGCGCAGGACGTCACCGACCTCGCCCTGGTCAGCGGTTCCGCTTCCTTGGAGCGCATCGCGGCCGGCACGGCCATCGACGCCGGCGGCCTGGTGCCCGACCTGCACGACACCAACAGCTGGATCCAGACGGTTTCCGAGGTCGACCCGGTCGAGCTGCTCGAGGTGCAACTCTGCAACTCCACCGCGCCGTTCATCCTGATCAGCCGGCTCCGGCCGGCCATGGCCGCGGCGCAGGGCAAACGGAAGTACGTCGTCAACGTCTCCGCCATGGAGGGTGTCTTCAGCCGCGGCTACAAGGGCGCCGGGCACCCGCACACCAACATGGCCAAGGCGGCGCTGAACATGCTCACGCGCACCAGCGCCCAGGAGATGTTCGAGGCGGACGGCATCCTGATGACGGCCGTCGACACCGGCTGGATCACGGACGAGCGGCCGCACCCGGACAAGATGCGCCTCGCCGACGCGGGTTTCCACGCCCCGCTCGACCTGATCGACGGCGCTGCCCGCGTCTACGACCCGATCGTCCGGGGCGAGCAGGGCGAGGACTTCTACGGCTGCTTCCTCAAGGACTACGCCCCGGCGAACTGGTAGGCGTCAAGGCAGTCCTGGGGAACCGATAGTCCAGAAGGACACCGGTACCCCCGCTTCGCACCATGCTCACGGCCGGTGCACCGTCACGGGTGCACCGGCCGTTTGTGTGTCGGTTCGGACACGGTGTGGCCTGAATCAAGCGGAACTGCAGGCCCCATCGAGCGCGGTGGTGCTCATTTGGTTACCCTGGGGTGAATGGACAGCCACCAAGGGATCCACGAAACCCCTTCGGCCGTCCTGGGACAGGTCTGCAACCAGGCCGCGGTCCCGCCAAGAGTGACGGCGCCACCGCGACCGAACTGCCCCTGTCCCAGTTACGCGACACAGAGGAGTGCGCGGTGACACCAGATGTGAAGCAAGACCAGCGACCGTCGGAGCGCGGCGGCGAAAGGGCCGGCAAGGCCGAAGAAATCCGAAATCTCGAGGTCTGGGCCCGCTCGGCCCCGATCCGGCTCGCCGGATACGAGGAGGATCTCGCCGAACCGCACATCCTGCCGAGCATCGACTGACCAGCGCTTCGACCGTGTGCCCCCTGTCCGCCCCGACAGGGGGCACACGCGCGGCACCGGCCGCGAGCTGTCAGGACAGCCGGGTCGGCGCCAGGAATTCACGGACGTGGGTTCGGTGCCACCACGCCCCGGTGTCCCGCCGTTCGCGCCGGGTCGTGAACCGGTAGCGGTAGAGCCGGACCCGCACATGGGCGGGCGGCGCGTCCGGGAACGGATTGCGGCGCAGCAGCCGCAGTGTGGCTCTGTCGCCTTCGAGCAACCGCTCCACGAACGGCAGGAACCAGGGGTGCGCGTAGGCAGGGGAGAGCGCGGCGAACCACATCATCCAGTCGAGTCGCAGATGGTACGGGGCGAACTGGCGCGGCAGCCGGCGAACGTCGCCGGGCTTGCCCTTGAACTCGTACTCCCGCCATACCGTGCCGTCGTGCAGCGTCGTCTCGTCCGTTCCCTCGACCACCAATTCGTGGCGGACCCGGCTCACCGTGCCGAAGGCGCCGTAGGAGTTGACGAGGTGCAGCGAGTCGTAGGAGCGGTTCATCGCCTGTCGCCTGGAGAGCAGGTTGCGGGCCGGGCGGTAGCTGAGAACGAGCACCAGGGCCGTCACGGCGATCACGACGATCTCGTACCACAGCGGGGCGGCGGGCAGCGGGTGTGCGCCCGTGACGAGCGAGCTGTCGACGGCGGACAGGGCGAGCACGATGGTGAGCCAGTTCAGCCACGAGAAGTTGCCCGACAGGACCAGCCACAGCTGCGTCACGACGATCAGCACCGCGGCCACGCTCGCCACCGGCTGAGGTGTGAACAGCAGGACGGGTACGCCGAGTTGGACCACATGGTTGGCGGCCGCCTCCACGCGGTGCGCAGGCCGGGGCAGATGATGGAAGAACCAGCTCAACGGGCCGGGCATCGGCTGGGTCTCGTGATGGAAGCAAAGACAGGTCAGATTGCGCCAGCACGTGTCGCCGCGGATCTTGATCAGCCCGGCCCCGAACTCGACCCGGAAGAGCAGCCAGCGCAGCAGCCACAACACCAGCACGGGCGGCTGGGTGCGCTCGTTGCCGAGGAAGACGGCGAGAAAGCCGGTTTCGAGCAGCAGGGACTCCCAGCCGAAGCCGTACCAGGTCTGGCCGACATTGACGATCGAGAGGTACAGCAGCCACAGCGCCGCCCACCACGCCATCGTGAGGCCGAGCGGCAGCCGGTCCGCCGCCCCGGCCACCAGCGCCGCCGACAGGAGGCAGCCGGTCCAGGCGACGAGGGCGAAGAAGCGGTCCGAGTAGCGCAGCCGGAACAGGGTGGGTGAGTGCCTGGCCGGGACCCGGCGCAGGAAATCGGGCACGGGCAGCATGCCGCGCTCCCCGATCAGTGCCTTGAACTGCAGTGCTGCCGAGAGGAACGCGACAAGGTACACGGCCGCCAGAGCCCGCTGGAAGACCAGCCGGCTCAGCCAGTAAGAGTCGTCGCCGAACCACTCCATCCCTTTCAGTATCGGCCCGCCGCGATCCGCCGCAGCGTGCGGCCGAGCCGCCGGGCGTACCAGCGCTGGGCGACGGGCACGAGCGGGCCGCCGAGCCGGGTGTACCAGGCCGCGGGCCGGCTGAAGGCCGTCACGGTGAACCACACGGTGCCGTCGTCGTGAAGGTCCACGACGAACGACTCCTCCCCGGCTTCCGGGTGGCCGGTGAGTGTGCCGTACGCGAAGCCGGTGCGGTCCTTGTTGTGGACCGTCCAAATCACCTCGCACGGCGCGGCGAGCCGGAGCGGCCCGACGCCCACGGAGATCTCGACCCGCACGCCCGGCTCGGCGTGTGCCGCGGTGGCCCGCACGCCGGCCCCGGAGGCACGGTGCATGCCCCAGGTGGTGACGGCGGTGCCCGCCGCCTCGAAGGCGGCCCGGCCCTTGGCGATCCGGGCCGTGTGGTGGAGGTGGTGGTAGCGGGCGGGGAGCGGGCCGAGCCGGGTTGCTCCGACCTCGGCATAGCTGAGACTGCGGGCGGTGTTTTCACGGGCGCTCATACGGCACTCTCCTTCATGTCCTTGATCCTTCGCCACGCCAGCAGCGAGCAGAGCGCGAAGCCGAGGGCGTTGCCGAGGCCGTGGGTGGCGGCCATCCAGGTCAGATTCGGGTGGGGCACGCCCGCGGCCTCGCCGACCGCCCAGCTCAGGGCCAGCAGCATCGTCGCCACGAGGACTGCGGCCGAGATCGCCAGCAGGGCGCGGGTGAACCGGTCCCGTTGGGTGCTGCGGACGTCACGCCAAGTCAGGAGCCCCACGGCCCACATGCCGGCGGTCAGGACCAGCGCTCCGGCCAGTTCGGCCCAGTCGTCGACGAAGTAGCCGCCGAGGACGGCCAGGGTGCCGAGCGGCACGCTGAGGGCGGCGAACCTTGCCAGGGCCGCGTTCCGGACCGCGCCGCAGACCAGCCCCGCCACCAGCGCGGCGGTGAAGCCGGCGAAGTGGAAGTGGGGCACGGTCAGCGCCAGAATCGGCAGCGTGAAGCCGAACAACTCGTGGCCGGCCCGCTCGGTGACCAGTGCGAGGCCCGCGACGGACGGCGTCACCAGCGCGGTCAGCACGGCGACCTCGACCGGCGCGAGCGAGCGGGTGCGAGCCAGGCGCCGCGGCGCCTGGGCGGCCAGCAGAACCGTGCCCGACGCGTAGACGGCGGCCAGAGCGATCGCGACGGGGCCCCGGGGCACCCAGAGTGCGACCGCGCCCGGCACGGCGAACAGCGGCCACATCCGCCGAACGGGCGCGAGCCGGACGGGGTCCACGAGACGCAGCCCCGCGGGTACGACGACCAGCATGCCGAGCATGACGATCACGTTGACCAGTACGAACATGCCGGACCCCCCTCGGTTTGAACGTGTTCAAACTTCTTGACGCGCAGCCTAAGCCCTGAACTGAACGCGTTCAAGTCGCGCTGCGTCTGGCGATCCGTCAGAAATGGAGCGACATCTCGAGTTGCGGAGACGGGAGATCCTGGTGCGCTCATCGATGCGTGGTCTGTGCGCGGCGGTCGCCGTGTTGTGTGCGGGGTCGCTGGTCGCCGGCTGTGGCGGCGACGGCGAGGCCGAGGAGAAGCAGGAGCTCGTCCTTCAGCCGCTCGCGGCCGAGGGGCCCGACCCCTATACGGCATCCACCGTCACGGCCGGCGCCCCGCCCGCGCTCCCGCCCGTGCAGAGCGCGCCCAAGAGCCCGTCCGGTGGGGGAGTGACGCTCCGTACCCTGTCCGGCTCGACGCCGGGCCTGTATGCGGGCGCCCAGCAGGTCGCCGCCTGCGACAGGGACCGGCAGGCCGGACTGCTGGCCGCGGACAAGAAAAAGGCGCGTGCCTTCGCCGAAGGCGCCGAGGCCGAGCCCACGCATCTCGGCGCCTTCCTCCGGACCCTGACGCCGGCCCTCCTGCGCGCGGACACCCGCGTCACGAGCCACGGGCTGCGCGACGGTGCGGCCGAGCCCTACCAGGCGGTGCTCCAGGCGGGCACGGCCGTACTGGTCGACCAGTACGGCGCCCCGCGCGTGCGGTGCGCCTCCGGGGCCCCGCTGAAACCGCCGGTCGCGGCCGAGGCCGAAATGGTCAACAAGGGCGAGCCCTGGCCGGGGTACCGGGCGGACCGGACCATCGTCATCAAGCCCTCCGTGCAGGTGGTCAACAACCTCCTGCTCGTGAGCGTCGTCGACAACGGATGGATCGAGCGCCCCAGCGGCACCGAGGGCGAGGACGACGCCCGGCCCGCGGTGCTCCCGCCCGTGGACCCCGACGAGGTCTTCACGGACCTCAGTCGGACGGACCCGGGGGCGCCCGCGGGCGCGGAGCCCGCGACCCCTTCCCGGCAACCCTCGAAGGCCGCCCCGCAGCCCGATCTGCCCGCCTCCCCGCAGCCCAATCGGCCCGCGGCTCCGCAGCCCGACCTGCCGGCGGCCCCCCAGCCGGACCTGCCGGACGTCCCGCAGCCGGACCTGCCCGATCAGCCCGATCAGCTCGATCAGCCCGGCGGGCCGGATCTGCCGGACGTGTCTCAGCCCGATCTGCCGGACGTCCCGGAGTCCGACGTGCCGGCTCCGCAGCCCGACCTGCCGGACGATCTGCCGGAGGGATCGGTCGACCAGGCGGACCCCCTGCCGGGCGGCCCCGGATCGTCCACGGGCACGGGGAGTGCGCCTGCCGGTCCGAAGCCGGTCGCGCCCTCCAGTCCAGCCCCGGGAAAGGCTGCGGCGCCGAACGCCGTCCCGAGCTGAGCGGCCCCGGCCGACCGCTCGATGAATGCGGCAAATCATGGCAGAGTGGCCACATGGTTGATCGGGCGGCGGGTGCCCTGTCGCTCCCCGACGACTGGCCGGCGCACGCGGACGTGAGCCTCATCCTCAACCGCATGGGTACGTTCGACTGGGACCTCACCAGCGGGCTGATGCACATGGACGGGCCCGGCCTCGACGTCTTCGATGTGCGCCCCGACGAATACAACGGCCATCCGGCGAGCCTGAGCGCCCGGGTGCCGGCGGACGAGGCCGTCCGGCTCGACACCATGGTGACCCAGGCCCTGAAGAACGGCAGTGACCACTACGGCGCCTACTTCCGCATCCGGTGCCGCGACGGAACCCTGCGCTGGACGCACACTCAGGCATGCGTACGGCGCGACGAGACGGGTCGGCCGGTGCGCATCATCGGGGTCGTCCGGGACGCCACCCAGGAGCTCGCCGACTCCACCGCCCGCGTCGAGCTCGACGACGAACGCCGCCGGCAGACCAGCGTCGTGGAGAGCACCACGGCCGCCCTCGCCCATGCGAGGACCGTGGGGGACGTCATCGACGTGCTCAAGAACTCCCACGGCCTGGAACACCTCGGCGCCACCAGCCTCGTCATGGGGCTGCTCGAGTCCGGGCGCATCCACCTCGTCGCCGACGGACCCGAAGGGTCCTTCGTACCGGGCACCCGCTACACGAGGGTCGACGAGCAGTACCCGATGAGCGAGGTGGTGCGCACGCTCACCCCCCGTTACATCGAGTCCAAGGCCGACTTCGCCCGCTCCTACCCGACCCTCTGGCCGCACATCCGCGGACTCGGCATCACCGCCGCCGCCTACCTGCCGCTGATAGCGCAGGCCCGCCCCATCGGGGCGCTCGGGCTGCTCTACCAGGACAAGACCGCCTTCAGCTCGGAAGAGCGCAACCTCCTTGTGGCACTCGGCAGCAGCATCGCCCAGAGCCTCCAGCGGGCCGTCCTCTACGAGCAGGAGCACGACCTGGCGGAAGGCCTGCAGCAGGCCATGCTGCCGCGCCGTATCCCCGAAGTGCCCGGCGCCCAGATCGCGGTGCGCTATCGCTCCGCGCGGCTCGGCCGGGACATCGGCGGCGATTGGTACGACGTCATCGCACTGCCCGGCGGCCGTGTCGGCGCGGTCATCGGCGACGTACAGGGCCACGACACGCACGCGGCCGCCGTCATGGGCCAGCTGCGCATCGTGCTGCGGGCGTACGCCGCGGAAGGCCACACACCGGCCACCGTCATGGCCCGGGCCTCCGTCTTCCTCCACGAACTCGACACCGACCGCTTCGCGACCTGCACCTACGCGGAGGCCGACCTGACGACCGGCGTCGTGCAGGTGGTCCGGGCCGGGCACGTCGACCCGCTGATCAGAGAGCTCAACGGCAGCTGCCGCAGGCTGGCGCTCCAGGGAGGGCTGCCGCTCGGACTCTCGGCCGAGTTCGGCCGGCTCGAGTACCCCGTCTCCACCGTCGAGCTGGACCCCGGCCAGACGCTGCTGCTCTACACCGACGGCCTCGTCGAGGAGCCGGGCGCCGACCTCGACGACGGGATGCAGCTGCTGTCCGAACTCGTGCACAACGGTCCGCGGGACCTGCAGCTGCTCGCCGACCGGCTCTGTGAGGAGGTCGACGAACGCGGCGGCGACGACGACGTGGCGCTCCTGCTGCTGCGCCGCAAGGGCGCCTACACCGCCCAGGCCGGCGGCCGCCTCCAGCAGCACGTCGCGCAGGGCGACCCGGAGGCGCTCCGCTCGGCCCGCCACATGGTCCGCGCGGCCGTACGGGCGTGGGGTGCGAGCGAGCGCGCGGACGAGATCGAGCTCGTGGCCGACGAGATGATCACCAACGCGCTGATGCACACGGACGGCGGCGCGCTCGTCACCGCCCGGGTGCTGTCCGGCACGCGCCGGCGGCTCCGGGTCGACGTCGAGGACCGCTCCAGCGCGCTGCCGCGACGGCGTGACGCGGGGGCGTCGGGAGTCTCCGGGCGAGGGCTGGTCCTTGTCGACCGGCTGTCGGACAGCTGGGGTGTCGAGTCGCGCGGCAGCGGCAAATGCGTGTGGGTCGAGTTCCTCATGCCGGGCACGCCGGCGCTCTGATTCCTCTCCGCCGCCTCGCCCCCGCGGCGGACACCTCATCAGGACCCGCCGTCCGCAGTGGCGTCGGAAGCCACGCGTCCCAGGGTGCGGCCGGTGCGGGCGGAGCGGGCGCGGCGGGGCTCGGGCGCGTCGTGAGCCTCGGCGTGCCGGTCGTTCTTCTTCACCAGAAGCCAGGCTTCGCGCGCCCCGTCCGGGCCGCCGCGCGTGCGGGTCAGCGCATAGCCGCCGTGGAGCTTGCCGCCGTCCAGCCAGAAGGAGGCGTGGCCCGCTTCGAGGGCGTCGGCGAAGGGGATCGTGTTGCCGTTCCGGTCGGTGGCCAGGCTGCGGTACGTCCCCCCGTCCCAGATGATGACGGCTCCCGCGCCGTACTCGCCGGGCGCGATGACACCCTCGTAGTCCGCGTACTCCAGAGGATGGTCCTCGGTCGGCATGGCCAGGCGTTTGGCGTGGGGGTCGGCGGACGGCCCTTTGGGGACGGCCCAGCTCTTGAGGACGCCGTCCACCTCGAGCCGGAAATCGAAGTGCATCGTGCTCGCGTCGTGGATCTGCACCACGAACGACGCCCCGTCCCCTGCCCGGGAACCGCCGCTTCCCGAGGGCTCCGTGGTTCTGCCGAAGCCGCGCTTGCGGCGGTACTCGGCCAGGCCGCGGCGGTCCGACGTCCCGCGGTCGGACGCCTCGCGTGCAGGCATGGCGGCCTCCCTCGGTACCCGTCCGGGTCGTCCGGCGGGTACCCGCACCTTCCGTTCCTCACTCATCGGCGCGCGACCGGCCCACCGGTGCGGCAGGGTGGAGGCATGCCCGAACTGCCCGAGGTCGAAGCGCTGCGGGAGTTCCTCGACACCCACCTGGTGGGGCGGGGAATCGCACGTGTGCAGCCGGTGGCCATCAGTGTGCTCAAGACCTACGACCCGCCGCTCACCGCCCTCGACGGCACGTTCGTCACCGCCGTGGACCGGCACGGAAAGTGGCTGGACATCACCGCGGGCGGCCTCCACCTCGTGGTCCACCTCGCCCGTGCCGGCTGGCTCCAGTGGAAGGACGAGCTCCCGGCCGCGCCGCCCCGCCCCGGCAAGGGACCGCTGGCCCTGCGGACGGTGCTCGCCGACGGCGGCGGCTTCGACCTCACGGAGGCCGGCACGACCAAGCGGCTCGCCGTCCACCTCGTCCGCGACCCGGCCGATGTGCCCGGCGTGGCCCGGCTCGGGCCCGACCCGCTCGCCGACGACTTCGACCGCGCCGCCTTCGCGGCCGTGCTCGCCGGGGAGCGGCGTCAGATCAAGGGCGCGCTGCGCGATCAGAGCCTCATCGCGGGCATCGGCAACGCCTACAGCGACGAGATCCTGCACGCGGCGAAGATGTCGCCCTTCAAGCCCGTGCAGAACATCGACGAGGCGGAGACCGACTCCCTGTACGAGGCGTTGCGGACGACGCTCGGCGACGCCGTCGAGCGCTCGAGAGGATTGGCGGCCGGCCGGCTCAAGTCGGAGAAGAAGAGCGGCCTGCGGGTCCACGGCCGCACCGGCCAACCGTGCCCCGTCTGCGGTGACACTGTCCGCGAAGTGGCGTTCAGCGATTCGTCACTGCAGTACTGCCCCACCTGCCAGACCGGCGGCAAGCCGCTCGCCGACCGCAGACTCTCCCGCCTGCTGAAGTAACACCCCTGCGGGCGGCGGGGGTTCAGCCACCGATCGACAGCAGCCGCTCGCCGCTGTCGGAGCGGACCTCCCACCGGCCGATCTCCGCGGTGTGCAGGCCGGTGCTCGCCTCAAGATCCAGCGGGCCCTCCTGGCCGGGCTTCTTCTGGACACCGAAACCACTCTCCGGCACCCACCAGCTGAGCACCGGATGCTCCACGCCGTCCTTGCCGATCGCAATCAGCCGGCAGGTGCGCGGTCCGGCGAGCCCGGTGAGCCGCATGGCGACCGCCGTGCCCCAGTCGCGGTCCTCCAACGCCACTGAAGCGGTGACACCGGAGACGGGGTCGGACGCGACGACCCGCGGCGGCGCGGGCTCCTGTACGCCCCGGGCGGCCACCACCGCGGTGGGCAGAACGACGATCAGCGCGGCGGCCACGGCCACCAGCCGCAGCCGGCGCCTGCGGTCCCGGCGTCGATGGTCCACGACAGCGGCGGTCAGGCGTTCGAGCAGCTTCGGGCCGGGGCGGGCATCGAGACGGACGGGGCCGGCGAGCTCGGACAGCGCGGTCGCCAAGCCGGTGAACTCGGAGAGACCCACAGTGCACGGCACACAGCCGGCGAGATGCTCCTCGAACCTGAAGGCGTCGGCGGGTTCCAGGATGCCCAGCGCATAGGCGGCCACATCCTGATGCGGCTGCTGCCGGCTCATGGGCGGTCCTCGTTTCCTCAGGTGTTACGGGCGGTCACCCTGGAGTACGCAGCAGGAAGGCGCTCTGCTCAACCCGCCGGCGACCCGAGCGCAATCGCAAAGCCGGACGCCCGCACGAGGGCGGGTCGCACCGCCGTGAGAGGCCCTAAACTCCGCTGCATGCTGCGCGTACTGGCTGTCGACGACGAGAAACCGGCGCTCGAAGAACTGCTCTACCTCCTGCGTGCCGACGCACGGATCCGTAGCGCCGAGGGAGCGACGGACGCCACGGAGGCACTGCGCCGCATCGGCCGCGCCCTGGAGGCGGGGCCCGACAGCGAGGACGCCATCGACGTCGTCTTCCTCGACATCCACATGGCAGGGCTCACGGGGCTCGATGTCGCGAGGCTCCTCGCCGGCTTCGCCAGGCCGCCGCTGATCGTCTTCGTCACGGCGCACGAGGGCTTCGCGGTGCAGGCGTTCGACCTCAAGGCCGTCGACTACGTGCTCAAGCCCGTACGCGGGGAGCGGCTCGCGGAAGCCGTGCGCAGAGTGAGCGACCTCGTCGTCCCCGCGCGCGAACCACAGCGCGCCGACCCCCCGCCGCAGGTGCCCGGCGCCCCGCCTGCGGCCGCTGCAGGCGGGGGAGCGGAGCAGATACCCGTGGAACTGGGCGGCGTCACGCGGTTCGTACCGGTGGACGACATCACCTATGTCGAGGCGCAGGGCGACTACGCACGGCTCCACACGGCCGAGGGGAGCCACCTGGTCCGGATACCGCTGTCCACTCTGGAGGAGCGCTGGGCCTCCCGGGGGTTCGTGAGGATCCACCGCAGTCATCTGGTGGCGCTGGGACGCATCGACGAACTCCGGCTGGACGCAGGCGCGACGACCGTGCGGGTGGGCGACGCGGAACTCGCCGTCAGCCGACGCCACGCCCGTCAGCTGCGCGACCTGCTGATGAACCACGCCAGGGGCTGACCGACCGTTCGTCGGTCGCGGACGACCGCTCGTCGCCCGGCCGGGGCCGCGCGGCGACGCGGCCGTGCCGCTGGGCGAGGCGGCAGCCGACCCGGCGCCGGGGGGCCGGGCTCGGTCCTAACCTGGATCGTGCCGGGAGAAGGGGCCTGATGCACGACATCGAAGCACTGTTGGACGAGCTGCGCAGCCTTCCGGCGACCCGCCCGGCCGACGCCCGTGACCTCGAGGCGATCCTCGCAACGGCCAGAAGTGCCGCAGGCCGTTGGGCGGACGTGATCTACGAGATCCAGGAGTCGGCCAGGGGTCTGGTGGGACCGCGGGGTGAGGCCGCCCTGGAAGTCGCGTTCCGCAGGGCGGAGGAGTCGTACGTCGAGCTGGAGATCGCGCTGAGCGACTGCGCCCGGTACACGGGCCGCTGACCGCGCCCGGGAGACCGCGGCCGCCCGGTGCCCCTCGTCTCTACCGTCGGTAATCGCTCCTGCGTAGACTCCACCACCTCCCCGAGTTCGCCGAGAGACGCTGGAGCGGACGACGATGTCTGCAGATCAAGCCCCACGCCGCGAGGTGGTCACCGGAGTGCCGCGCGGCACCCGGCGCCCGCCCGGTCATGCCCCGGCCCGCTCGGAGATCAGCGAGCAGACCACGCTCGGCACCACCTATGTCCGCTCTCTGATGCGCAGCCAGCTGCGGGCCGCCCTCTACGCACTCGGCACGCTCGCCCTGCTCGTCGGTTCGCTGCCGCTGCTCTTCGCGGTCCCGGCCGCGCTCGGCGGCTCACCCGGCTCGCCCGAACCGTTCGTCTGGGCCGCTCTCGGTATCGCCGTCTACCCGGTGATGTGGCTGACCGCCCGCTGGTACGTGCGCCGGGCCGAACGGAACGAGCGCGACTTCACCAGGCTCGTCGAAGGACGCTGAGGGTGCCGCCGGGAGACGCCACGTGAACCAGACCTACGCGGTGACGGCTGTCACCGTGGTGGTGCTCGCCACCGTGCTCGTCGGCGCGCTCGGCCTGCGCATATCCCGCACGACCTCCGACTTCTACGTCGCCTCCCGCACGGTCAAACCAGGTCTCAACGCCGCGGCCATCAGCGGCGAGTACCTGTCCGCCGCGTCGTTCCTGGGCATCGCGGGACTGGTGCTCCTGCAGGGTCCGGACATGCTCTGGTATCCGGTCGGCTACACCGCCGGCTACCTCGTCCTGCTGGTGCTGGTCGCCGCTCCGCTCCGGCGCTCCGGGGCGTACACCCTGTCCGACTTCGCGGAGGCCAGGCTGGAGTCGGCGCGGGTGCGCAGGCTCGCGAGCTTGTTCGTGGTCGGCATCGGCTGGCTGTACCTGCTGCCGCAACTGCAGGGCGCGGGTCTGACGCTGCAGATCCTCACGGGCGCCCCGGACTGGGTCGGCAGCGTCGTCGTGGCCGTCGTCGTCACGGGGGCGGTCGCCGCCGGCGGTATGCGCAGCATCACCTTCGTCCAGGCCTTCCAGTACTGGCTGAAGCTCACCGCCCTGCTCGTACCGGCACTGTTCCTCGTCGCGGCCTGGCTCGGCGACGACGCCCCGCGCGCCCGTTTCGACGCGCCCGCCGTCTTCCAGAAGCACACGGAGGTCCGCGTCGACGACACCGTCCGCGTGGACCTCGACGCTCCGCTGACGCTCACCGTCTCCGGCTCGGTCGACGGCATCCGCCACCATGAGCGGCCCGTCGCGCTCGACGAAGGCACCCACCGCATCGAGGCCGGCACGACCCTGCGCTTCCCCGAGGGCGCCGAAGTGCCGCAGCGGACAACGGCGGGCACCGATCCGCTCAGCTGGTCGCAGCCGCTGTCGGGCGGCCGGGACGGCCATCAGCTGTACGCGACGTACGGTCTGATCCTCGCCACGTTCCTCGGCACCATGGGACTTCCGCATGTCGCCGTCCGCTTCTACACCAGCCCGAACGGGCGAGCCGCCCGCCGTACCACCCTGGTGGTGCTCGGCCTGATCGGCGCGTTCTACCTGCTCCCGCCGGTCTACGGCGCGCTCGGACGGATCTACGCCCCCGAACTCGCCCTGACCGGCGCCGCCGACGCCGCCGTCCTGATACTGCCGGAACGGATCGTCGGCGGGCTCGCCGGCGAACTGCTCGGCGCGCTCCTCGCCGGGGGCGCGTTCGCCGCTTTCCTGTCCACCGCTTCCGGGCTCACCATGTCGGTGGCCGGCGTGATCACCCAGGACGTGCTGCCCTCGCGCGGCGTACGGCACTTCCGACTGGCGACCCTGTTCGCCATGGCCGCGCCGCTCGCGCTGAGCGCGGTGGCGACCAATGTGCCGGTCGCCGACGCGGTCGGACTGGCCTTCGCCGTCTCCGCCTCGTCGTTCTGTCCGCTGCTGATTCTCGGCATCTGGTGGCGCGGGCTCACCCCGCCCGGGGCGGCCGCCGGCCTCGTCGTCGGCGGCGGCGCGGCACTGACCGCGGTGATGGCGACGCGCACCGGGCTCGCGCCGGTGGGCTGGGCGCACACGCTGATGGCCTGGCCCGCGGTCTGGTCGGTGCCGCTCGGATTCCTGACCATGGTGGCCGCGTCCCTGGCCACCCCGCGCCACATACCCGCCGGCGCGGCAGCCACCCTGGCCCGGCTGCATCTGCCGGAGGACCTCGTCGGCCGGCCGCAGCACGAAGGAGCACCGCGATGACGGGCCACCACGACGACCGGCCGAGCGGCGCCGCGACGACCGGCGATGGAGTACCGCGATGACCGGCACCGGAGTGGCCGCGCTGGCCGCGGCGGGGGTCGTCCTGCTGGCCGTCGGCATGGTGCTCGGCCGGATGACGGCCGGCCGTGGCGCACGACCCGACCTGGATCTCGGCACGCCTGTGGAACGCGCCACCTTCCACACGCTGCACACCGCCTCTCTCGCCGCTCCGCCACTGCGCGCGGGCCTCACGCAGGACACGGCCCGCAAGGCCGCCCGCCGGCTGCGTTCCCTGCTCGGCACGGAGGCGCTCTGCCTCACCGACCGCGAAGCGGTGCTCGCCTGGGACGGCCCCGGCGCGGAGCGCCACCGGCAGCAGGTGATGGCGCTCGTTGCCGAGATGCTCGACTCCGGGCGCAGTCAGAGCGTCCATTCCGAGTGCGACGACCTGGACTGCCCGCTGCGCTGGGTCGTCATCGCTCCCCTGACCGGCGAGGAAGGTGTGCTGGGGGCCCTGGTCGCCTACGGGTCACGGGAGTCGGCAGTCCTCGTGCGGGCCGCCACCGAGGTGGCCCGCTGGGTCTCCGTACAGCTGGAACTGGCCGAGCTCGACCGGTCCCGCACCGCCCTGATCGAGGCTGAGATCCGGGCCCTGCGTGCGCAGATCTCCCCGCACTTCATCTTCAACTCGCTCGCCGCGATCGCGTCGTTCGTGCGCACCGACCCCGAGCACGCCCGTGAACTCCTTCTCGAGTTCGCCGACTTCACGCGCTACTCCTTCCGGCGGCACGGCGAGTTCACCCAGCTCGCCGACGAACTGCGCTCCATCGAGCAGTATCTGGCGCTCGCCGGGGCCCGTTTCGGCGACCGACTGAAAGTCACGCTCCAGGTCGCCCCCGAGGTCCTGCCGGTGGCCCTGCCGTTCCTGTGCCTCCAGCCTCTCGTCGAGAACGCCGTCAAGCACGGGCTCGAGGACTCGAGGAACGAGTGCCGTGTCACGATCGCCGCCCAGGACGCGGGCGCGGAGGCGATGGTGACCATCGAGGACGACGGTGTGGGGATGGACCCGGACGTCCTGCGCGGCATCCTCGCGGGGGAGCGCAGCACTTCGTCGGGCATCGGGCTGAGCAACGTCGACGAGCGACTGCGACAGGTGTACGGGGACGACTACGGGCTGGTCATCGAGACGGCCGTCGGCGCGGGTATGAAGATAACCGTCCGTGTCCCCAAGTACCGGGCGGGAGTCCATTCGTCGGCGGGACCGCGCACCTGAGGTGCCCGGCGTTCACCACAGGTGGGTGGCCAGGTGGCCGAGCGGCAGCCCCAGCTCCCACGCGGGTGTCCACACCTGGGCGGCTTCGTCGACGGCCGGTTCCGGGACGTGGGCCGGGTGCCACGGTTCGAGATCGCCCAGGTCGGTGGCGAGCAGGTGGGTGTCCCGTAGCCGACGCCATGCCTCAGAGGCGAGCGTCAGGTCGGGATCCTCGCCGCCCTGCCGCACCCGCTCCGCCCTGGCGGCGAGTTGTCGCTGCACCCACTGCGGCCACGGATGCCCGTACGACGTCACCGTCAGCCAGTGGTCGATGCGCGCAGCGGTGCGGATGCCGGCGTGGGGGTCCGTTCCGTCGCACAGATGGATGGTGAGCGCGAGAGTCTGCCGGCCGGCCCGGAATTCGAGCGAGCCGCTGTCGACCAGGGCGCCGTTGCGCATCATCTCGTCGGCCGTGTACTCCGCGCAGAGCCATGCCATGGGGACCGCGAGCCCGCCTCCGCTGGTTCCGTTCGTACTCTCGGGCTGCACTCTCCTCCACCCTCTCCCGTACGCCTGCGTCTCGACCACGAGCCTCCACCGACAAACACGGCCGGCGGCGCGTCTTTGCTCAACTGGCGCGTGACGTTTCGCATACGGTCGCCCGGTGGTCGTGACCCCTGGGGGAGGCGCTCATCACCGGTGTGCCCGGGGCGGAGGTGGCGGTGCGCCGGCTGTAGCCCGGCAGGCAGCGGGCGAGGGCGCGCAGCGCGTAGTGCGAGCGCGACTTGACGGTGCCCGGCGGAATGCCGAGGGCCTGGGCGGCCTCGTTCACGCTCAGACCGTGGAAGTAGATCTGGACGAGTACGGCGCGATGCTCGGGACTCAGTGACCCCACTGCCGCGCGCACATCGAGCGCGGCGACCGCGCTCTCCGTGACATCCGCGGGGTCGGGCGTGGTGGCGAGCACGCCGTCGCCGATCTCCGTGGGGCGGGCCAGGCGCGAGCGCCGGGCGTCGATCGCGAGTCTGCGCCCCACGGTGAAGAGCCAGGGGCGCATGGACTCGTAGGGGGCGTCGAAGGCCTCCGGGTGCTGCCAGGCCCGCACCAGCGTCTCCTGCACCAGGTCCTCGGCGCGCTGCTGGTCCCCGTATGTCAGCCCGAGCAGAAAGCTCAGCAGCGCGGGCCCGTGTTCGCGCTGCAGATCCGCCAAGGTCCGCTCGTCGGTCGTCGCGGTCGCGGTCGCCGTCGCCATTGCCCACACCCTTCTCCGCAGAGGCCTGCTGCCACGTGGCGTATACGAACGCATCCCGGCGCGCGGCGACAGACGGCGTACCGCTGTCGTCGACGAACGGTCGCACCGAGCGGCGAGTGGTGCGGTGAACGGTCAACCGGCCCGGCCGGCCCGATCGGAATGCACAGGTCCGTTGCGGTGACCGCACCGGCTCGGTCGCTTGACTCGGCGGAGCCCGCACCTATGGATTCGATAGACATGCCGTTAATCACGCAAATGGGAGGTGCGTCGACGATGACGCACACGCGACGCGCGCCACGGACCACGGTGGCTGTCTGTGCTGTGCTGCTCGCAGGAGCGGCGGGCTGCGCCGGACTGCAGGACCCGGACCACCGCGCCGCACACGGGAAGGGCTCCAGCGGCATCGCGCCCCCCGCCGCAGGCGCCGCATCCGCCCCGCGCGGCTTCACGCTCGTGGCCAGCGGGGACGTGATCCCGCACAGCTCGGTCATCAACCAGGCTGCCGAGGCCGGACGCGGCCACGGCTACGACTTCCGCCCCATGCTCGCCGCCGTCGGCCCCGTCGTCTCCAGCGCGGACATCGCCGTCTGCCACATGGAGACCGTCTACGGAGCGAACGGCGAGTACACCGGCTTCCCCCTCTTCAAGTCGCCGCCCGAGATCGCCGAAGCGCTCGCCTCGGTCGGCTACGACTCCTGCTCCACCGCCTCCAACCACACCCTCGACGACGGAAACGCGGGGGTGTGGCGCACCTTGGACGCCCTGGACCGCGCCGGCGTCAAGCACGTCGGTTCCGCCCGCACCCCCGAGGAGGCCGAGCGGCCCGCCTGGCTCACCGCCCAAGGCGCCAGGGTGGCCCAACTCGCCTACACCTACGGCATCAACGGCTACCGGGTGCCCGCGGACCCGCCCTGGACCGTGAATCTCATCGACGAGCGGCAGATCATCGACGACGCCCGCGCCGCGCGGAGCGCCGGGGCCGATGTGGTCGTCGTCAGCCTCCACTGGGGCACCGAGTGGCAGACCGCCCCCGACCAGCAGCAGCTGGACCTCGGCCGGTCGCTCACCGCCTCCACCACCGCCGGACGCCCCGACATCGACCTGATCCTCGGCACCCACGCCCACGTTCCGCAGGCGTACGAGAAGGTCAACGGCACGTGGATCGTCTACGGTATGGGCGACCAGATCGCCGGCGCCATGATCAACCACCTCGGCGAACAGGACCCGCGCGGCAACGAGAGCTCCATCGCCCGCTTCACCTTCGCCCCACCCGCCACGATCAACGGCCGCTGGGAGGTCACGAAGGCCGAGTACATCCCGCAGTGGATGGACACGGTCGCGGGCCGCGTCGTCAACCTGCCGGACGCGATCCGCCGCGAGGGCGCGCGCGACGACTACGTCACCGCCCGCACGGCGATCAGCGACACCGTCCTCAGCCGCGGCGCGGCAGAGGACGGCCTGACCATGGGGCGCTGAGAGCGCCGGCCACCGATCACGGGACGACGGTCACCGGCCACCGCCCGCCCTTCACCAGCCGGACCGCGACCGATCCGACGATCCGATGCCCGGCCGACTCGGAGGCACCCACCACCACGGCGTCCGCCTTGAGTTCGTCGGCCGCGGTGACCAGCCCGGAGTAGGGGTCGCCGCGGAAGGTGTGGAACTCCCAGCGCACGTCCCAAATGCCCCTGACCCGCTCGGCCGCCGCCCGGATCTCCGCGACCAGTTCCTCGGCGATCTCTCCCGTCGTGTCGGCGACCGGCACACCGAGGGCAGCGCCTGCGGGCATCACCGGCTGCACATAGACGATCGCGAGCAGGGCGTTCTGCCGCCGGCGAGACCGCTCGCGTATGCCGCGGCCCGCAGGGACGAGTCGGAGCCGTCCACGCCGACGACGATCACCTTCGGGCCGTCCGTGCCCCGTTCGAACCGGTGCGGCGAGTGTTCTGTCACACGAAAAGGCTATCCGCTCAATGCTGCCCGCCCGCCGCCCGCCGCCCGCCGCCCGCCGCCCGCCGCCCGCCGCCCGCCGGCCGGCGGCCCCGCACCGCAACGAGTCGCGCCGCCCGCCCCGGCACTGCTCCCATCGGGTGTTTTCCTCCGCGGAACCGGTGTTGATGAGACTGTGCCCGCAGCGGTCGTGCGAGCAGTTGGCCATGAAAGAGGATCAGCTGCTTCCCGGCCGCCGCTCGGTGTTCCGCATCGCCGCCTGCCTCGGCGCCGCCGCTTTCGGAGGCATGCTCGTCGGCGAACGTGCCGAGACCCCCGGACGTGCCCCTGCCGCCCCCGCGCCGGCCGCGGGCCCGCAGTCAGCCGCCCGCCCGCCGCAGGCCGCTTCCTACCGGCTGCGGCCCATGACGGCGTACGCGCCGCCCGCACGGCAACGCGCCACACCGCCGGTGCGCAAGCAGCCCATCCTCGAGGTCCCCGCCAGGGGCCGCACCATGGTCCTCACCTTCGACGACGGGCCGGACCCCCGCTACACACCGGACGTCCTCGGCATCCTGCGCAAGCACGACGTGCGGGCCATGTTCTTCGTCTGCGGCGAGATGGCCACCGCCCACCGCGATCTGCTGCGGGAGATGGCGGGGGACGGCCATGTGGTGGGCAACCACACGTGGTCCCACCCGCTGATCCCCAAGCTGTCGCTGTCCGGGATCAACGACGAATTGGGCCGTACGAGCGAGGTGATCGGGGAGGCGGTGGGCGAACCGCCGCTGTGGTACCGCGCCCCTTACGGTGCCTGGAACCGGCGCTCGTTCGAGATCGGCGCCCGGCTCGGCATGGAGCCGCTCGGATGGACCGTCGACACTCTCGACTGGACGACTCCCGGCACCGGCACCATCGTCCGGCGGGTGCTCAAAGGTGCGGCACCGGGAGTGATCGTCCTGTCGCACGACGCGGGCGGCAACCGGTCGCAGAGCGTCGCGGCGCTGCGAAGATACCTGCCGAAGCTGCTCGACAAGGGCTACCAGATCACCGTGCCCCGCCGTTGACCGTCGCTCAGACGACCTTGACCATGCGGGCGAAGACGACCACGTTGCCGTCGTACCCGCCCGCCTTGGAGTAGCCACCGCCGCACGTGATCACGCGCAGCTCCGGCTGGCCGGTGTCGGCGTACACCCGTACCCCGGGGAAGTCGTTCTTGGCGAAGACCTCGACCCCGTACACCTCGAAGACGGCGACGCGGCCGTCGAAGCGGGGCACGTCGATGAGGTGGCCCGTCTTGACGGAACCGAGGCCGTAGAAGACGGCGGGGCCGGCCTGGTTGTCGACGTGCCCCACGATGACGGCGGTGCCGCGCTGACCCGGGGACACCCCGTTCTGGTACCAGCCCGCGAGGTTGGGGTCGTGCGGCGGCGGCGCCTCCACCCAGCCCTCCGGGTCCAGTCCCACGTTCACCATCGGGGCGTCCACCTTGAGGGACGGGATGCGCACCCGCGCCGCCGGGGCGTAGGGCAGCGGCTCCAGCGGTACGGGAAGGAACGTCTCGCCCACCCTCCCGTGGGATGCGGCGGCAGCCGGCTGCGGCGGACCGAGGCCCACATCCACACCGTTCCTCACCATGGCAAGCCCGGTGAGCATGACAAGAGCCAGTACCCCCCAGGGCGAGCGTCTCCGCGTCTGAGAGCCGTACCTGTCCTGGCCCATGGTTCTCCCTTCGCGCATTTGTGGGCACGCTATGCGCGGTGCGCAAGTCCTGCGAGGGGGGAAGCGCGAACGGGTGGCAGGGGTGGCGGGTGCTGGCCCATCCGAGCATTTCGGCTGATAAAAACTCTGATGGTCTGTGACCTGCGACTCCGTCAGCAATGAGCTGCCCGGTCGGCGTGTCGCCTCACCGGGGTGGACCAAGCCCGAAATGCGTCGAACGCGTCACCCAGTGATGGTTCGTCATGGAAGACGTACTCGTCGAATATCCCGGAGCGCCGCTTTGGGGCGTCTTCCTTCTGGAGGTTCAACGATGCGTGCCTCACGCGCTCTCGCAGCGACGGTGACCGCCTGCGCGGCCGTCGGACTATGCGCTCCCATGGCGGTCGCCGGCGGCAGCAGCGGCCCCCGGAACGTCCGAGTCAGCCCGTCTTCCGTATTTCAGGGCGGCATCCTGACCATCCACGTCGACGGATGCCGCCGCGGCGGCATCGTCAGTTCCAACGCTTTCCCGGACGCGTCGCTCTCCCCCATCGGCGACCGGGGCTTCTACGGTCCCGGCGGTGTCCGGGCCGACGACGGTGGTTCTGGCGGCAACGGCAGTGATGGTGGCGGCCGCGGGGGCAACGGTGGTGACGGCGGGGGCAACGGGGGTGACAGGGGCGACAGTAACGGTGGGGGCAATGGTGGTGTTGGCGGTGACCGGGGTGACAGCAACGGTGGTGTTGGCGGTGACCGCGGTGACAACAACGGCGGCGGCAACGGAGGCGACCGCGGCGACAACAACGGCGGCGGCAACGGAGGCGACCGCGGCGACAACAACGGCGGCGGCAATGGCGGCAATGGCGGGGTTGGCGGTGACCGGGGTGACAACAACGGCGGCGGCAATGGAGGCGACCGCGGCGACAACAACGGCGGCGGCAATGGAGGCAATGGCGGGGTTGGCGGTGACCGGGGTGACAACAACGGTGGTGGCGGCAACGGTGGCGACCGGGGCGACAACCACGGCGACAACCGAGGTGACAACCGAGGTGACAACCGCGGCGACAACGGCGACCGGGGCGGAAATGGTGGTGACCGAGGCGGCAACGACCGCGACAGGGGCAATGACCGCGACAGGGGCAATGACCGCGACCGGGGCAATGACCGCGACCGCGGGAACGGCGGCTTCGGCGGGGACGGCGCTTTCAGGGGCTCCGACGAGTCGGTTGCCACGGCCCGCGTGCGGAACAACGCGACTCCCGGCAACTACAGCCTGACCGTCAGGTGCCACGACAGTTCGCAGACCGCCAGGGCCTCGTTCAGGGTGCTCCGTGGTCGCGGAGCGGAGGGTGGTCTCGGTGGCTCCATCGGTCCGACCAAGGCCGAGATGGCGATCGGTGCGGGTCTGGTCGCCACGGCGGCCGTCGGCGGCAGCCTGTTCATCGTGCGCCGCCGTCGCACGATCGGAGAGGAGGCCTGACCGGCCGAACCTCCCGACCGGCCGGTCACCCGAACGGCCGCAAACGCCCGTCGCCCCGAATCCTCGTCAGGACTCGGGGCGACGGGCGGTCGGTGCGGGGTGCGGAGCGGGTGGCGCCGTCGACGGGTGGGGCAGCAGGGCCTGCGCGCCCATCAGTGCTGGCGGTTGGACGACCGCCTGCGGATGACGACCACGGTCGCGGTGGCGGCTGCCGCGACGAGAGCGCCACCGGCGGCGATCTCTGCCGCGTTCAGCTGCTTGAAGCTGCCGCCCACACCGCCGCGAACACCCTGAGGCGGGGTGGTCGTGGTCGATCGGGCGGAGGGGGCTGCGGTCCCGCCGGCGATGGTGAGGTCGATGGTCCCGACCCGGCCGATGCAGTTGAACTGCACCGAGTACACGGCGCCCGGACTGGCGTCCCAGTCGACGGTGGCTGTGGCCGAGCCGTTGCGGGGGATGGTGACGGTGTCGAAGACACCGGAGGTGACCGTGGTACTGCTGGGGCAGCCGCCCGCGGTCAGAGTGATGCGCCCGCCCGCGGCGACGGTAGAGGGCGTGACGTCGAAGTCGTACGGTGTGTTGTTCACGGCCGAGGCCGATGGGGCCGTCAGTGCGAGTGCGGCCGCTCCGAGCAGAGCGGCGGATGCGGCACGTATCGCGCGCATGGTCGTCCTCCGGTCCCGAGGAGCAGTCGCGGAACGATTTCCGCTGGGGTCGGAAAATGCACCTCGATCACCGAAACGCTAAGAGCGGCTCCGGTCACCCGCGATTGCTGTAGGGCAAACGGGTCATCTTTCTGATCCAGCCAGGTGAACCTGCCGCAAGGGTGTTACATCAGGTGCGGCGGCGGATGAGATCGGGCGCCGCGTCGGAGATCCGCTGGAGCATCGAACGTTGCTGCAGGGCTGCGAGAGCCTCGCCGACCAGTTCGCTCAGCGGGTACGCGAGCTCCGCCTCGAGGGCGGTGGCCGCCGCCGCGGTCGCCTGCCACTCGGCGTCCAGCGCGGGAAGCAGTGCCTCGGCCTTCGCGGTGAGGGACGCGATGCGCCTGCGTCCGTCGCTGCCGGGACCGACGGTGGCGAGTCCTTCCTGGACGAGCTGGGCGACCGTCTGGCTTGCCGCCGAATGGGTCACGCCGGTCGCCCCTGCCAGGTCCTGGATGGAGCTCGGGCCTTCGGCTGCCAGGGTTCGCAGAACCGGTACGTAGCGGGGGCGCATTCCTTCGAGGCCGAGTCCGTCGTGGACGGTCGCGACATCCGCCTCGAGGAGTGAGAGCAGGAGGCGCAGGCGGGTGCCGAGCAATTCGGGGCCTGGGCCGGCGGTGTGGGGGCCGGGGTCGGTGCTCGTGGAAGGCATACGCGTAATGTAACAGCACTGTTGTATCTGCCCGGAGAGCCGGCGTGGCAGATCGGACCCCCCAAAGGACATCGCCATGGCAGAGCTGTACCCGCCGATCGAGCCGCACGAGCAGGGGAAGCTCGACGTGGGCGACGGAAACCTCGTCCACTGGGAGGTCTGCGGCAACCCGGAGGGCAAGCCCGCGCTCGTCGTCCACGGCGGGCCCGGTTCCGGCTGCAGCCCCCGTATGCGCCGGTACTTCGACCCGGATGCCTACCGGGTCGTGCTGTTCGACCAGCGTGGCTGCGGACGGAGCACCCCACACGCGGCCGACCCGGCCGCCGACATGAGCGTCAACACCACGGAACATCTGCTCGCCGACATGGAGCGGCTGCGCGAGCACCTCGGGATCGAGTGCTGGCTCCTCTACGGTGGCTCGTGGGGGTCCACGCTGCTGCTGGCGTACGCGGAACGCCATCCGCAGCGGGTCTCGGAGACAGTCGTCAACGGCGTGACCACTACACGGCGACGGGAGATCGACTGGCTCTACCGGGGAGTGGGCCGCTTCTTTCCGGAGCAGTGGGACCGTTTCCGCGCCGGCGTACCGGAGGCGGGGAGTGCCGGCGACCTTGTCGCCGCCTACGCGCGCCGCATGGAAAGCCCCGACCGGGCGGTACGCGAGAATGCGGCCGACGAGTGGTGCCGCTGGGAGGACGCCGTACTGTCCCTGGAGCCGAACGGCGGGCCGGACCCCTACAGCGGCAGGCCCTCGGACGCGCGGCTCGCCCTGGTGCGGATCACCGCGCACTACTTCGCGCACGGGGCATGGCTGGAGGAGGGGGCACTGCTGCGCGATGCGGGGCGGCTGAAGGGAATTCCGGGAGTGCTCTTCCATGGCCGTCTCGACCTCAGTTCACCGCTCGAGACCGCGTGGGAACTCAGCCGCATCTGGACCGACGCGGAACTGGTGGTCGTGGACGACTCCGGGCACAAGGGAAGCGCCACGATGCGCGAGCGGGTGCTCGGCGCTCTGGAACGGTTCCGGTACGTCCATTGACTGGAGTGCTCCATGGGGCAGTTGAGATCCGGCCAATTCTGCGGCCGCTCCTCCGGGTGAGTTCATCCGGGGGAAGCAGGATTTCGACCCTTAGCGGTCGCGACGCCGAAGATTTTTTCAAACACGTTGAACACCCGTCGCCCTCCCGTCCGTACCTAGGGCCATGAACGGCGCTCCCAGGCGCCGGAACCAGTTGGATGAACTACGGGAGTGGACATGAACACCTGGCGGAACGCCTCGCTCGCGGTGACTGCGGCGGCCGTACTCGCGCTGACGACGGCGTGCGGTCAGGAAAACGGCACCGAAACCCCCAACGGCCAGGCGGTCGGCGCCGCCAACCCCGCACAGCCCGGCAACGGTTACGGCTCGGACGCCGGTTACGGCTCCGAAGCGGGCGGCGAGGCGGCGGCCGCCAAGCCCGCGGGGCAGCTCGCGGTCTGGGAGAGCAAAGACCTCGGCGAGGTCCTCGCCGACAGCGAAGGGCTCACCCTCTACCGCTTCGACAAGGACACCGCCAAGCCGCCGAAGTCGAATTGCGAAGGTGACTGCGCCAAGGCGTGGCCCATCGTGGCCGCGGGCGGAGCCAATGCCGCCCCCGGCGTTGACCCGTCACTGATCGGCGAGGTCACGAGGGCGGACGGCACGAAGCAGCTCACCATCGACGGCTGGCCGATGTACCGCTACGCCAAGGACACGAAGGCGGGCGACGTCAAGGGCCAGGGTGTCGGCGGGACTTGGTACGCAGCGGCCCCCGACGGCAAGAAGGCCGCGCCCGGCGCGGCCGGGGAGGCCGGCGAGGAAGCGGGCGGCGACGAGGGCGCGGAGCCCGCCGATCTGGCCGGTCTGTCGGTGCGCAAGGACCCCAAGCTCGGTGAGATCGTGGTCGACAAGAACGGCATGACCGTCTATCGCTTCATGAAGGACTCCGCCTGGCCGATGAAGACGGCCTGCACAGGAGACTGCCTCAAGAAGTGGCCGGTCGTGGAGCCCGTCGACAAGAACGACACCGTCGGAATCCTCAAGAAGGGCTTCGTCACCTTCGACCGGCCCGACGGGATCGAGCAGCAGACCATCGACTGCTGGCCGATCTACACCTTCGCGGGCGACGCCAAGCCGGGTGACACCAACGGCCAGGGCGTCGGCGGCACCTGGTACGTCGTCTCGCCGGAGGGCAAGCCGGTCGGAGCGCCCAAGTAGTCCCCACGCTGCGCCTCCGGCAGGCGTCGGCCCGCCTCACGCCACTGCGCGTGACGGCGGGCCCGACGCATGTGCGGCGGGGGTATGCCGGGAGGGCGTGACGCAGGCGGATGACGGCGGCTCGTGACGACCACGTGTGACCAAGAACGGACCGCGAATTTCCGTTTGGGGTCGCCCTCTTGGCGGGCGATCAGTAGCCTCGGCTCGAACGCCGGCCATGGCCATGGCCGAACTCCCCCGTGGCGACTAGTTGGAGACATCGATGGAGCGTCCGGCCTGGGCCCCGCAAGGCATCGACATATCGGTGCCAAGTGTGTCCCGCATCTACGACTTCTACCTGGGCGGTTCGCACAATTTCGAGGTCGACAGGGAGGCCGCGCGCAAGGCCATGGAGTTCCTGCCGGGACTCCCCAAGATCATGCAGGCGAACCGTGCCTTCATGCGCCGGGCGGTCAATTACGCGGTGGCGGAGGGCGTCACTCAGTTCCTCGACATCGGCTCGGGCATTCCGACGTTCGGGAATGTCCACGAAGTCGCCCGCAAGGCCGCTCCCGAGGCCCGGTCGCTCTACGTCGACCACGACCCCGTGGCGGTCGCCCACAGCCGCGCCGTACTCGAAGGCGACGAGCAGTCGGGCGTCGTCGCCGCCGATCTGCGCAAGCCGCGCCAGATATTCGAGAGCCCCGAGGCCGCGCTGCTCGACCTGGAACGGCCCGTGGCGCTGCTCCTCGTCGCCGTACTGCACTTCCTCGAGGACGAGGACGACCCCCGGGCGGCGGTGGCCGAACTGCGCGACGCGCTGGCCCCCGGCAGCCTGATCCTCCTCACCCACGCCTCCTACGAGGGCATCCCGGTGCCGGCCGAACGGGCGGGCGGGGCGGTCGAGGTCTACCGCGACATCCGCACCCCGCTGGTGATGCGCTCGCGCGAGGAGATCGCAACGTTCTTCGACGGGTTCACGATGGTCGAACCGGGCCTGGTGTCCATGCCGCGCTGGCGGCCCGACGGGCCCGTCGACCAGGAGGACCCCTTCGCCTTCTCCGGCTTCGCCGGGGTGGGGCGCAAGGCGTGAAGCAGACGTCACAGGCGGCCGCGGCCACGGGCGACCAGAACGCCCTGGACGACCGGATCAGGCGGTTCGCGACGATCTGGAGCCGGGCCATCTTCCCGGCCACGGCCACGTCGATGACCCGCCCCGAGTTCGAACAGCATCTGCTGCCTCTGGCGCGCGAGTTGAGCGAGGCGCTGCACGCGCGCCCGTTCACCACCCAGCCCGCCCACGGTGTGGGGGCCGCACTGGTCCGCGCGCACTGCACCGACCCGGACGCGCTCAGCCGCACGCTCGGAGTCGTCGACGCGTATCTGGTGCTGTACTGCGGCGACCCGGAGGAGACCACTGAGGAGCACCGGGCACGCTGCGCACGGCTGCAGCACGCACTCGCCGCGGGCTTCGCCCAGGCGCTGCGGGAGCGCACGCTGGCCGAGCAGGAGTCGATCGCCCGCTCGTCGCTGCTGGCACGCAGTGAGGCGCTGCAGGCCATGCACGCCACGGAGGCTCGCTTCCGGGCGGTCTTCGAGGGCGCCGCGATCGGCATCGGGATCGCCGATCTCGAGGGCAACGTGCTCGAGGTCAACGACACCCTGACCCAGATGTTCGGCGGACTCGAGAACCACGTCCGCGGCCGCAAGGTCACCGACTGGGCGCACCCCGAGGACCGGCCGCACGTGTGGGAGCTCTACCGGGAGCTGGTGAACGGGGAGCGCGAGCACTACCGTGTCGAGAAGCCCTTCTACCGCAACGACGGCACCGCCCTGTGGACCAATCTGACCGTCTCCCTGCTGCGCGACGCCGACGGCCAACCGCAGTACCAGCTGGCGCTGTTTGAGGACACCACGGAGCGCCGGCTGCTCAATCTTCGGCTGCGGTACGAGGCCACGCACGACGCACTGACCGGCCTGCCCAACCGCACCCTTTTCTTCGAGCGTCTGGAGAAGGCGGTCGGCGCGGGGAACGGTGCCCGTTTCGGGCTGTGCTATCTCGACCTCGACGGGTTCAAGGCCATCAACGACAGCCTCGGCCACGCCACCGGCGACCGGCTGCTGGTGGAGGTCGCTGACCGGCTGCAGAGCTGCGCCACCGCGCCGGGCGAGATGGTCGCCCGCCTCGGCGGCGACGAGTTCGTCGCGCTGACCACCGGACCCGACACCCAGCGCGAGGTCGACGAGCTCGCCTCGCGCATCCTCGGCGCCCTGGCCACGCCGATCTGTGTGGACGGGCGGGAGTTCACGGTGCGCGGCAGTATCGGCATCGTCGAGGGACCGGCCGGCGAGCGCACCGGCGCCGAGGTGCTGCGCAGCGCCGACATCACCATGTACCGGGCCAAGTCGGCGGGCGGCAACCGCTACGAGCTGGCCGACCCGGAGGCCGACGCCCGGGTCATCACACGGCACGGGCTGACCAACGCGCTGCCCGCGGCCCTGGAGCGCGGTGAGTTCTTCATCGAGTACCAGCCGCTGGTGCATCTCGGGGACGGCAGTGTGCACGGCGCCGAGGCGCTGGTGCGCTGGTGCCATCCGCAGCACGGGGTGCTCGGGCCCGACCGGTTCATACCGCTCGCGGAGCGCACCGGGCTCATCGTGCCGCTGGGGCGCTGGGTGTTGGAAGAGGCCGTGCGCCAGGCCCGGTTCTGGAGGAAGCGGCATTCCGACGGCGGGCCGCTGCGGATCAACGTCAACCTCTCGCCCGCCCAGCTTCAGCATCCTGGGCTGGTGACCGACACCGTCGAAGTCCTCGAGCGGTCGGGCCTCGAGCCGGGCGCGCTGTGCCTGGAGGTCACTGAGTCGGCACTCATCGGCGCCGACGAGGACCTGCTCAAGCCGCTGCGGCAACTGGCGGAGATGGGCGTGGACATCGCGCTCGACGACTTCGGCACGGGGTACTCCAACCTCGCCAACCTGCGGCGGCTGCCGGTGAGCGTGCTCAAGCTGGACCGCTCCTTCACCCAGGGCATGCAGCGCCACCCGGCCGATCCCGTCGACCTCAAGATCGTCGAGGGCATCGTCTCGCTGGCGCACAGCTTGGAACTCGCCGTCACGGTGGAGGGCGTGGAGACCGGCGCACAGGCCGAACAACTGCGTGAGATCGGCTGCGACACCGCTCAGGGCTGGTACTACGCGAGGCCCGGCGCTCCGGACCGGATCCACACGCTGGTCCTGGCCGACGCGGTCTGACGTCAGGGTGCCGCCCGCGCGGTCAGCAGCATGCGCTGCAGCTCGCGGGCGGCACGGGGCGGGGCGACGTCGCTGCGGTGTGCGAGGGCGATGGTGCGGCGCAGCCCGGGGCGGGCGAGCGGGGTGACCCGCAGATCGCCGCCGGCCCGCTCCGCGACCATGCTGGGCACGACGGCGATGCCGAGGCCCGCCCGTACGAAGCCCAGTACGGCGTCCATCTCGCCGCCCTCCACCGTGAACGAGGGCTCGAAACCCTCGGCGCGGCAGGCCGCCACGGTCAGCTCCCGCAGGTCGTAGCCGTGCCGGAACATCACCAGCGGTTGGCCCGTGAGGTCGGCGATCCGCACCGGGCTGCGCGGGGGCTGCGAACCGGGGGAGGACACCACGACGAGGTCCTCCTGGAGCAGTTCGACCGTGGTGAGCGCGGGCGCAGGTGTCGGCAGCGGAAGAACGACCAGCGCCAGGTCGAGGGAGCCGCGCGCCAGCTCCCGTACGAGATCGTGGGAGCCGGACTCCTCGATCAGCAGCTCGATCCCCGGATGCCGGTCGTGGAAGGCGCGCAGCACTTCCGGCAGCAGGCCCGTGCACAGACTCGGGGTGGCGCCCAGCCGCACCCGGCCGCGGCGCAGCTGGGCCAGTTCCTGGACCTCGCGACGGGCAGTGTCGGTGTCGGCGAGGATGCGGCGGGCCAGCGGCAGCAGGGCCTCGCCGGCGTCGGTGAGGGCGATGTTGCCGCGCGCCCTGCCGAACAGATCCGCACCCAGCTCCTTCTCCAGCGCCCGGATCTGCTGGGAGAGGGAGGGCTGGGAGACATGGACGCGCTCGGCGGCGCGGGTGAAGTGGCGCGTCTCCGCCACGGCGACGAAGTAGAGGAGCTGTTGGAACTGCATGGCGCCCATTTTAGGAAGCGTCATAGGCAGAGTCTATGAAGATGAGCAGGATCATGTCTTGGACCTCTGGACGGGTGCGCCCTAGCGTCGATCGCATGGCTCTGGCAACGAGGACGGACCGGAATCCGTCCAGGACGGTCCAGCACCCGTCCAAGAGGGACCGGCAACCCAAGAGGGACCGGCAATCCAAGAGGGACCGGCAACCCAAGAGGGACCGGCAGGTGTCCGTTCCGCGACTGTTCTGGCGGTCCACCGTCGGCAAGAAGACGGTCATGGCAGTCAGCGGTCTGATCATGCTCGGCTATCTCGTCGCCCACATGATGGGCAACCTCAAGATCTTCTTCGGGGCGGACGAGTTCAACGCCTACGGCCATTGGCTGCGCACCATGGGCGCCCCCGTGCTGCACTACTCGTGGGGGCTGTGGCTTGTGCGCGTGGTACTGCTCCTCGCGGTGGTCGGCCATGCGGTCTCCGCCTACCAGCTCAGCCGGCGCGACATCAAGGCGCGCCCGGCCAAGTACGTTCACAAACGGCCGCGTTCGAGCTACGCCACCCGGACCATGCGCTGGGGCGGCGTCATCGTCGGGCTCTTCGTCGTCTGGCACCTGCTGGACCTGACGACGCTCACCGTGAACGAGAACGCCCAGGCCGGCCACCCGTACGAGAACGTCGTCGCCACGTTCTCGACCTGGTACGGCAACGCCGTCTACATCGTCGCGATGCTCGCCGTCGGACTGCACATCCGCCACGGCTTCTGGAGCGCCGCGCAGACCCTCGGGGTGGGCAGTGCCACCCGCGAGCGCATTCTCAGGGCCGCCGCCAATGGGCTGGCGCTCGTGCTGACGGCCGGTTTCGTCTCCGTGCCCGTCGCCGTCATGACCGGATGGGTGAGCTGACATGCACCACGACTACGCGGAGTTCGAGATCGGCGCCCCGATCGCCGACACGAAGGCACCCGACGGGCCGATCGCGGAACGCTGGGACAGGCGCCGCTTCGAGGCGAAGCTGGTCAACCCCGCCAACCGCCGCAAGCACACCGTCATCGTGGTGGGCACCGGCCTCGCCGGCGGTGCGGTCGGCGCCACGCTCGCCGAACAGGGCTACCACGTCGAGCAGTTCTGCTACCAGGACTCCCCACGGCGCGCCCACTCCATCGCCGCCCAGGGCGGGATCAACGCCGCCAAGAACTACCGCAACGACGGCGACTCCGTGCACCGCCTCTTCTACGACACCGTCAAGGGCGGCGACTTCCGCGCCCGCGAGTCCAACGTCCACCGCCTCGCCCAGATCTCCGTCGAGATCATCGACCAGTGTGTCGCCCAGGGCGTACCGTTCGCCCGCGAGTACGGCGGACTGCTCGACACCCGGTCCTTCGGCGGCGTCCAGGTCTCCCGCACCTTCTACGCCCGCGGCCAGACCGGCCAGCAGCTCCTCCTCGGCGCCTACCAGGCACTCTCCCGCCAGATCGCCGCCGGCACCGTCACGATGCACGCCCGCACCGAGATGCTCGACCTGATCGTCGTCGACGGGCGCGCCCGCGGCATCGTCGCCCGCGACCTGATCACGGGCGAGATCTCCACGTACTTCGCCGACGCGGTCGTGCTCGCCACCGGCGGCTACGGCAATGTCTTCTACCTGTCGACGAACGCCATGAACTCCAACGCCACCGCCGTCTGGCGCGCCCACCGGCGCGGTGCCTGGTTCGCCAACCCCTGCTTCACCCAGATCCACCCCACCTGCATCCCGCGCACCGGCGACCATCAGTCCAAGCTGACCCTCATGAGCGAGTCGCTGCGCAACGACGGCCGTATCTGGGTGCCGAAGGCCCGCGGCGACGCCCGGCCGCCGAACGAGATCCCCGAGAACGAGCGCGACTACTACCTCGAGCGCATCTACCCCTCCTTCGGCAACCTCGTGCCACGCGACATCGCCTCCCGCGCAGCGAAGAACGTCTGCGACGAGGGCTGCGGCGTCGGCCCCGGCGGTCAGGGCGTCTACCTGGACTTCGCCGACGCCATCGCGCGGATGGGCCGGGCCGAGGTCGAGGAGAAGTACGGCAACCTCTTCGAGATGTACGAACGGATCACCGCGGAGAACCCGTACGAGGTCCCGATGCGCATCTACCCGGCCGTGCACTACACGATGGGCGGACTGTGGGTCGACTACGACCTGCAGACCACCGTTCCCGGTCTCTTCGCCATCGGCGAGGCCAACTTCTCCGACCACGGCGCCAACCGCCTCGGCGCCTCAGCGCTGATGCAGGGCCTGGCCGACGGGTACTTCGTCCTGCCGGCCACCATCAACGACTATCTCGCGCGCGGCGGCTTCGGCTCCGTCGACGCCTCGCATCCCGAGGTCGTCGAGGCCGTCGCGGAGACCGAGGACCGGCTGAATCTGCTCCTCGCCGTCGACGGCGACCGCACGCCCGACTCCTTCCATCGGGAGATCGGCGAACTGCTGTGGGAGTTCTGCGGAATGGCCCGCAGCGACACGGGGCTGCGCAAGGCGCTCGCCCGGATCCCGCAGCTCCGCGAGGAGTTCTGGCGGCGCATCAAGGTCCCCGGCACCGGCAAGGAGTTCAACCAGTCGCTGGAGAAGGCCAATCGCATCGTCGACTACCTCGAGCTCGCCGAGCTCATGTGCCTCGACGCCCTGCACCGCTGGGAGTCCTGCGGCGGCCACTTCCGCGAGGAATCCCAGACCGCCGACGGCGAAGCCGCCCGCCGGGACGAAGAGTTCGGCTACGCCGCCGCTTGGGAGTTCACGGGCTTCGCACCGGTATTGCACAAGGAAGACCTCGTCTTCGAGTACGTCCACCCCACCCAGCGGAGCTACACATGAAGCTCGAACTGCGCGTCTGGCGCCAGCAGAACGCCGACGCCCCCGGCGCCATGGCCACCTACATCGTCGACGGTATCTCTTCCGACATGTCGTTCCTGGAGATGCTCGACACCCTCAACGAGGACCTCATCCTGCGGGGCGAGGAGCCGGTCGCCTTCGACCACGACTGCCGCGAGGGCATCTGCGGCGCCTGCTCGCTGGTCATCAACGGTGAAGCCCACGGCCCGGAGCGCACCACGACCTGCCAGCTCCACATGCGCTCCTTCCGCGACGGCGACACCCTCGACATCGAGCCGTGGCGGGCAGCCGCCTTCCCCGTCGTGAAGGATCTGGTCGTCGACCGCTCCGCCTTCGACCGGATCATCCAGGCCGGCGGCTACATCAGCGCCCCCACCGGCTCGGCCCCCGACGCGCACGCCGCCCCGGTCCCCAAGGCGGACGCCGAGGCGGCCTTCGAGCACGCCGAGTGCATCGGTTGCGGGGCGTGCGTCGCGGCCTGCCCCAACGGCTCGGCGATGCTCTTCACCTCCGCGAAGGTCAACCACCTCAATGTGTTGCCCCAGGGAGCACCCGAGCGCGAGACCCGTGTGCTCGACATGGTCGCCACCATGGACGACGAGGGCTTCGGCGGATGCACCCTCACCGGGGAGTGCGCGACCGCGTGCCCCAAGGGCATCCCGCTGCCGTCGATCGCGGCAATGAACCGGGAGTGGCTGCGGGCGACCCGCAAGGCCAAGCGGTAGCGGGGGAGGAGCCGTCCGGGCCGGGCTCGGTCAGGGGGCGGCGACCGTCCGGGCCGGGCGCGGTCCGTGGGCGTGCGTCCGACCCGGCTCGGGTCCGGTGGCGGCGACCGGTCGGTCGCATGTCGGCACCGTAGAGGGTCGCGTAGTCCGGACGACGACCCTCGAGGCGGGCAAGAGCGCGTGGACCTGCTCGACGAAGCCCTCGAGGTCCATCACCTCGTCACGCCGCGGCGGCTCGCTCAGCGGCCGCTCGAAGTTGGCCCGGTGGACCGGGACGAACGTCGCGGGGCCGCCGAGTGCGCCGAGCAGCCGCGGCAGACAGAAATCGGCACCGCCCCCGGACGATCAGCCTCCGTCGCCCGAGAGCGCCCTGGCCAGATACGGAGCCGTGTGGCTGCCCAGCGCGCGTGCCACCTCGGCCGGGGGGCCGGCCGCGACGATCCGGCCGCCCTCGTCGCCCCCTCCGGGGCCCAGATCGATCACCCAGTCCGCGCCCGCCACCACGTCCATGTCGTGCTCGACCACCACTACCGTGTGGCCGGCGTCCACCAGCCCGTGCAACTGGCGCATCAGCACCTCGACATCGGCCGGGTGCAACCCCGTCGTCGGCTCGTCCAGCACGTACAGCGTGTGACCGCGGCGCAGCCGCTGAAGCTCCGTCGCCAGTTTGATGCGCTGCGCCTCGCCGCCCGACAATTCCGTCGCGGGCTGGCCGAGCCGCAGATAGCCGAGGCCCACGTCAAGCAGCGCGCGCAGGCTGCGCGCTGCCGCCGGCACGTCGGTGAAGAAGTCCGCTGCCGCCTCAACCGTCAGGTCGAGTACCTCTGCGATGTTCAGGCCCTCGTGGCGGACCTGAAGCGTCTCCTCGTTGTAGCGGGCGCCGCCGCAGTCCGGACAGGGCGCGTACGTGCTGGGCAGGAACAACAGCTCCACGGAGATGAAGCCCTCGCCCTGACAGGTCTCGCACCGGCCGCCGGCCACGTTGAAGGAGAAGCGGCCCGCCTTGTAGCCACGCTCGCGCGCCTCCCCGGAGGCGGCGAAGATCTTGCGGACCACGTCGAACAGCCCCGTGTACGTGGCGAGGTTGGAGCGCGGGGTGCGGCCGATCGGTTTCTGGTCCACCCTCACCAGGCGTTCCACCCCTGGCAGTTCCGCGGTCACTGATCCGACCAGCGTCGACTTCCCGGAGCCCGAGACACCCGTCACCGCGGTGAGCACGGAAAGGGGCAGCCTGGTGGTGAGCGCGCGCAGGTTGTGGCGGGTGACCGGCCCGAGGGTCAGGTGGCCGGACGGTACACGCGGGGTCCGCGCGGTGGGCGGTCCGGCGTCCAGAAGGAAGCGGCGGGTCGCCGATTCGGCCACCTGGGCGAGCTGCTCAGGGGGGCCGCTGTGCAGCACCCGCCCGCCGTGTTCGCCTGCGAGCGGCCCCACGTCGACGAGCCAGTCCGCGTGCCGGACCACGCCGAGGTGGTGCTCCACCACGAAGACCGAGTTGCCGCCCGCCTTGAGCCTGTCGAGGACGACCAGCAGGGCCTCGGTGTCGGCCGGGTGCAGCCCTGCCGACGGCTCGTCGAGGACGTACACGACACCGAACAGCCCTGAGCGCAGATGGGTCGCCAGCCGCAGCCGCTGCAACTCGCCGCTGGAGAGCGTGGGGGTGGCCCGGTCCAGGCTCAGATAGCCGAGGCCCAGATCGGTCACCGTGGCGATACGCGCCAGCAGGTCCGCGGTCAGCACCCGAGCCGTCTCGCCACCCGCCGCTTCCTCCAGCACCGCGGCGAGCGCGGTCAGCGGCAGCGCGGCCAGCTCGGCGATCGTACGACCCGCGAAGGCCACCGCCATCGCCTCCGGCCGCAGTCTGCTGCCGCCGCACAGCGGACACGGCTCGCTGGTCAGGAACCGCTCGGCCCTGGCGCGCAGCGTCGCGCTCTTGGAGTCCGCGAACGTGTGCAGCACATAGCGCCGTGCGCTCATGTACGTGCCCTGGTAGGGGCGTTGGATGCGGCCCGCCTCACGTACCGGATGTACCGTGACGACCGGCTGCTCGTCGGTGAACAGGATCCAGTCCCTGTCTTTCTGCTCCAGCTCCCGCCACGGCCGGTCCACGTCGTGGCCGAGTGCGTCCAGCACGTCGCGCAGGTTCTTGCCCTGCCATGCGCCGGGCCAGGCCGCGATCGCGCCCTCGCGGATCGACAGCGACGGGTCGGGCACCAGCAGCTCCTCCGTGGTGCTGTGCACGCGGCCCAGGCCGTGGCATCGGGGGCAGGCGCCGGCGGCCGTGTTCGGTGAGAAGGCGTCCGAGTCGAGCCGCGGAGCGCCGTCGGGGTAGTCGCCTGCCCGAGAGAACAGCATGCGCAGCGAGTTGGAGAGGGTGGTGACCGTGCCGACGGAGGACCGCGAGGTGGGGGAGGAGCGGCGCTGTTCCAGGGAGACCGCCGGAGGCAGACCGGTGATCTCGCCGACCTTGGGCGCGCCCACCTGGTGGATCAGCCTGCGAGCGTACGGTGCGACGGACTCGAAGTAGCGGCGCTGCGCCTCGGCGTAGATGGTGCCGAAGGCCAGGGAGGACTTACCGGAGCCGGAAACGCCCGTGAACACGACCAGGGCGTCGCGCGGAATGTCGACGTCGACCCCGCGCAGGTTGTGCTCCCGGGCGCCGCGGACGCGCACGTAAGGGTCGTGGGGATTGTGCATAAGGGACGATTCTAGATGTCGGCGCTGGTCAGGCCTCATCGGTGGGGAGTCCGGCGATGCGGGCGAGGCGCCTGAGACAGTCCAGCAGCGCCGCACGGTCGTACGTACTCGTCGTGACCAGCACCTCGTCGGCGCCGCTCTCCTTGACCACCGTCTCCAGCGCGTCGGCGACCTGCTCCTCGACCCGGAGACAGCCCGGTACGCCAGCCCCGACCCACTGGGCCTGGCACCTGCGGCGAACCCGGTCGCCTACGTGACCAACCCCTGGACGCTCATCGACCCCCTGGGCCTCATCGCAAAGGGGTGTACCGAGGACGGCGGCTGGTACGGCGGCATGACCCCGGCCAACCTCAAGGACGAGAACGACAAACCGAAGTACCCGGTCAAGATGGAGATCAACCACATCCCGGCCAAGGTCTCCTACGCGCACCTCGACGAGGAGGGCTTCATCAACGACGCCGGAATGGGCCCGGCGATCCGTATGGAGAAGGCCGACCACCGGGACATGTCCTCGACCGGCTCGTGGGCGCACTCCGTCCAGTGGCGTGCCGACCAGTGCGCCCACATCGACGCCGGACGCTGGGACCTGGCCATGAAGATGGAGCCACTTCTGCCCGGCGGCGGCGACTTCGCCGGTGTGCGTCGAACATGACCCTTGACTCGCGGCCGTCGAAGGCCTTTTCACCGAAGCCGGGTGCCATGGTTGGCGGACCACGCCCGTTCCGTCTGCTTTTGGAGACGTTCCACCCCGACATCGGTCGAGTCGATCTTCAGCCCGGTCGCCAACGTCGTGTTTGAAGCGGCATGGCGGCCCGCACCGTGAACAGGAATCTCCGTGGAACAGCGGTCGCATCTCAACGACAGGTTCAGGCCTCATCCCCACCGCCGTGATTTCCTCCTGCACGAAGCGAACGGCCCCATCGCCGCGACCACTTCGTGGCCACGGAAGACACGATGCCGACGTGAGCGGCATCAGGAGGTGGATGTCCCGTGTCGTAGGCGCAGACTGGCACGACGTCGGTCCGCCTCTTGATCGCGCGTTGCTCCTGCCTTACGTGCGACAGCGTGCTCCTCTGCGGGCACCTGGCCTGTCCTCGCGGCGGGGCCGGAGTACCCGCGGCGACCGCTGAGGGCCGGGGACCGCGGGCGCGCCCAGGTCGGTGATCAGGGACGGCGGGGCGGACGGTCGAGCCGGTCGCGGACCGCGACCAGGCGCCGGGCCAGTGCCGGGGCCCGGTCCCGCATCTCCGTGAGGTCGGACCGCAGATCCAGCAACTGTGACCACAGGACACTGCGCCCCTGCTCCAGCAGCTCCACCGAGGTGTCGGGACGCCCCGCGCCGAGGGCCGCCGCTGCGGCGTCGCCCGCGAGTCCGCGCCACCGGGTGAGGAGCATTTCACGGTCGGAACGAGCCGCTCCCATGGACACGAGAATCCGTTGCAGCGCGATCGCCTGGCCATATGCCTCCAGGGCCGAGGCGTCCGATCGCCGTTCGGCGAACCGGGCCCATTCGACCGCCGCGGCCAGACGTGCCTCGGCTCGGCCCGTGGAGGCCATGGCCCCGGCGCGCCACACCTCGACCGCCTCCCGTGCCGAGTCGGCGTCGCCCGTGAGGTCGGACCGTGCGGCCAGAGCCTTCCCCAGGGTGTAGCGCAGGTTCACCGTGGTCTGGGAATCGAAGCCGAGCCCTTCCCTGCACAGGGCGATCGATTCGTCGAGGTCCTCCGCGGCCCCGGCGACGGTGAACCGGTCGAGCAGGTATACGGCCAGATTGTGAACCATCTGTCCCAGAGCCGGATGGTCGTTGACGTCCCTTGCCCTGCGGGCGGCCGAGATCGCCTTGTCCAGGTCGGCCGGATCGCCGGTTCTCGAGTACCGCTCTACCGCGACGTGCCCGAGGGTGTCCAGGGCGCGGGCCTGGAGCTGGTGACCGGCGGGGGCGAGGTCGACGGCCTCACGTGCTGCCGCATCGGCGGCCCGGAAGTCGGCCTCGTCACCTGTCCTCCGGTACCGCTCGCGCAGGCCCAGGGCGAGGTTGATCAGCCGGTTGGGTCTGGCCTGGTGGTGCGGGTCGGTCCGTCCCACGGCCTGTTGGAAGGACGCGATCGCTCCATCCAGGTCCTCCGAGGTGCCCATCTCCTCGTGCCGCTGGGCCAGGCAGGCGCCGAGGTTGGACAGGGCCGCGCCGGCGTCCGTTTCGCCGCTGGTCACGGCTTCGCGTGCGAGCAGGACGGCTCTGTGCAGATCGTCGAGCTGTCCGAGCGACTGGAACCGCTGGAGCACCGCCGTGCCATGATGGCCCACGCCGCCCGCTTCGCCGCCTTCGGCCGCCGCCCGGCCCTGTTCGATCGCCTCGTCGATGTCCGCGACTGAGCCGGTGCTCTCGGACCGCTCGCGCAGCGCGGCGCTCAGGTCCGACCGCCAGCGGGGGAGCTCCGCCGGAGCCGTGCCGTGGAAGGCGAGGGCCGCCCGGCCGTGGTCGACGGCCTCGTCGATGTCGGCGCGGGCGCCGGTACGGCTGTACCGGATCCGCAGGAGGTAGCACAACTGCCCATGCAGGGGCAGACGCGCAGCTGGAAGGTGCTCCGGCCCCGGATGACCTGCACGCCTATCAGGATGCGCAGCAGGCGCTCGCCGAGCTGCGTCTGGTGACCGAGGCGAACCTGCGCGGCACCCTCGGCCGGCTGTGGGACCGGGTCGCCGGCCCGGTACTGGCCGACCTGCGTCCCGTGGCCCGACCCGACGGGTCTCTGCCCCGGCTGTGGTGGTGCCCCACCGGGCAACTCGCGCTCCTTCCCCTCCACGCAGCCGGTCACCACGACGAACCGGGCCGCAGTGTGCTCGACACCGTCGTGTCCTCGTACACGCCCTCCTTGCGCGCGCTGCACCTTGCCCGGCAGCGTGCGGTGCCGGACGGTGGACGGATGCTCGTCGTAGCGATGCCGCAGACACCGGGACAGGCGCCGCTCCCCAACGTGGCAGCCGAACAGGCCCTGCTGGAGGACCTGTTCGGTGCGGACCAGCGCACGGTCCTCAGGGAGTCGGACGCCGTCGCCGAACGGGTCCTGGCGGAACTGAGGACTCATCAGTACGCCCACTTCAGCTGTCACGGCACCCAGAATCTCAACGAGCCGTCCCGGGCCGGGCTGCTGCTCGCCGACGGCATGCTGTCGGCGACGGACCTGCTGGCAGGCCGTCTGGAGACGGACCTGGCCTTCCTGTCCGCATGCAAGACCGCGACCGGCGGTGTGTGGCTGTCCGACGAGATGATCACGTTGGCGGCGGCGCTCCACCACGCCGGATGCCGGCATGTGATCGCCACTCTCTGGTCCGTGTACGACCCGGCCGCCGCGTTCGTGTCCGACCACGTCTACCGACAGCTGAAGCGGGACGGCGGGCTGGACACGGAGGCCGCCGCCCATGCATTGCACTCCGCCGTCGTCCGACTGCGCGACCGCCACCCCGACCGGCCGAGCGTCTGGATCCCTTTCACCCACACAGGACCCTGAACCGTGAGCCATCTTCCCCTGCCCTACCTGTTGTCGAACGACCCCTCCTACGCCCCGGCGGCGGCCGCGGCGTTCACCACCGACGACTACGGCGACGGGGCCGCAGTGCTCCGTGGACCGTGCCCGCGGTGCGGCATCTCCCTGGAAGTACCCGCCTTCGACGAGGTGGTCAGAGGCGTCGGCGGCGCCGACCCCCTGCTGGTCCTCTGCGACTGCCGCGAGGAGCACCCCGGGCGCCCGGACGGCCGCAGCGGATGCGGTGCCTACTGGAACTTCCTGCTGTGACCCGCCGACCGAGGCCAGGTCCCCCGGCCACACCCGAGGACCTCCGCCGCGCCGAGGAGCGGGACGAGCTGATCCGCGGCGAACTGCCCCGCATCAGGTCCGCCGCCCTTGCTTGGCGCAACGGACTGGGGGCCCTGCTCGCCGGGCTCGTCGGCTTCGGCCTTGTGAAGGGCCGGTCCGACGTCGGCCAGCTCGCCGAGGGCTGGTCCGCAGCGGTCGGCGCGATGCTGCTCGCGGCGCTGCTCTGCGGCGGCTGTGGCGCGGCACTGTTGCTGCGGGCGGCTCACGGCCGCTTCGGAGTCGTCCCGTTGCGCGACCTGCCACCTGCCGCCGTCCGCGCACACACGGAGGCGTTGAACTCGGTGGTGGCCCTCAGGCGCGGCGTCGTCGCCACCTCCGCCTGCGCGGCGCTGCTCGTCGCCGCTGTCGCCACGACCTGGTACGGGCCGCCCCGTGACGAGCCGGCGCTGCGTGTCGAACACGGCGGCACGACGACCTGCGGGAAGGTGGTGCGGGTCACCGGCGGGGCGCTGGTCCTCAAGACGGAGAGCGGTGAGGTGCCGGTGCCGTTGAGACTGCTCGTCGCGGCCAAGCCGGTGGCGTCGTGCGCCCCGAAGCAATGACGGAGCCGTTGGGCGCCTTGGGTCTGCGGGGCCCGGCGCGCGGAGGGGTCCCAGTCGTGCAACGGACGACGAAGCAGCGGACGACATGGGCACGGTCAGCCCCTGCGATGCCACCACACCAACTCCGGATCTGCCATCGGCTCGTGATGCGTTCGCCCAAGGAGCACCACGTCCAGGCGCTCGACCTGCAACCAGAGTTCGGCGGCGGCCCGTGGTGGCAGCATGAACAGGGCCTCTTGCAGCTTGTCCCGGGCCCAGCCCTCGCCGCAGCACGGGCAGATGAACCCAACCTCCCATGGTCTCCACCGGCGCTTGGTGCCGTGGACGCGCACGGACCACACGCTCAGCGCCACTGACACAACGCCCGGAGACAAACGCTCCCGTTCGAGCACACGGACGGCGGCATTCGCCGCTCCCGACAGACCCGGGACATCGCGGTACCGCACCCAGGGTGTTCCCCAGCCGCGTTTCCGTGGCCGTAGCGAACCTGGTGTTCTACGAGGCACGGCCCCTTCGGATGCACGTCATGGACGGCATCCTTGCACAGTACAAGACCGGCCGGACCGGACCAGGTTTGACGTGCACACGCCACGCAAGAGCGCAACCAGCGAGACGTCATGCGACGAAGGCCGGCACCCTCCTGCCGGCCCGTCCACCCGTGGCACACGGCCGGGCCGGTCAGGCCTCGGGCACCTCGAGCGCCTGACGGACGGTCAACGGTCGAGCGCGGGAGCCCGGGACGGCCTGCCGCGGGCGACCGCCCGGCAGCGTGGCGGGCCGCCCGCGGGGGTAGGGCACACCCGTCGGCGGCCGCTGAGGTGGGGGAAACACATGGATCTGGAGCGGTGGCTCGGCCTGGCGGGCCTGGTGTCCGCCGGTGTCGGCGTCTACTACGCACGGGGGGCGCTCGCTCCCGAAAACGTCGGGGAATCACGGCGGTCCTTCATCAACGGACGGAAGGACATGAGCGCACGCTTCGGGGAACTCTCCGAGACGGCCGCCGACATCCACGTGCGCGCACGCCCCACGCTGGAACGGATCGGGACCTCCACCCTGCTGTGGGAACCGGCGATGCGCCCGCCGCGGCCGGTCCCGCTGCGGCAGGTGACGCTCGCCTGGCAGGAGAATCCGCCGCCGGCCGACCCTGCGCTGCTCCGGGCGGCCCAGCGGTCCCTGCCGAAGGAGACCAGGTCACGGCGGTACGAGCGGTACTCCTCGGCCCTGGGCGATCTCGCCCGGCCCGCCCTCTTCGAGGACCGCCCGTCCTTCCGGCTGGTGCGGGCCGACTGGTCGCACGCGGACGGGCCCCGTCTGGATTTCAGCGCCGGCCAGTACTTCGACCTCATCGATCAGAACGAGGCCGTCGCCCATGAACTCGCCGAGGCCACGCGGCGGGAGCCGGGGCGCCTGCCGTGTTGTTCAGGGTGCTGGCGATCGCCCACGGTCCCAGCCCCAGCGTCATGTCGCGGGTGAAGGCGCCGTCGTTGTCGTCCGTATCGGACTTGGTGCCCTCGCAGTACAGCCGGTGCACGACCAATTGCTGGTACCAGCCGATGTAGCGGCGGGCCTCGTACTGGTCTGAGCCACGCTCGTTCTTCGCCGTCTGGAAGCACTCCTCGATCTGCCGGCGACCCGAACCAGGTCGGCCACCGCGGTCTCCCGTGGGGCGTAGGCAAGGAAGCAGGTGATCTCCTCGGTGCTACAGCGGGACGTGGATGTCGAGGAGGGGTCCGACGGCACGAGGGGGCGATGCGTCCAGACTCTCCAGGACGTGGAGCATCGGTACGTTCTGCGCAGCGACCGCCGCGGTCAAGGTGTGGTGGCCCGCCCGGCGGGCCACTTCGGCCGCGTGTGCGGCCAGGGCGGTGCCCAGCCCCTTGGACTGCCAGGCGTCCTCAACCAGAACGGCGAGCTCGCCCACCCCTCTCCGGTCGGTGCACATCACGTTGGTCATGGCGATGATGTGGTCCATGCGCTGGGCAGGGGTGGTCACCAACGTGGTGCCGCGCTCCGGGTCGGACAGCAGGCGCCATCCGGCGGGAGAGAGCCGGGGTTTGCCGGCGTGGTAGCGCAGGGCCCGGCTGCGTGGCGAGCAGCGGCGGTGCAGTGCTTGGATCGGTTCGAGATCGGCGGGTGTCACTTCGCGGGTCCGGGTGGCGGTGCCGTCGGTCAACGTGATCGGGTGCGCGGTGTCTTGGCCGACGTCGGGCATGCGATGGTCTCCTGACAATGGCATACGTGACGGGCGTGCGGGCGGACCCCTCGGGCGGATGTCCGCTTCGGCACACGAGCAGTCTTTTGCCACTCCCCGCCCGACTCAAGGCGGGTTTGCGCCAAAGCGATTACGCTTCGCACTTGGTACGTCACTCAACAGAGTCATCCTCCCGTGGCGCAAGCCGCTTTGGTCACAACTGACGGCAGCCCCTGGCGGCCCCGCACGCGCTGGCCGAAGTGACCAGGGGGAGCGCTCGTGACTGTCTACGACATGCACTTGTTGAGGACGTGGCAGGCTCGGGCCGTGCCGTCTTCGGCTTGCAGAGCCCCGCCGAGCTGACGCGCGGTCTCAGCGTGGACAGTGTTCCTGGTAAGGGCATGCAGGCGTTGGGTGAGCGCAACGACTGTGAGATCACGGGCTGGTAGTGGTTCGGGTCCCGCGCGGAGCTTGCGTACCCGTGAGGCCCAGTAAGCCTGGTCGCCGAAGAATGGGCAGACCAACGACGGTCTTCCGGCTCGCAGTGCTGAAGCTGTGGTGCCTGCACCGCCGTGGTGGACGACTGCGGCCATCCTGGGGAACAGCCATTGGTGGGAGGTGTCGCCTACTACGAGGATGTCGTCTTCGCTGGTGGCGGGGTCTCCGGCCAGCACTCCGCGTAGTCCTGCGCGTCGCAGCGCGGCCCTTACGATGTCCGGCCGATGACAAACAGCACGCTCGGTCCCGGGATGGCGGACAAGAGAAGAGACATGGTGCAGAAGGCCAGGAGCCGGTGAGGGTCGATCATGCGCGGGATCTTCTCCCACGCATGCCCAGGGGCGCCAGAGCGACTTTCGACCTAGGTCATAGAGGATCCCGCTCGAAACGCCAAGATTCACTTCCGAAACACGCCCTAGGGTGGTCGGCGTGACACGCAGCAACAGGCCCCTGGCCGTATTCGACCTCGACGGCACGCTCTCCGACTCCGGGCACCGCCAGCATCTGCTGGAGCGCACACCGCGGGCGTGGGACGCCTTCTTCGACGCCGCACCCGAGGACCCGCCGCTCGCCGAAGGGGTGGCGCTGTGCCGGGGGGCCGCGCAGGAGTGCGAGGTGCTCTATCTGACGGGCAGGCCGGAGCGGTGCAGAGCGGACACCGTGGAGTGGCTCGCGGCCCAGGGACTGCCCGAGGGGCGGCTCTTCATGCGGCGCAACGACGATCGGAGGCCGGCGCGCAGGACCAAGCTGGAGATCCTTCGGCGGCTCGGCCGCGACCGGGAGATCAGCATGTTGGTCGACGACGACGAGCTGGTCTGCCAGGACGCGGAGCGCGCCGGTTTCCGAGTGGTGCGGGCTCGCTGGGGAGCGGCGAGCACGACCCCAGCGATGCGGGAGGCCCAGGAGCGCGAGGGCCGCACCTGAGCCTCCCGGCCCGCCTGCGGGCCGCCGACCCCTGCGGACCGCACCGCGCACGCCGGCGACCACGCGCGCGCCCGGCGTGCTGAACGGGTGAACGTCAGACGCCGTCCTCGAGACGGAATCCAACCTTCAAGCCGACCTGGTAGTGCTCGATCTGCCCGTCGACGATGTGCCCGCGGACCTGAGTCACCTCGAACCAGTCGAGGCCCCGCAGGGTTTGCGAAGCCCGCGAGATCCCGTTCCGGATGGCCTGGTCGACACCGTCGGGGGATGTGCCGACGATCTCGGTGACTCGGTAGGTGTGGTTCGACATGGGTGCAGCGCTCCTCTCGATGCGTTCACTCCACGGTGCCCCACCAGCAGGCTTCCCGCGAGGCGTCGGGACCGGGGCCGTGCCGCTGCCCGCCACCCGAGCACCCCTGACGGTGCGACTGCGCTCGAGCGGGCCTTCTGCCGCCCCGCGCCGGCTGTGCCCAGGCGCGCGGCGCCGACCCGCACCGCCGGGTGCGCGGTCAGGCAGCAACCAGCTCGGAGCGGAAGGCGACGACGGACTGACGGGCCTGCCGCAACCCGATCCGGGCAAACTCCCTTTCCAGTTCAGCCAGTTCGGCGAGAGTCGCCGCCGGGGCGCGGCCTCGGCGAGCGCGGGACTTGGCAAGGCCCAGCCGCGCCAGCGCCGTTCCCCGCGCCTCGTGCATGCCGCGGAACTCGCGCAGCGCCACCGCGTAGGCCGTGCACGCTTCCTCGTAGCGGGCGGCACGGAACAGCACGTTGCCGCGCATCTTGTGGTTGTAGGCCAGCGCCCCTGCCAGCTCCAGATCCCGGCAGACGGCCTCCGCCTCGGTGAGCAGGTCGAGCGCCCGGGCCGTATCGCCGCCCAGGGACAGCACGTCCGCCATCCCGCGCAGCGACCACGCCCTACCCCGCGCGTCGTCCGCCTCTGCCGCGATCCCTACGCACTCGGTGAACAGCTCAAGGGCCCTTCCGTGCTCGCCTGTGTTCCGGTGCATCTGGGCTATGCCGGAGAGCGCCCACACAATGTGGCGTGCCTCGCCGTGGGCCCGCGCCTGCTGGAGGAGCTGCTCGTGCAGGTCGGCGACGGCGGCGTAGTCCCCCTGGATCCGTCCGGTCTCCGCGAGCCCGGCGAGCGCGTAGCCGTGCGCGAGACGCTCACCACAGGCGTCGGCGAAGGCGACGGCCGCGGAGAGCAGCCGGCGGGCGAGCGGCAGCGTGCCGCACTGGCGGGCCAGCGTCCCGCCGCTCCACAGCGCCCACGCCATCCCCGCCGTGTCCCCGGCCCGCCGCGCGCAACGGTAACTGTCGCGCCAGGCGGCCCGCGCCTCTGCCGCCCGCCCCAGGCGCCGGTTGGCCTCCGCGAGCGCCAGCGCTGCACGGGCTCTGTCCAGGTCGGTGCCCGCGTCGCGACGCGCACGCTCCGCGGTGGCGAGAACCTCGTCGTAGGAGGAGTTCACGCTGAGAGCCGCGCCCAGATCGCCCTGGTACTCGGGGGCAAATGCCTTGCCGTACATGTCGAAGTGGCCTCCTGACCGTAAGGGGTTCGATCAAGAAGCTACGAGGCGGAGGGGGTTCGGCGGATCAGCCTCCCTATGTGTCTTCGGGTAGCCCCGAAGTGCTACGCCGGGACGGCCGGTCATCATCCGGACGTAGGGGGCATCGAGGTGTCCGGGACTTGACCGGACTATTGGTACAGACCAAAATCCAGCCAACACACCCGTGCGAGCGCCGCGCGCTTTCCCCCCACGTCGGGTCCATCCTCCATGCCCACGCTGAAGGTGACCTACGTGAAGAACCGCCGGTACGCCCTGTCCACCGTGCTTGCCTGCGCCATGACGCTCAGCGGCTGCGGGGTCCTCCCGGGCAGTTCGGAGAAGAGCACCGTCGACATCTGGCTGATGCAGGACAGCGTCTCCGAGGAGTTCCTCGAGCGTTTCACCTCCGAGTACGAGAAGCAGCACCCGTCCGTCGATCTGCGGGTGACCGTCCAGGAGTGGACGGGCATCGGCAAGAAGGTCACGGAGGCGATCCAGAGCGACGACGCCCCAGAGGTCATCGAGGTGGGCAACACACAGGTCGCCCAGTACGCGCAGAGCGACGGCCTGCGCGACCTGACCCTCGAGGCCGTCCGCGACCTCGGCAACGAGGAATGGCTGCCGGGCCTCGCGGAACCGGGCAGCATCAACGGCTCCCAGTACGGCATCCCCTGGTACGCCGCCAACCGCGTCGTCATCTACAACAAGGAACTGTTCGCGAAGGCGGGCATCACCGAGCCGCCACGGGACCGTGCCGAGTGGCTGGAGATCTCCGAGAAGCTCGACGGCGACGGTGAGCAGGGCATCTATCTGTCGGGCCAGGACTGGTACACCCTTGCCGGCTTCATCTGGGAGGACGGCGGAGAGCTGGCCGTGGAGCGGGGCGGCAACTGGGAGGGCGCGCTCCACACCAAGGCGGCCCTGCGCGGTATGGACTTCTACAAGCAGCTCCAGTCGCACGGCGACGGGCCGAAGGACGCCGACGAAGTCACACCGCCCCAGGCCGAGGTCTTCGCGAAGGGCGACGTGGCCCAGATCATCGCGGTGCCGAGCGCGGTGCCCCTCATAGAGAAGGCCAACCCGGCACTCAAGGGCAAGCTCGGCTTCTTCCCGGTGCCGGGCAAGACTCCGGAGGTGCCGGGCGCCGTCTTCATCGGAGGCTCGGACCTGATCGTGCCCGAGAACGCACGCGAGAGATCCGCCGGCGTGGAGGTCGTCAAGGCACTCGCGAGCGAGGAGTGGCAGACCGAACTCGCCCTGACGATGAACTACGTGCCCAACAAGACGACCCTCGCAGGCGTCATCGCGGACAACGAGGGAACCGCAGCGATGGCTGCCGGCGCCGCGCGCGGCCGGGCCACGCCCAACTCTTCCCAGTGGGCCGACGTCGAGGCCGACAACCCGATCAAGCCCTACATGACGGCAGTCCTCCAGGGTCAGGACCCCGCCCGCGCGGCCCGCGCCGCCTCAGCCAGGATCACAGCGGCGCTGACGCCCTGACCGGGAGGGCTCGGGCGGATCACGAGCGGGAAGCCGTCGTGCGGGGGAGGGCTTGGGCGGACCGGTCGTGGGGCGGGGCACGGGCCGGTCGGGCGGGGCGGGGCGCGGGCCGGTCGGGCGGCATCGCCCGGCATTCAGCGTTCTCACATCCGCTCTCCGCCGGGCGGTCATGTCGAATCCAGTCGGCCACGGAAGAAACAAGGAGCCGGGCCGTCGCACCCGCGGTCCGCCCCTCCCTCCGGCCCAGGAGACCGCCATGCCCGCATCGCCGCTCGTCCTCCCCGCCCCACTGCCTACCCAGGCGCATGCCCAGGCCCCCGCACCCGCCCCCGCGCCCGCCGCGGGCGACGAGCCCCGCTATGTCGTCTCGCTCGCCCGCGACCAGGAAGAGGTACGTGCCGCGCAGCGACTGCGTCACCAGGTGTTCGCCGGCGAGATGGGCGCCCGGCTCGACGGGCCGGAGCCGGGCCTCGACAGCGACGCCTTCGACGCCTACTGCGACCACCTGCTCGTCCGCGAGGCGGAGAGCGGCGCGGTGGTCGGCACCTACCGGCTGCTTCCGCCCGACCGCGCCCGGATCGCCGGACGCCTCTACTCCGAGGGCGAGTTCGACCTGACCCGGCTCGGCCCGATCCGCGACGACCTCGTCGAGGTGGGTCGCTCCTGTGTCCACCCCCTGCACCGCAACGGCGCCGTGATCGCCCTCATCTGGGCGGGCCTGGCCCACTACATGACCCGCACCGGCCACAACTGGATGGCGGGCTGCTGCTCCCTCCCCCTCGCCGACGGCGGCACCCTCGCGGCGGCGACCTGGGACACCGTACGGACCAAGCACCTCGCACCCGAGGAGTACTGGGTCACGCCGCACAAGCTCTGGAACGCCGACACCGCAGCACGCCCCACAGCTCTCCCGGCCGGACGCACCGAACTGCCGCCGCTGCTGCGCGGCTACATCCGGCTCGGCGCGTGGGTGTGCGGCGCGCCCGCCCACGACCCCGAATTCAATGTCGCCGACCTCTACGTGCTGCTGTCGCTGCGCCGCACCAACCCCCGCTACCTGCGGCACTTCCTCTCCCTCGCACCGGTGCGATGAGCGTCTGGCTGCCCACCGCCCCCTGCACGCCCGGGGGGTGCGCCACCCACCACGGTCCCGTGGCCGGCCCGGTCGTCATGGGCCTGCGACTGCTGGCGGGCCTCACAGCCGTCACCGTCGGCCTACTGCTGGCCCCGTTCGCGGCGCTGCTCGGCCGGCTCTTCGGCACAGCGTTCCGGCACCGGCTGACCCGCTGCTGGTCGCGCGCCGTGCTGTGGGCCTTCGGCGTACGGGTGCGGGTGATCGGCGTCCCCCACGAGCGGTGGGCATCGCTGGTCGTCGCCAACCACATCTCCTGGCTGGACATCCCTCTGGTGGCCGCTGTGCTGCCCGGTCGGATGCTCGCCAAGAGCGAGGTGCGCGGCTGGCCGGTCCTCGGCCCGCTCGCGGCCCTCGGCGGCACCCTCTTCGTGGAACGGGACCGGCTGCGAGCCCTGCCCCACACCGTGGCGTCGATGGCGGCAGCTCTGCGCGACGGCGGCCGTGTGGTCGTCTTCCCTGAGGGCTCCACCTGGTGCGGCCGCGGCCAGGGCCCGTTCCGTCCTGCGGCCTTCCAGGCGGCCCTGGACGCGGGTGTCGCCGTCCAGCCCGTACGCATCACCTATCTGCCGACCGGCGCGGCGGCGTTCGTCGGCGACGACCCGCTGCTCGCTTCCCTGTGCCGGGTAGCGGCGGCCGGCGGGCTCACCGCGGAGATCCGGCTGCTGCCGCCGATCCTCCCCGGGGCCTTCCCCGACCGCCGCTCACTTGCCCGGGCGGCTCAGCTCGCCGTCGCGAGCGAGAGCGCGAACCGCCCCTCCTCGTCGGTCCACCAGTGCGTCAGATCCAGGCCGGCCTCGGCGAGTTCTTTGCGCACACCGTCCTGACGGAACTTCGCGGACACCTCTGTGCGCATTTCCTCGCCCGCCTCGAACGGCACCACCAGATCCAGTTCCGGAATCTTGACCGTCAGGGACGAGCGTGCCCGCAGCCGCATCTCGATCCACTCGTTGTCGTGGTCCCACAGCGCCACATGCTCGAAGTCGCCGGGATCGACGTCCGCGTCCAGCTCCCGTGCCAGCACGGTGAGTACGTTCTTGTTGAAAGCGGCCGTCACCCCTGCCGCGTCGTCGTAGGCGCGGACCAGCACCGACTCGTCCTTCACCAGGTCCGTCCCCAGCAGCAGGAAGTCGCCCGGGTCCAGCAGGGTGCGCACCGACCGCAGGAACACGGTCCGCTCGGCCGGCAGGAGATTACCGATCGTGCCGCCGAGGAACGCGACGAGCCGCGGCGCGGGCGTGCCCGGCAGGGCCAGCCCCCGTGTGAAGTCGGCGATCAGGGCGTGCACGTTCAGCTCCGGCCGTTCGGCGAGCAGCGTCTCGGCCGCGCCCGTGAGCGCGCTCTCGCTGACGTCCACCGGTACGTAACTGTGCAGTCCGGGGAGCGCGTCCAGCAGGTAACGGGTCTTCTCCGAGGAGCCGGATCCGAGCTCCACGAGGGTTCGCGCCCGCGTCGCCGCCGCGATCTCCGGTGCCCGGGCGGCCAGGATCTCCCGCTCCGCTCGGGTCGGGTAGTACTCGGGGAGCCGGGTGATCTCCTCGAAGAGTTCGCTGCCGCGGGCGTCGTAGAACCACTTGGGCGGCAGGGACTTGGGCGTACGGGTCAGACCGTGCAGCACATCGGCCCTCAGCGCGGCGTCCGTCGCGTCCTCGGGCAGGGTGCGGGTCAGCAGGAACGGGCTCACTGGGTCGGCTCCTTGAGCTCGGTCAGCAGGACGTCGGCGCGAGTCGCGATGAGCACGGTGCGATCGGGCGCCTCCTGCCAGAGGGGATCGTCGTCGTACGGTTCGGAGGCCACGACCGTGCGCCGGCCGGGTTCGGTCAGGTACCAGAGGGTGTCGCCCCAGGCGGTCGCGGCGACCGTCGTGCCGTCCGTCAGGAGCAGGTTCAGCCGGGATTCCGGCGCCGCCGCAGCGGTGTCGCGGACGGTGTCGGCGAGGGCCTGACCGAGGCTGTCACCCGCGCGCAGCCGGTGCAGCACCAGCGCCCACAACAGGGCGGAGTCGTTGCGCGCCTCCATCGACAGCAGCTCGTCGGCGGGCAGCGCCGCGGCGAGCGCGCCCATCGAGGCGGGCCACCCCCGCACCGCGCCGTTGTGGCTGAACAGCCACGGCCCCGCGGCGAAGGGCGCTGCCGCCGCCTCGCCGTCCGCGCCGGGCGCGGTCGCGTCGCGTACGGCCGCGAGCAGGGCGGTGCTGCGCACCACGCGGGCCAGGTCCGTGAACGAGAGATCGGCCCAGATCGGTCCCGCACGCCGGTATCTGGCCGGTACGGGATCGCCCTCCGCGTACCAGCCGACCCCGAAGCCGTCGGCGTTGACCGTGCCGTAGCGCTGCCGGCGCGGCTCCCACGACTGGTGCAGCAGACCGTGCGCCGGCTCCACCAGCAGCGTGCCGAGCGGTTCCGGCGGTCCGAGTGCGGCGATATGACGGCACATCAGGCCATGCTCCCGTCGGAACCGCGGTGAGAATCCGAACTGCCGTGAACCTCCGGGCCGGCGTTTCCTTCCGCGTCCCGTGCCGTGCGGAAGCCGGCGAAGATCTGGCGGCGCACCGGAAGGTCCCAGTTGCGGAAGGTGCCACGGCAGGCCACGGTGTCCACCGCGAACGAACCGCCGCGCAGCACCTTGTGCTCGCTGCCGAAGAACACCTCCGAGTACTCCCGGTACGGGAACGCCGCGAAGCCCGGGTACGGCAGGAAGTCGCTCGAGGTCCACTCCCACACGTCGCCGATCAACTGCCGTACGCCCAGGGGCGACGCGCCGTGCGGATAGCTGCCCGCCGCCGCGGGCCGCAGATGACGCTGGCCGAGGTTGGCGTGCGACGGGGTCGGGTCCTCGTCGCCCCATGGATAGCGGTGGTCCGTGCCGGTGCGCGGATCGTGCCGGGCGGCCTTCTCCCACTCGGCCTCCGTGGGCAGCCGGCGCCCCGCCCAGCGGGCGTAGGCATCCGCCTCGTACCAGCTGACATGCAGCACAGGCTCCTCCGGCGGCACCTCCTCCACCACGCCGAAGCGACGGCGCAGCCACACTCCGCCCTGCCGCCGCCAGAACAGCGGTGCGCCGATGTCGTGTTGTCTGATCTGGTTCCAGCCCTCGTCGGCCCACCAGAGCCGCTCCCGGTAGCCGCCGTCCTCGATGAATGCCTGGTACTCGCCGCAGGTCACCGGAACCGTGTCGATGTGGAAGGCCGGCACGATCCGCCGGTGCGCGGGCCGCTCGTTGTCCAGAGCCCACGGCTCGGTGGACGTGCCCATGGTGAACGCACCGCCGGGGACGAGCACCTCGCGCGGCAGCGGCCCGCGGTCATGGACGGGCGGCTCGGGGGCCGCGAGCGCGGCGGGCCCCTTCCGCAGTTGATGAGTGATCAGCATCGTTTCGTCGTGCTGCTGTTCGTGCTGGGCGATCATTCCGAAGGCGAAGCCCGCGTCGACCAGCGGGCCGCCCTCGAGCGGCGTCCGTTCCAGGATGTCCAGCACCCGGCCGCGGACGTCGGAGGCGTAGACGCGGGCCTCCGCGGGGGGCAGCAGCGGCAGGGTGGGCCGCTTGGCGCGGGGATGCTCGAACGCGTCGTAGATGGAGTCGATCTCGGGCCGCAGCGGCTCCCTCCCGCCCACCGTGCGCAGCAGCCACTGCTCCTCCTGATTGCCGATATGAGCCAGGTCCCATACCAGCGGCGACATCAACGGGGAGTGCTGGGCGATGAGTTCGGGCTCGTCGACGCATGAGGTGAGAGCGGCGGTACGGCTGCGGGCCCGGGTCAGCGCATCGAGAGCCTGACGGCGCAGTTCGTCGGTCATGTGCCAAGGTCCTTCACCATGGAGGGGATGCGCAGATCGTCCGCGGGGGATCTGCCCCGCATTACGTGGCGCTCGTTGAAGTCGGCGACCGCTTCGCGTACCCGCGTGGACGCACCGAGGCGCTCCAGGGCCTCCAGCGCCGCGGCGAAGCATGTCATGGCCGCGGCGTGCAGCTCCTGATCGGCCAGACCGTGCCGCGCGGCCGCCACCCACAGCGGGTCGCGCGGCGCGGCGGGAGAGCCTCCCGTGAACTCGGCGAGCGGCTTGATCGCACGGTACGCGGTCTCCGCCGCCTCCGGATCGTCGAACAGCGCGGCGGTCACCGCGAGCGGCACCATCCAGCCGTCCTCCCCGGGCTGTGCGTCGATCATCCGCAACTCGAGGTGACCCCGGGGACGCACGGGCGGAAACAGTGTCGTGAGGTGGTAGCGGAGGTCCTCGACGGTCGCCGCCCTCGGCGCGCCGGAGCGCAGCCAGTCCCGGAACGTCAGCCCGTCCTGCAGCGACCAGGGCCCGTCAGGCATGCGCACGCACATCACGGGCGCGTCCAGGGCATGCGCGGTCCACGCGGAACGCGGCTCCGCGTCCAGGGGCGGCGCCATGGGGCGCACCGGGTCGAGCATGTTCCACACCGCCTGGCGCGTGGAGCGCCAGCCGGTTCGACGCCCCTGCATCACAGGGGAGTTGGCGAAAGAAGCCAGCAACACCGCCCCGATCAGGTGCGCGAGGCGCCAGCGACGGCCGTGACCGAGCGGCCCCGGCTCCTCCTCGCCCGCGTCGAGACAGACCTGGATGGAGGCGGAACTGCACATCATGCTGCGGCCGAAGGGGCCGGATCGGTCGAAGTACGACTCCATCGCGTCGTAGCGCGGTTCACGGAGCACGCGGCGGGGCGGATGCCAGGGATCGAGGCCCAGGCCGTTGAGAGTGAGGCCTGCCGGGCGGAGCGCTTCTCTTACTGCGTCCAGGTCGGCGGCTGTCGCGGCGATGCACTCCATCAGGGAGGCGGCGGGCTGCGAGCTGAGTTCCAGCTGGCCGCCGGGCTCGAAGGTCAGAGCGGAGTTCAGGGTCAGGGCACGTACGTCGTCGAAGGCGGCCTCGAGACGGTCGGGCGCCACGCGTATCTCGGGCCGCTCCCGTTCATGGACCAGCCACTCCAGTTCCACACCCAGGGTGCGGGGCGGGCCGGTCTTGAAGCAGATACATCGGAGCAGGTCCTCGGCATCGTCCTCGGATATCGGACGGCCGAAGTCGCCCGTATCAGGTGGGTGCATGATCGGCTCTTCCAGTCGAAGGGTCTCTGCCAACCTAAGGCCACAGCCGCCGGTTCGCACAAGAGTCCCTCTGAGGAGCGAAAATGTGTTTGCCGCCGCCACCTGCGGTTCCCGAAGATGTCGGTCATGAGTGCACGACTGCGGGGGATCGCCAAACAGACCGAGGAGATCGTCGAGGAGGGGATGTACCGGCTTCCGGACGGACGCGAGGTGCGCATCGGCGAGGAAATCGCCGCCGCTCTCGCGGGCACCCGGATGTACGGCCCCGAACCCGTGGCGGTGACACCGGACGCCGACCGCGCCACCGCCTTCGAGGTCACCGGCGAGAGCAGCACCGAGGCGGCCCGCCGGCTCACGGCCGCGGCACCGGAAGCCGTTGCCGTCCTGAACTTCGCCTCCGCCCGTAACCCGGGCGGCGGCTATCTCAACGGGGCGCAGGCACAGGAGGAGGCACTGTGCCGCTCCTCCGCCCTGTACGCCACGCTGCTGCGGGCCCCCGAGTTCTACGAGCACCACCGTGCGGAACGCAGCGTGTTCTACACCGATCGGGTCATCCACTCACCGGGCGTCCCCGTCTTCCGCGACGACCGCGGCCGTCTGCTCCCGGAGCCGTACGCGGTCGGCTTCCTCACGTCGCCCGCGCCCAACGCCGGAGTCGTCGCACGCCGCACCCCCGACGAGGCTCACCGCATCCCCGCCGCCCTCGCCGCGCGCGCGGAACGGGTCCTGGAGACGGCCGCGGCCTGCGGATACCGCCGACTCGTCCTCGGCGCGTGGGGCTGTGGGGTCTTCCAGAACGACCCGGCCGCGGTGGCCGGAGCGTTCCACGCGCTGCTGACCGGGGGCGGGCGGTTCGCCGGCCACTTCGACGAGATCGTCTTCGCCGTGCTGGACCGCGCCGGCACCTCGCCGACGCCGGCCGCGTTCCGCCGGACCTTCGCGGACCAGGTTCTCGGCGACCGGGTCCTGTGAGGGGTGCTGGGCCGGCCCTTGACGACCGGCGCGGCGCGGCCGGGGTCAGCCCCAGCCGTAGCGCTCGCACAGTCGCCGCACGACCCGGTCGAAGCGCGGCCGGTCCAGCGCGCACGCCTCGCGGCGCATCCCCGCCTCGTGCACGCGCAGGACACGGTCCAGATCAACCCACGACTCGCGCCCGGCGGCGTCCCACGGCCCGACGCCGATCGGCACCCACTCGCGGTCGTCATCGTGGCGCTTGCTCGACAACTGCACGGTCAGCAGCGTTCCCGCCGCCTCCCGTGCCACCACCAGCACCGGTCGGTCCTTGCCACGGCCGTCGTTCTCCTCGTACGGCACCCAGGTCCACACGATCTCGCCCGGATCGGGATCGCCGTCGCGAGCCGGGGCATACGAAGTACACACCCGCCCGACCTGCAGCGGATCGGCCTCGGTCGTGGCCGCCGCGCCGGATCGGCCGGGCAGATCCGCTGTGCCGTCAAAGGGCACGGAGCCCTGCGCGCGGGGACCGGAGGAGGCGGAGGAGAACGTCATCGGACCACCGTAGTGCCCGTGGGCGACATGCGGTCGGGACGGTGGGTGTCTAGCGTCGCCTCCATGAGCACACAACCGCAGCGGTTCGGGATCCTCGTGATCCCCGAACACGTCGAAGGACACGACACCGCCCTGCTCAGCCAGGACGCCATCCGCGCGGCGGTCGTGGACGCCACCGGCGAACTGGGCGCGTCCGGCTTCCCGCGCTACGTGGGCGACGGTGTGGAGGTCGACATCGACCCGGAGACCCGGGCGGTGGAGGCCCTGCTGGTGGACGGCGCGGAACTGTCGCTGGGTCTGGTGGCGAAGGTGGTCGACGCGGACGAGCTGTAGCGGACCACGGCCGCACCGCCACCCCGACCGACGACTGTGGGCGCGTTTGCCGGGCATCTGCCCGGCAAACGCGCCCACAGTACGACTCTGCGTAACCGACAAGCCTCTCGACCGGAGAGCCCTCGGCCGGGATCAGGCCTCGGGCCGGCCGCCGTCAGAGGCGGCAGCCCCCTTCTGGGCTTCTTCGATCGACTTGCGGACCTCGTCCATGTCCAGCGCGCGTGCCTGCCCGATGACATCCTCGAGCGATGCCTCGGGCAGTGCCCCGGGCTGGGCGAAGACGGCGACGTTGTCACGCACGATCATCAGGGTGGGGATGGAGCGGATCTCGAACGCCGCGGCGAGCTCCTGCTGGGCCTCGGTGTCCACCTTCGCGAACACCAGATCGGTGTGGCGCTCCGACGCACCCTCGAATACCGGCGCGAACTGGCGGCAGGGACCACACCAGGAAGCCCAGAAATCGATCAGGACGAAGTCGCTGTCGGTCACGACCTGATCGAAGTTTTCCTTGGTGAGCTCAACGGTGCTCATGACGTGCTACCTCTTCCTGATGTCCGGCGGAATCGCCCCGCACAACGGTGCCCGGGGCCGCGCTATTCCTGCCCCTGCCCATGTGGCCAGGACGCACACCCCGCATCAGACTGACTCCATGACTCAAGCTGTGGAGTACGACGTCGTGGTGCTGGGGGCGGGCCCCGCCGGGGAGAACGTGGCGGACCGGACCAGAGCGGCGGGTCTGAGCACCGCGGTGGTGGAGAGCGAACTCATCGGCGGTGAGTGCTCCTACTGGGCCTGCATGCCCAGCAAAGCGCTGCTGCGCCCGGTGATCGCGCAAGCCGACGCGCGCAGGCTGCCCGGTCTGAGCGGCGCGGTGCAGGGGCCCCTCGACACCCAGGCCGTACTGGCCCGGCGCGACGAGCAGACCTCGCACTGGAAGGACGATGGCCAAGTTGGCTGGCTGGACTCCATCGGCGCGCGTGTCTACCGCGGCAGCGGGGTTCTGGACGGCGCCAGGAAGGTGACGGTGCACGGCCCGGAGGGCGAGCACCACACGCTCACCGCACGGCATGCCGTCGTGGTGAGCACCGGCAGCCGCGCTGTCCTGCCCGACATCCCCGGGCTCGCCGGCGCAGGTGCGTGGACGAGCCGCGAGGCCACCAGCGCCCGTGAGGCGCCCGGGCGGCTGGCGGTCGTCGGCGGGGGAGTGGTCGGCGTCGAGATGGCCACCGCCTGGCAGGCGTTGGGCTCGCAAGTGACCATGCTCGTACGCGGGCCGGGGCTGCTGCCCAGGATGGAACCGTTCGTCGGTGAACACGTCGCCGAAGCCCTCACGGAAGCCGGCGCCACGATCCGGGCCGACACCGAGGTGACCGCCGTCGAACGCCGGGGCGGCGCCGGCTCCGGACCCGTCACGCTCGTGCTCGGCAACGGCGAACGCATCGAGGTCGACGAGGTGCTCATCGCCACGGGACGCGCACCGCGCACCGACACCATCGGACTGGAAACCGTGGGACTGGAGCCGGGCTCATGGCTGACGGTCGACGACAGCTGCCGTGTGAAAGGCATCGACTGGCTCTACGCCGTCGGCGACGTCAACCATCGCGCGCTGCTGACACATCAGGGCAAGTACCAGGCGCGTATTGCGGGCGCCGCCATCGCGGCGAGGGCACAGCACGTACCGCTGCTGGAGACCGACCGCTGGGGCGCCCACAGTGCGACGGCCGACCACGACGCCGTGCCGCAGGTCGTGTTCAGCGACCCGGAGGCCGCGGCCGTGGGGCTGTCGCTCGCCGAGGCGGAACAGGCCGGGCACCGGGTGCGCGCCGTCGACTACGACCTGGCGTCGGTCGCAGGCGCCGGACTGTACGCGGAGAACTACCGCGGTCACGCGCGTATGGTCGTCGACCTGGACCGGGAGATCGTGCTCGGCGTCACCTTCGTCGGCGCCGGCGTCGGCGAACTGCTGCACTCCGCCACGATCGCGGTCGCCGGTGAGGTGCCGATCGACCGGCTGTGGCACGCGGTTCCCTCGTATCCGACGATCAGTGAGATCTGGCTGCGACTGCTGGAGACCTACCGCGAGGGATGATCCGGGGCCGCGGCCTGCGGGGGCGGGAGCAGCGCTGCCGCCCCGCAGGCGTTTGCTGCTGGTGGGTTGTGCGGGCCGTCGACAGCAATGCACAACTCCTCCGTGAGGGCGCGGCCGGATGCGGCTCATGGCTGAGCGAGTGGACCAGGACGGGATCATGCAAGGTGTCGCCGAAGGTCCCGCGGGCGGCACCCGGCCTGGGCCGCTGTGTCAGCCCGACAAACTCCCGGAACAGGCAGAACCCGTACGCCACCTCGAAGAACGCAACGCTGTGGTCGGTTTGCCCGCAGAGCATCCCGAAGTGTTAGAAAGGTCGATGTGGTCACACGTTTCGGCCGAATCCGGAGTGCACCGGTTCGGTCACGGACCGACAGGCAGCCCCGCAGCCTCGCCGGACAGGTCTTCGCCCTGCAGGTGGTTGTGGCGGTGCTGCTCGTGGCGACCGCGGTGCTGGCCCTCGTGCTTCAGTCACGACACGACAGCCACATGGAGGCGAAGCGCCGTTCCATCGCCGTCGCAGAGACGTTTGCCAACTCGCCGGGCCTTCTGGCCGCGCTGGACGCCCCCGACCCCTCCAAAGATCTCCAGCCTCTCGCCGAGGCGGCGCGGAAGGCGGCCGGCGTCGACTTCATCGTGGTGATGGACACGAAGGGGATCCGCTACACGCATCCCCAGCCGGACCGGATCGGGAAGAGGTTCGTCGGTACCATCGCGCCCTCGGTGGCCGGCCGCGTGTTCACGGAAAGCGTCGACGGCCCGCTCGGCCAGGAGGTACAGGCAGTCGTTCCCGTCCGCGACGACCAGGGCAAGGTCGTGGCCCTGGTGTCCGCCGGCTTGACGGTCAAGAACGTGACCGACGTGGTGGAGCGACAGCTGCCGATCATCTTCGGCGCCGGAGCCGCCGCTCTCGTCATGGCCACGGTCGGGACGGCGCTGGTGGCCAGGCGACTGCGGCGGCAGACCCACCGCCTGGGCCCGGCCGAGATGACCCGCATGTACGAGCATCACGACGCAGTGCTGCACGCCGTCCGCGAAGGTGTGCTCATCGTGGACACCAACGGTCAGCTTCTGCTGGCGAACGACGAGGCCAGACGGCTGCTGGACCTGCCCCCCGATGCCGAGGGCCGGCCCGTCTCGGAACTGCACAACCTTGATCCCGGAACGGTGGAGCTGCTGGCCTCGGGCCGCGTGGCGGTGGACGAGGTGCATCCGGCGGGGGAGCGGCTGCTTGCCGTGAACCAACGGCCCACGGACCGCCACGGTGGCCCCAAAGGGACGGTCGCGACCCTGCGTGATTCCACGGAGCTGCGGGCGCTGTCCGGCAGGGCGGAGACTGCCCGCGAGCGGCTGAAACTGCTCTACGACGCCGGGCTCGGCGTCGGTACCACTCTCGATGTGGTGCGCACCACCGAGGAACTGGCGAAGGTCGCGGTCCCCCGGTTCGCCGACTTCGTCACCGTCGATCTGGCCGACCCGGTCCTGCGGGGGGAGGAGCCGTCCGGTACGGGGACGGACATGCGCCGCACCGCCGTCCACGGCATCCGGGACGACCATCCCCTCTATGAACTCGACCGCCTGATCGACTTCCTCCCCTCCACACCACAGGCGCGAGTTTTCGGCAGTGGCAGGTCGGAACTGGTGCCCGACCTGGCGGCCGCGACCGGCTGGCATGCCCAGGACCCGGAGCGGACACGGCTGATCATCGAGTACGGCATCCATTCGCTGATCACGGTGCCCCTCCAGGCGCGGGGCGTCGTCCTGGGCATGGCCAACTTCTGGCGCTCCGAGGAGCCTCAGCCGTTCGAGGAGGACGACCTGTCCCTGGCGGAAGAGCTGGTCGCGCGGGCGGCGGTCAGTATTGACAACGCCCGCCGCTACACCCGTGAGCACACCCTGGCCGTGACTCTGCAGCGCAGCCTGCTGCCGCGTGCCCTGCCCAAGCAGGGTGCCCTGGACGTTGCCCACCGCTACGAGCCCGCGCTCTCCGGTGTGAGCGGTGACTGGTTCGATGTGATTCCGCTGCCGGGCAGTCGCGTGGCACTGGTCGTCGGGGACGTTGTCGGCCACGGCCTGCACGCAGCGGCCACGATGGGACGTCTGCGCACGGCAGTACAGAACTTCTCCACACTCGACCTGCCGCCCGACGAGATCCTCAGCCACCTCGACGACCTGGTGGGGCGCATCGACCATGAGGAGGCGGAGGAGGCCGCCGGTGCGGGGGTCATGGGTGCCACCTGCCTGTACGCGATCTACGATCCCGTCTCCCGCCAGTGCGCCATGGCGCGGGCCGGACACCCCTTGCCCGCACTGGTCCACCTCGACGGAAGCGTGACGTTCCCCGATCTGCCGGCCGGGCCGCCCCTCGGCCTGGGCGGTATGCCCTTCGAGACCGCCGAACTGGAACTGGCAGAGGGAACGCAACTCGTGCTTTACACCGACGGGCTCATCGAGGACCGCAGCCGGGACATCGACGTCGGGCTCGAGATGCTGCGTCAGGCCCTGGCGTCCCATCCCGACAGGCCGCCGGACACGAGTTGCCAGGCGGTGCTCGACGCGCTCCTGCCCGACCGGCCGAAGGACGACGTGGCGCTCCTCATCGCCCGCACACGGGCGGTCCCTGCCGACCAGGTCGCCGGTTGGGACATGCCGTTCGATCCCGCCGCCGTGGCAGGGATGCGCGCCGCCGTTGCCGAGAAGCTGGACGACTGGGGTCTGTCCGAGCTCGCGTTCGCCATGGAGTTGGTGATCAGCGAGCTGCTCACCAACGCCATCCGCCACGGCTCCGCGCCGGTCACCATGCGACTGCTGCGCGACCGCACCCTGACCTGCGAGGTGACCGACGGAAGCAGCACTGCGCCCCATCTGCGGTACGCGGCCACAATGGACGAAGGAGGCCGCGGCCTGTTCCTCATCGCGCAAATGGCCGAACGCTGGGGAACGCGCTACACCCCCCAGGGGAAGGTCATCTGGGCGGAACTGGCGCTGCCGCGACCCGACGAGAGCGTGGACGGCACAGCGTGGTTCGACGCCTTCGACGCCCTCGACTTGGAATGAAGAGCCCGCGCGCGCCACGGTGTGGGGCGGTGGCGTGCGCGGGGGCCTTGCGGTCCTGTTCGGTCCGTCAGGCGCGGAGGGGGCCCTCGCAGGTGTAGTGCGACGTGCCCGCGCGTCCGCCGGGCCAGATGTCCACGGCGGCGAAGAAGCAGTTCATGTCGGTCAGGTTGTTGTCACCGCCCGCGGCACGGTCGAGGAGGAAGTGATCGACCGTCTCCGACATGTCCTTGAAGACGCGGCCGGCGTCACCGGCGTCAGCCAGGTTGGCGGTGATGCGGCCGGTGCAGACGAACCGGGGACGCTCGGCGGTGCCGCTGTCGTGGCATGCGGGGGTGCTGCCGGTCGTCGCGGCGAAGGAGGCGCGGACCTGGTCGGCCGAGCCGTCGCGCAGTTGGTCGAGGGGGACGTAGGCCGTGTCCGGCACGAACAGTTCGTCGACGTGGGCGATCTGCGCGTCGAGGAACGCGTCGTATGCGTTCTGCAGCCCGGCGTCCTTGCCGAGGCGGTCGCGCCAGGCGTCGAACGCGGCCGGGTCGTCGGCGCGCAGGTTGCGGTACATCTCCTGCAGCAGTGAGGGACGCTCGGTCCACAGGAACTCGAAGAAGGTGCCGGCGTAGTCGTAGAAGCGGAAGCCTTCGCCGTCGTACGTGGCGTGCAACAGCTGGTCCACCGTCATGCGTGGTCCGTCGCTCGCCGTGTCGTCGATGACGCCCTGAACGAGCGACTTGCGGACCTTGACGCCGTCACTGCGGCTGGCCCCGGCGAAGAACTCCGCGGTGCCCTCGTCCATCGCCGTGGTCCGGTCGCCCTCGTACCAGGGGCCCTCGCCGAAGAAGCCGGGCACCGCCCAGCGGCCGTTGAGGTAGTGCCCGTACTCGTGGCGGAACAGCTCCTCCAGGGTCAGTGAGGAGTCCTGCGGCACGCGTCGCTGGTACGTGTAGAAGGTCGCGCCCTTCTCGATGTAGATGCCGCCGTTGTCGGTTCCCATCCCGGTCAGGAGCGGGTGGAAGACCTCGTACTCCCCGCGCGAGGAGTACAGGACGATGCTCAGGGTGGCGTTGGGGTCGCCCGCGAGGGGCTCCACACTGCCGACCACACGGTGGAACTGCGCCTTGACCTGCTTGCTCGCGTAGTACAACTGGTCGATCGTGGCCCGGTCGAGCCCGGAGCGGACCCTGATGCGGTCCGTGCCGTCGACACCGTAGACGGACGTGTGGGGGAACAGACGCTTCTCGATGTCGGCCGCGCACACGTGGTACTGGGCACAGGCCTCGTACACCCCCAGCCAGGCGGCGACCTTCGCCCAAGGGGCACTGCTGTCACCGAAGGTGCGTGCTGTGACGTTCAGGAGCGCGCCGAGGTCCGGGACGATCTGACCGCGCAGTCCGTCGACCTGGCCGAAGCGGCCGTACTCGTTCAGCGCGTCACGCACGACCCAGGCGTTGGGCCGGTCCTTGAGGTGGGTGTGGCGGGCGAAGGCCCGGAAGGCGGCACGGTAGGACGGGGCGGCCTTCACCGCGGCGTGGAAGGCGGCGTCCTGGTTGCCGGGGTAGACGCCGAGGTAGTTCAGGCTGAGCGCGGCGAGGGCGGCGCCGGCCCATGAGGTGTCCTGGGCGGTGTCGGGGTGCCGGGCGTCCATCGTGGCCAGCACATGGCGGACGAGGGTGAGCTGGTACTGGCGCAGGCCCGGTGCCGAAGCCGCGTAAAGCGCTTCGCGCAAGCTCTCCGCGTTGGTGCGGGTGGTGTCGAAGGTGCGGGCCGCCGAGCCGAAGCGGGCCACGGCGCGCCGCATGGTGGTCAGGGTCGGCGTGTCGGTGACGTCGATCTCGTCGCGCGAGAAGTCGTGGTAGGCGACGGCGTGGAGATACGTGAACATCTCCAGGATGTGGCTGCCGTTCCGGCCGTCGTGGGAGTCTGCGAGGCCGGTGATGCGGCGGGAGACGGCCTGGACGTGCGCGTCCGACATGACCGGGGTGAGACGCCGGTCCCAGGTCCACAGGATGGACCGCAGGCAGTCGTCGGCGGTGATGCCCGGATCGGCGAGGAAGTCCGCGAACCGCGCCGGGGAAAGGCCGGTCACGCCGTCGAGCGTGCAGGGCACGCGCGTGGCGCCGAGGGTGGCGCCCGTCGCGCCAACCTCGGCCCTGCCCTGCGGTTCGGGCGTACGGGGCCCGGGGACGCTGCCGCCGGTGAGGCCGTCAGGGGCCGTGCCGTGAGCAGCGCGTTCCGGGGTGTTCGCCAGGCGCTCCACCCGGTCCGCGGAGTCAGGCGGGGCGGCGGGCCGTATCGCCGCGGGGGTCGGGGGAGCGGTGGGCGCGGCCGCGGGGGCGGGCTGGGCGGTGGTCAGGCAGAGCGTGAAGGCGGTGGTGGCGGTGAGCAGGGCGGCGCTCAGGGACCTGCGCGCGTGGAGGCGCAGAGGTGGGCGCGGGTTTCTGGGCTGGAACACATCGGCTCCTGTGTGTGGGAGGTGGCAGAACAAGCGGTGGTGCGGCTGAGGTGCCTTGCGCGGTTCAACTCCCTTGCTTTGCATAGCAGTTGAACGCCAGGGCGTCATGTGATGCGTAACGTAGTAATGTGAAATGGCACTGTAAAGACCCGTGCACCGCGGATCGTGGACGGGCCGGTCAGGGAGCCTCGGGGAAGTGGCAGGCCACCTGACGGACCGCGCCGGGTGCCGGTGGGCCGAGCACCGGCGTCTCGGTCCGGCAGATCAGCTGCGCCTTCCGGCAACGGGGGTTGAAGGAGCAGCCGGGCGGTGGGGAGGCCGGGCTCGGCGGATCGCCGAGCAGCGCGATGCGTTCACGCAGCCGCTCTCCGGCCGGGTCCGGCAGCGGTACGGCGGACAGCAGGGACCGCGTATAGGGATGGGCGGGAGCGGCGTACACCTGCTCTTTTGGGCCGGTCTCGACGATGCGGCCCAGGTACATCACGGCGACCCGATTGCACACCCGCCTGACCACCGACAGGTCGTGGGCGATGAAGAGGTAGGCGAGGGAGAGCTCCCGCTGCAGACGGCCCATCAGGTTGAGGATCTGCGCCTGTACCGAGACGTCGAGCGCCGAAACGGGTTCGTCCGCGACGATCAGGCGCGGACTCGTGGCCAGGGCGCGGGCGATGCCGATGCGCTGGGCCTGGCCGCCGGAGAACTCGTGCGGATAGCGGTCGATGTGCTCCGGGACGAGCCCGACGAGTTCCATCAGTTCGGCGGCCCTGCGGCGTGCGTCGGCAGCCCCGGTGCCCTGGATCAGAAGGGGATCGGAGATGATCCGGGCCAGGGTCTGACGCGGATTGAGGGAGGAGTACGGATCCTGGAACACCATCTGGATCTCCCGTCGCAGCGGCCTCAGTCGGCGCTGGGAGAGGCGGGTGATGTCGCGGCCGTCGTACACGACCGAGCCGCCCGTCGGCTCCAGAAGCCGCACGATCATCCGCCCCGTGGTCGTCTTGCCGCAGCCGGACTCCCCCACCAGGCCGAGGGTCTCGCCCCTCGCGACGTCGAATCCGACTCCGTCGACGGCCCGTACGGGACTGGCCGAGCGGCGTCGCCCGCCGGGGAACGTCATGGTCAGACCCCGTACGGACAGCAGAGGGCCGTCACCGGGCCGTGCGGGGCCGGGAGGTGCCGTGTCGTCGTTCGTCATGGCGTGACCTCTCCGGCCGGGGCGTAGGGGGCCGTGTCCGAGCCCAGAGGAAGATGGCAGGCGACGGTGTGCCCCGCGACGCTCACCGGTCCGGGCCTGACCCGCTCGCACCGCTCCCGCGCCTCGGCGCCGGCCGAGGCGGCCCGCGGGCACCGGGGAGCGAACGCGCAACCGGGCGTCGGTGCGAGGAGGGACGGCGGGCTGCCGGGGATCGCGCGGAGCGGGCCGTCGTCGGCGTCGTCGAGCCGGGGCAGGGACTCGAGCAGACCCCGCGTGTAGGGGTGGGCGGGTGCGGCGAACACGGCCTCCACCGGCGCCCGTTCGGCCGCCCTTCCGCCGTACATGACCAACACCTCGTGGGCCACGCGAGCCACGACACCGAGGTCATGCGTGATCATGACGACGGCGAGGTCGCGCTCCTCCTGGATCCGGATGATCAGTTCCAGGATCTGGGCCTGCACGGTGACGTCCAGAGCGGTGGTGGGCTCGTCCGCGATCAGCAGGGCCGGCTCGCAGGCCAGCGCCATGGCGATCATCACCCGCTGGCGCATCCCCCCGGAGAACTGGTGCGGGTACTCCCCGGCCCGTCGCCGCGGCTCCGGAATCCCGACCTCGGCGAGCAACTCGACGGCGCGCCGCCGGGATGCGGCGCGACGGGACCCGAAGTGGACCCGGTGGTGCTCGGCCACCTGCTCGCCCACCGTGTAGTAGGGGTGCAGACTGGAGAGCGGGTCCTGGAAGATCATCGCCATCTGCCGGCCGCGCAGCCGGTTCAGCTCACGCTCGGGGAGCCCGACCAGCTCACGGCGGTCCAGGGTGATGGAACCGGTGACCTCCGCGCTCGTGTGCAGGCCCATCACCGCCATCGAGGTGACGGACTTGCCGGAGCCGGACTCACCGACGATGCCGAGGGTCCTGCCGCGTCCGACGTCGAACGAGAGCGAGTCGACCGCCCGCACGGGCCCGCCGTCGGTGGGGAAGGTGACGGTCAGGTCGCGTACGGACAGCAGGGATTCGGCGACCATCACAGCCTCACTCGTGGATCGACGACGGCGTAGAGCAGGTCGACGGCCAGATTGGCGACGACGATGAAGGCGGCCGCGAGCAGCGTCACGCCCAGGATCACCGGCTGGTCGCCGGTGGACAGGGCCCCGTAGAACAGCCGCCCGACGCCTGGGAGTCCGAAGATGGACTCGGTGATCACCGCGCCGGCGAGCAGGCCGCCGAGGTCCATGCCGAAGAGGGTGAGGACGGGTGTCATGCCGGCACGCAGGCCGTGCTTGACGACGACGGTGCGGCGCGGCAGGCCCTTGGCGCGGGCGGTGCGGATGTACGGCTCCGCCATCGTCTCGATCATCGAACTACGGCTCTGGCGCGCGTACATGGCCGCGTAGAGCAGAGCGAGAGCCAGCCACGGCAGCAGCAGGTTCGACGCCCATCGCCCGGGGGCGTCGGCGAAGGGCACGTACTGGGGATACGGGAGCAGGCCCGCCACCTGGATGACGCCGTAGATCAGCATCATCGCGGTGAAGTAGACCGGCAGCGAGGCAGCGCCGACCGCCCCGACCATCAGGACCCGGTCGGTGAGGGTGCCCTTCCGCAGGGCCGCGACCGTGCCGGCGCTCAGGCCGAGCGCCAGCCACAGCACCGCTGCGCCGAACGCGAGCGAGGCGGAGACCGGGAGGCGGTCCATCAGCAGGTCCCACACAGCCTCGCTGTTCTCGTACGAATAGCCCAGGCACGGGAAGTGGCACTGCAGGGCGTAGGGGCCGCTGCCCGTCGTGCGGCCGGTGAAGATGCCGCTGACGAAGTCCCAGAACTGCTGCCACAGCGGCTGGTCGAGCCCCATGTGGGTGCGGATGGCGGCCAGCCGCTCGGCGCTGCACGCTTTTCCGCAGGCTGCCGCAGCGGGGTCGGAGGGAAGGACGTGGAAAATGGTGAAGGTGACGGCGGCGACGGCGGTCAGCACGCCTGTCACGGCGGCCAGCCGCCGCAGCGTGTACAGGATCACGCGCGGCCGCTCCTCGGATCCAGGACGTCCCGCAGGGCGTCGCCGAGCAGGGTGAACGCGAGCACGGTCAGGAACAGGCAGGTGCTCGGAACGATGAAGTACATGGGGTCCGTGTCGTAGAAGGCGACACTCTCGGCGATCATCTGACCCCAGGAAGGCGTGGGCGGGCGGATGCCGACGCCCAGATAGCTCAGGGCGGCCTCGGTGGCGATCATCCCGGGGACGATCAGGGTGGTGTACGCGATGACGGGCCCGGCCAGGCCGGGCAGGATGTCGCGGGTGAGGATGCGCCAGGGACCGGCGCCGCCGACGCGGGCGGCGTCGACGTGGTCCCGGTGCTTGAGCGAGAGCGCCTGTCCACGCACGACACGGGCGATGCCCGGCCAGCCGAACAGGCCGATGACCGCGGTCATCAGCACGATCCGGTTGACGTCGCGGGCCACGGACATCATCGCGATCATGAAAATCAGGGACGGGAAGGACATGGTCAGGTCCATCAGCCGGGAGAGCACGGTGTCGGTGCCGCCGCCGAAGTAACCGGCCGCGGTCCCCGCCGCGACCCCCGCGATCACCACGATGGCCGTGGCGGCGAAGGCGATGAGCAGCGAGACCTGCGCGCCGTGCACGACGCGTGCGAACAGGTCGCGGCCGGTGACTGGTTCGACGCCGAGCCAGTGCTCGGCGGAGACACCGCCGAGCGGCCCGATGGGCTGCCCGCCGAGATAGGGGTCGACGGCGCCCTTGTCGAACTCCTCGGGTCCCCAGCCGCTCAACGAGGTGAGCAGCGGCGCGGCCGCCGCCATGAACACGAAGAGGGCCACGACGGCGAGAGAGAGTTTCACGGAGGTCCGGCGGCGCAGTTCCGCGCGGGCCAGCTGCCAGGGGCCGCTGCCCGGGGGAACGGTCAGGGGTTCGGTGAGTGCCATGATCGGCCGGCTCCTCAGCGGCCGCTCTGGGAGGGGTCCTTGAGGCCGACCGTGGCGTAGTCGATCTGGCCGCCGAAGGAGGTGTGGCCGAAGGCTCCGGCGATGTTGGTGCCGAGCAGCAGCGGCATGCGCTCGATGACGGCGGGCGCGGTCGGCGCCTTGGCGAGGATCCGCCCGTCCAGGTCCTGCCAGGCCTTGGCGGCCTGCCGGACGTCGGTCATGGCGGCGATCTCGTCCATCCGGCGCATGGTCTCCCGGTCGCGGAAGAGCGAGTGGTTGCCGGAGTTGCCCTTCTCCTTGATGTAGCGGCCGTCGAAGACGAAGGGCAGGAAGGTGGAGCCGGAAGGGTAGTCCGGGCACCAGCCGGTGTAGACGAGGTCGGTGCGGTTCCGGGTGTCGCCGATGGTGTCGTAGAAGGCGGACGGGTCGACGGTTTCGATGGTGACCTTGATCCCGGCCCGGCCCAGCGACTGCTGGATCGCCTCGCCCACGCCCTTGTCCCCGTTCGACACGGTGAGGTCGGTGGCGAAGCCGTCCGGACGGCCGGCCTCCTCGAGGAGCCGCTCGGCCTCGGCCACGTCGCCGGTGAGGGGGATCCTCAGGGTGTCCGACTGCTTGCCGCCGAAGAGGGAGCCCGGCATCAGGGCCGTGGCCGGCTCACCCAGCGCCGGACCGCCGGACGCGGTGAGGACGGCTTCGCGGTCGAGGGCGTACTGCACGGCCTGACGGACCTTCACATCGTCGAACGGCGCACGGCCCGTGTGCATCTGGAGCATCTCGGTGCAGTTGGTGGACTCGGCGAGCAGCCGTGCCCTGGCGTCGGCCTTCGTGATCACCTTCGGGGTGCTCTCGGGACGCAGCTTGCCCCAGGGAACGGCAGAGGCGTCGGCGCCGGAGGAGGCGATGAGTCGGTCGTCGATCTGGTTGCCCTTCAGGCCCATCGTCACGACGATCCTGTCCGGATACGCCTTGCGCACGGTGTCGGACTCCGGGTCCCAGTAGGGGTTGCGGACCAGCACCAGTTGCTTGTCCCGGGCGTACGTCTCGATCCGGTACGGGCCCGAGGAGAAGGGGCGATTGTCGTAACGGGGGCCCGTGTCCCTCGATTTCGGGACCGGGGCGAACGTCGGCAGCACGGTGGCGTACGAGAACTCGGCGAAGGGCTTGCGGAGTTCGAAGACGATCGTGTGGTCGTCGGGTACCTTCACGGAGTCGAGGCGCTTGCCCTTGGCCGGTCCCCGGTAGCCTTCCGCGCCGGCGAGGTAGCGGGCCGCGTAGTCGGGGCCGCCGGGGAGGTCGGGCGAGAAGGACCGTTCCACGTTGTACTTGATGTCGTGGGCGGTGATCGGCGACCCGTCCTCGTACTTCAGTCCCTTCTTGAGCCTGAATGTCCATGTGCGGGCCCCGTTGGAGGACGTGCCGAGGTCCTCGGCGAGGTCGGGGGTCAGCTCCCCGCCGGCGGCGGCGGGCGCGGCCCGGTAGGTGACGAGGGTGCGGTAGAGCAGCCGGGTGCCGAAGTCCATGTCGCCCATGACCCAGTTGCGGGCGGGGTCGAGGTGGGTGAAGTCCTGGTTGGACAGGACGGTGAGGGTGCCGCCCTTCGTGGGGGTGCCGCCGATGACGGCGCCCTGGTTGGCGAGAGCGGGGTTCGTGCCCCGACCCCTGTTGTCGTCGGAGCGCGAGCCGCCGGAGCAGCCGGCCGTGCCGAGGGCCAGGGTCGCCACCAGCGCGGCGGCGAGGACGGTGCACGTGCGCTTGTCCATCAGTGGTCACTCCGTGAACGGTCGGACAGCCAGGGGCGGCTGGGGTGTGACCCGTAACATAGTAATGTGAAATTGTACTGACAAGAGGTGTGCGCGAATCGAACAGGACGCGTGCCTGCCCGCCGAGCGACTCCTCCAACTCCCCTGGGGCAGAACGGAAGCATCCGGCCACGGGCCGCGGGAGCAGCGTCGGGCGCGTTCTGCGCATTCGGCGGGACCCGCGCACCCGGCCCCTGCCACGGGTGGCCCGTCCGAGGGACCTGCGAAAACAACGTGACATTGTACGCTGGTGATCCTCTCGGCCACGAGGGCACAGGGCGAAGGGAACACCACCACCATGGGCCACCTGACACAGCGCAATCTCGTCACCGCCAGGGAGCGACTGCGTGACCAGGTTGCCCACGCCCTGCGCGCCGCGCTCATCTCCGGCGAACTGCGCCCGGGTGAGATCTACTCGGCCCCCGGCCTCGCCGAGGACTTCGGGATCTCCGCGACACCGGTGCGCGAGGCGATGCTCGACCTGGCCCGGGAGGGTCTCGTCGAGCCGGTCCGCAACAAGGGCTTCCGCGTCACCGAGGTCAACGAACGCGATCTCGACCAGTACACGGAGATCCGCATTCTGATCGAGGTGCCCATGGTCCGCCGGATCACCCGCAGCGCCTCCCGCGAGGACCTGGAGGCGCTGCGGCCGGTCGCCGAGGAGATCGTGCGCGCCGCGCGCGAGCACGACCTCATCGGCTATCTCGAAGCCGACCGGCAGTTCCACCTCTCCCTGCTCGCGCTCGCCGGCAACGACCGGCTCGTCGAGACCGTCGGCGATCTGCGCAAGCGCTCACGGCTGTACGGCCTGACCGCCCTCGACGAGCGCGACCAGCTCATCCCGTCCGCGGAGGAGCACATCGAGCTGCTCGACCTGATGGTGGCGCGTGACGCCAAGGGCGCAGAGAAGTGCATGGCCCGCCACCTCGGGCATGTGCGCTCGCTGTGGGCCGAGGGCGCTCGGGAGAAGCAGGAGCAGCCCGCCGCGCCCGGCCCGAGGCGGAGGTTGGGCACGGCCCTCTGAGCCCGGCACGGAAAGCCGCCGGGCAGGGCCTCTGAGCCCGGCGCGGAGGACCGCCGGGCCCGTCACTCGAGGCCACGTCCAAGGGGGGACGGCGTGCCGGGCGTTGGGCCGAGGCGGGGATTGGGCGCGGGCCGTTCGAGGTACTGCGGGTGTCGTGTGCGGCGGCGGCAGGCAAGGCTCGTACGTTCTGCTGGCATGACGCACTCATCGGATGCCGGCGCCTCCGGCCACACCCGCCGCACCGCGCTCGCCGGGCTCGTCGGCGGCGTGGGCGCCGTGATGACCACCGGTTGCAGCGCCCAGAACGCCTCGTCCGCGCAGGCGCCCACCCCCAGCCCCACGGCGTCGGGTGCCCGGTCGCAAGGACCCGCGCCGGGCGTCATGGCGCTCTTCAAGAACCCGGAGTTCAACTTCAACGGGCTGTGGACGCTGGGGGGTTCCGGCGCCGGCGCCGGCGAGGTGGGCGAGGTACTCACCGCCGTCAACGGCATCAACAAGGCCGGTCTCTCCGCGCAGAGTTACGTCGAGACCTTCAAGAAGCTCGGCGACCGGCTCATGGACGCTCCCGAGGGCAGCAAGCCGGACCGGGAGACGGAGCGCTTCCGCGCTCTGCGGGCGGCGCAGTACTACGCCCAGGCGCTGTTCTTCGTGCTCGGTTCCGACAACCCGGGCAACGAGAAGCAGCTGTACCAGGCCGGGCGCGGCGCCTGGGACAGGTTCTGCAAGCTGACCGACCCGGCGCCGGTGACGGCGAACGTCCGGTACGGCAACACCCCCATGCCGGTCTGGTTCTTCCGCCCGGAGGGTCCCGGCGGGAGACGCCCGACCGTGATCCTCACGAACGGCAGCGACGGTCAGAACGTCGACATGTGGACCTACGGTGTCCAGGCCGCCCTCGCGCGCGGCTGGAACGCCCTGGTGTACGACGGGCCCGGCCAGGGCCAATTGCTCTTCGTCGACCAGGTGATCTTCTCCCCTCGCTGGGAGCAGGTCGTCACCCCCCTCGTCGACTGGCTGGTCGCCCGCCCGGACGTCGACCCCGACACGATCGCCCTGACCGGGCTGAGCATGGCCGGAGACCTGGCGCCTCGGGCCGCGGCCTTCGAGAAGCGCATCGCCGCGCTGGTGGCAATGCCGGGTTGCCTGGTCCCGTGGCTCGGTTTTCCGCCGGAGGTCCGGCAGATCCTCACTCCGAGCAAGGCGGAGACAAACAACATCTGGAACAAGGAGGTCGTTCCGGAGCTGCCTCCGGCCGATGCCGCGACGCTGAGGAAGCGCATGGAGCCCTTCTCCGTCCCGGCGATGCTCGACGCCCGCGAAGGAAAGACGTTCACCGACTTCTACACTCCCGCGAAGCGCATCCAGGCGCTCGACATCACGAACGTCGTCGGCCGCATCACCATGCCGACACTGGTCCTGGACTACGAGTTCGAGCAGTTCTACCCCGGCCAGGCACGCCAGATGTTCGACAAGCTGACCTCGCCCAAGGACTACGTCAAACTCACCGCGGCGGAGGGGGCCCAGCTGCACTGCTCCCCGATGGCCCCGCAGCTGCACTGCGAGGTCGTCTTCGACTGGCTGCAGGAGACGCTGGCGGGGAACTGACCCCGGCGGGCCTTCCCCGCGGGGCTGCCGGGGAGCTTTCCCGCGGGCGCGTGGAACGGCGGGTCCTGGTCACCCTCAAAACGGTCCTGCAACCGCTGGTCGCCTACGCCCTGGCCCGCTTGCTCTTCGGGATCGAGGGCCACAACCTGCTCGCGGTCGTGCTGTGCGCAGGCCTGCCGACGGCCCAGAACGCGTTCGTCTTCGCTTCCCAGTACCGGCTCGACACCACCCTCGCCAGGGACACCGTGCTGCTGTCCACCCTGCTGTCCATGGGGCCCCTGTCCCTGATCACATGGTTGCTGTCGTGACCGCCCGCCGCCCGAGGGTCACGCCGGTTGCCCGCCTGCCGTCACCTGCTCGCCCGCCATCGCCGCGGCCATCCGCAGATGCGGTGCCGCTTCGTCCGGCCGACCCTGCCGCTCGAGCGTGCGGCCCAGCATCAGGCGTGCGTAGTGCTCCACCGGATCGTGCTCCAGCACGGCCACAAGCTCTTTTTCCGCCTTGCGGAGCTGCGCGGAGTGGTAGTACGCGCGGGCCAGCAGAAGCCGCGGACCCACCGTCCCGGGGGCTTCGGCGACCAGACCGTCCAGGATGCGGGCCGCCGTGACGTACTCCTTGGCGTCGAAGAACATCTGCGCCCGGTTCCAGCGCTCGGCGGGGGTGCCGAACTCGTAGTAGCTCCCGTTCACCTGTACTCCTTCCCGGTCCGTTCCCGGTCCCATCCCCGTCCTGTGCCTGTCGACGGTGTGAACGCGGCAGCGGTGCCGGGCATTCCGCAGCGGGAAGCCCTGCCCGGCCCGCCCGCCGGCGACGCGCAGGAACTAGGTTGTGCGCATGAGCAATCTCGATCGTCAGGCCATCCCGTCCGTGTGCGGTGGTCGGGGTTTTGTCGTCGCCGAGCCCGTCCGTGAGCTTCTCAGCCCCCGTCGGGTCCGGCTCGGCGGGTCCACCGAGGTCCGCCGGCTGCTGCCCAACCTCGGCCGGCGCATGGTGGGGGCCTGGGCCTTCGTCGACCACTACGGTCCCGACGACATCGCCGACGAGCCCGGCATGCAGGTGCCGCCGCACCCGCACATGGGTCTGCAGACCGTCAGTTGGCTGCACGAAGGCGAGGTCCTGCACCGCGACAGCACCGGTTCACTGGCGACCATCCGCCCCCGTGAACTGGGCCTGATGACCTCGGGCCGTGCGATCAGCCACTCCGAGGAGAGCCCCCGGCCGCACGCCCGTTTCCTGCACGGCGCCCAGCTGTGGGTTGCACTGCCCGGTACCCATCGCGACATCGACCCCCACTTCCAGCACCACACCGACCTCCCGACCGTCACCGCCCCCGGCCTGACCGCCACGGTCGTCCTCGGCACCCTCGACGGCGCGGCCTCGCCCGGCTCGACGTACACCCCGCTCGTGGGCGCGGACCTCGCCCTCGCCGACGGCACGGAAGCGATGCTGCCCCTCGACCCGGACTTCGAGTACGCGGTGCTCTCCATGTCGGGCGAGGCCCACGTCGACGGCGTCCCCGTCCTCCCCGGCTCGATGCTCTACCTCGGCTGCGGCCGCTCCGAGCTGCCTCTGCGCGCCGAGTCCGACGCCGGACTGATGCTGCTCGGCGGCGAGCCGTTCGAGGAGGAGATCGTGATGTGGTGGAACTTCATCGGCCGTTCGCACGAGGAGATCGAGGCGGCGCGCACGGCGTGGATGGAGAGCTCCCGCTTCGGCGAGGTGAAGGGCTATGACGGCGGCCGCCTGCCGGCTCCGGAACTGCCGCCGGTGGGGCTCAAGCCGCGGGGAAGGGCACGCTGAGCTGCGGTCGCGCGAAGGGACCGTCTCCAGCGGCAGAGGGCCGCTCCTACCGATGTCGCCGGCTGGTCAAGAGCTGGTGGTTCTCACCTGTCGGCCGGGGTGCGGACGGGTGCGCGCGCTGGGCCTGCCACCTGCAGAGGCCTGCTGATGACGTCCGGTGCCGGCCGACCCGCCTGCCTCGCGCGCCGAACGTGAAGGCAGGCGCGTCGAGGGATGATGGGCCCATGACGAATGCGGCACCGGCCATCATCCTCGTCCGCGGCGACATCACCGAGCAGCGCGTCGACGCGATCGTCAACGCGGCCAACTCCTCGCTACTGGGTGGCGGGGGCGTCGACGGCGCCATCCACCGCAAGGGTGGACCCGAAATCCTCGCCGAGTGCCGGGCGCTGCGCGCCTCCCGATACGGGAAGGGCCTGGCCACCGGGCAGGCCGTCGCCACGACGGCCGGCCGCCTGGACGCCGCCCACGTCATTCACACCGTCGGCCCGGTGCACTCCACATCGGAGGATCGCTCGGAGCTGCTCGCCTCCTGCTACCGGGAGTCGTTGCGCGTGGCCGCCGGGTTGGGGGCGCGCACCGTGGCGTTTCCTGCGATCTCGACCGGCATCTACGGCTGGCCCATCGACGACGGCGCCCGCATCGCGATCCGCACGGTCCGCGAGACAGCCGCCGATCCGGTCGTCGAGGTCCGCTTCGTACTCTTCGACGAGCCGGCGTACCAAACCTTCGAGGCCGTTCTGTCGGCCATGCCCTGAGCGGGCCGGTCTGCGTCGCTCGCAGCGACCGCCTCTGGACCCCGTGCCGGAGCCCTCATCGGGCTGCCATCGCGGCTGGTCCGGTGGCTGCCGTTCTGGCGGTGCCGGGCGCAAGCGATGTCGTCCACCTGAACGTGATCAAGGCAGTGGCGTGGGCCTACGTCACGGGTGGGCTCGGCGTCGTCGCGGCACTCGCTCTCGCCGCCATTGGATGGACCATGGCGGGCATCGCCCACCCGTGACGTCGGCGCTCCCGTGCTCGCTGATCCTTCCGCGCTACCGCGACGTCCCAGGTCGGCACATGGGGACTCTGAGGGGGCGATCAGGCGCCTGGGCAAGCCGGCACCCGCCCGTATCGACGACAGCCGGGGCAGAACCGCGGTCACGCCAGGGTGACTCGCATCCCGCCTTCGGTCAGGGCGTCGAGGACAACGGCGAACAGATCGTACGGCTCGCCGTCGGGCGTCAGAGAGTGGGACAGGTGCTCGCGTGCGGTGGTGGCACGGCTAGCTGGTGCACGGCGGGAATCATGCCCGGTCCAGGAGCAGGTGGTGAAGCAGAGTCTCCGCCGGCGGCCAGATGTATGGCGGCAGTTCGCCGGGGACATCGCAACAGAGGACGGCGATCGAGTATGGGGGCTGTCCCAACGGGCAAGAGAATGCAGGCAAGTTGGCACAACAGCGGATCGGACCCCACCGCCACGTCGAAGATCACAGGGGTACAGAATGACCTCTATGTCGATGACGAACACGCCCAAAACAGCCATGGTCGACGACGCCCGGTTGATCAGTCGCACCCTTGCCCGCGCCTTCGACGACGATCCGATGATGCGCTGGTTCTTCCCCGATGGCGCCTCGCGCGAGGTGGGGTTGGGCCGCTACTTCTCCACGATCTTCACCCGGCAGTACGTCCACCACGCCGTGTGTGAGCGCACCGAGGCGGCGGCCGCCTTCTGGGTACCGCCGGAGGCACAGGCCAAGGCCGTTCCCGATGCCGAGACCATCCAGGAGCTCAAGAACATACTTGGCGACCGGGCTCCGTTGCTGAGGGACGCCGTCGAGACGGCCGCCGAGCACGCACCCCAGGAACCGCACTGGTACCTGGCGTTGATCGGCGCCGACCCGGCGGGCCAGGGCCAGGGCCAGGGTGCTGCTCTGCTCCGCTCCGGCCTGGCAAAGGCCGACGCGGCGGGCCTGCCCGCCTACCTGGAGTCCTCCAAGCCGTCCAATCTGCCGTTCTACGAGCACTTCGGCTTCACCGTGCAGGAAGAGCTGCGGCTGCCGGGGAACGGTCCGACGCTGTGGGCGATGCGGCGCGGCCCGCACTGCCCGGCAGAGGTCTGATACTCCGCATCGCGGGGCAGCCGTTGCCGGGTCACCGCCACAACGACCAACAACGCCATCGCTCCGGCCAGCATGCGCGGCCCAAGACCAGCTGCGCGGGGGAGAGTCCCTCCAAAGCGACTGTGATGAACAGGAAGCTTGTACCCCAGGTCAGCGCCAGTGCAAGGAACTGGCCGAGCACCGTACGTGAGCCGCCTGCCCTGGGCCGAGTCATACATCCTCCCGTGTGTCGCCCGGCTGCCCGGCGCCCCGACGTGCGCGTGGGGGCCGCCGGGCGGCCGGGCGCCGCGCGTTCTTCCGACAGGCCGCGGCGGCCAGGTCCTGGCTGTTGCGTTCCGCGCACCGGGGAGGGCGCGAGCGGTTCAGGAGAGCCAGTCGGTGTAACGGGTGGGGGCGAGCTGGGCGTCCTTGTCGGTGAGGACGTCACCCTTGACGGCGGCGAACATGCCTGCGGTGGGGTCGGTGACAACCGCGCGGCCGTCGGAGTTGTGCGCCAGGGTGAGCCGGCCCAGCTCGTCCAGGGAGAAGACCTCGGGGCCGGCGATGTTGCGAATGCCCATCAGTGGGGTACCCCCGGCGACCTCCGCCACCGCGGCGGCCACGTCCTTGGCGGCCATGGGCTGGATCGGCGTGGCGGGCAGCCGGACGGTGTCGCCGTCGGCTGTCCAGGACAGGACCGCGTCGATGAACTCCATGAACTGAGTGGCGCGGACGATCGAGTAGGGGATCGGGCCGACCGTGAGGATCTCCTCCTGGAGCGCCTTGGCCCGGTAGTAGTCCAGCTCCGGCACCTGGTCCACGCCGACGATTGAGAGGATGACGAAGTGCCGGACGCCGCCCTTCTGGCCCGCGGCCAGAAGGTTGTCCATCGAGGTCCGGAAGAAGGCCGGGGAGGCTTCGTCGAAGGTCGGGGAGTTCGTCAGGTTGACGATGACATCGGCTCCCGCCACCGCCTCGTCCAGTCCCTGGCCGCTGATCACGTCGACGCCGGTGGACTGCGAGTGCGGTACGGCCTCGTGGCCGCCGGCGTTCAGATTCTTGACGACCTGGGACCCGATCAACCCGGTACCGCCGATGACCGCGAACTTCATGACATGCCCTTTCGTCGGGAGATGTGTCCGCAATATGGCATAGGTCCCAGATATGAGCGCTGCGGAGCCTAACCCGGACACCTCTTGTCCGAGACTATACGCGGACATTCGTTGTCCGAGTCAAGGGCGCCTGGTTAGAGTGACCGAGTGAAGATGTCCGGCGGAGTCGAATGGGCCCTGCATTGCTGTGTCGTCCTCACGTCGGCCGATGGTCCTGTCCCCGCCGCCCGGCTGGCGGAGCTGCACGACGTCTCGGCGAGCTACCTGGCCAAGCAGCTGCAAGCACTTTCTCGCGCCGGGCTCGTGCGTTCGGTGCAGGGCAAGGCGGGCGGCTACGTGCTCACCCGCGACCCCGTCTCGATCACAGTGCTCGATGTGGTCGAAGCGGTCGACGGCCCGGACCAGGCCTTCACCTGCACGGAGATCCGTCAGAGGGGTCCGCTGGCCACTCCGGCGGAGTCGTGCGTCGTGCCCTGCGCGATCGCCCGCGCGATGGCCGGGGCGGACGCGGCTTGGCGAGCGGCGTTGCGGTCCGTGTCGATCGCCGACCTGGTCCGGGGTGTCGACTCGGACTACGGCCCGGACGCGATGGTCGGCATCCGGGCTTGGCTGACTGCGCCGGACGCGTGAGGTCCCGGAGACGCGGAACTCCAGCTGCCCGGGCCCTCGCCCGCCGTGCCGCGTGAGGGGTTGGTCGACAGCGGTGTCGCGTGGGCGTCGCGGGCTCCCGTCGGCCGGCGACGCCGAGGGTGAAATGCCGTGCCTGCAGCTCCTGTTGATGCACGGTGCGGCATGAGTCATCCGCTCAGCGCTCGGGCGTAGTTCCTTGTCGAGGTGCTCGGGGGCGAGGTCATCTCTCCCGTCATGACCGTTGGTTGCGACGTCCCACTGTCGACCACCGGTGCATGCCCTGCGCATGTCGCCGCAGCAGTGGCGAGGTCAGGCGATGGTCGACCATCGGTGTGAGGCGACCCATGACGTCTCTCCTGGACGATCTCCGTGCGGGTGGAATCGCTGGTCTTGCGAACGGCCACCTACTGCTGGGCGTCCCCGGATGCGGGGCATAGAGTGGCAGAAAATGGTGAAAACCGCACCGCTTGGGAGGCCGTCATGGGGGCTCTCCGCTTCGTAGTCGAACCAGACGAGGGCAAGTCGATCGGGCTGGGGGGCATAGGGGTCGACTTCAAGATCATGGGAGAAGAGACCGACAACCAGTTCTCGATCGTCGAGCACCCGATCGATCCGGGCCGTCTCGTACCGCCACACATACACAGCCGCGAGGACGAGTTCTCGTACGTCCTGCAGGGCCGGGTCGGCGCCCGCGTCGGCGACCAGGAAGCGACGGCAGGCCCGGGCTCGTACGTCCTCAAGCCGCGAGGGATCCTGCACACCTTCTGGAACGCCGGGCCGGAACCGGCGAGGATCCTGGAAATCATTTTCCCGGCCGGCTTCGAGCAGTTCTTCGACCAGATGGGCACGGTCGCCGAGACAGCGACCGGTCCCGCCGAGTTCATCCAGCGGCGCGACGAATTGGGCGAGCAGTACGGCCTCGAGTTCTCGGACGAGTGGGTCGACGAACTCACCGCCAAGTACCGGCTCAAGCTCGTCGGCGAATAGCCGCCTCCGGGCCCGCTCAAGGCTGCCGGCGCCCGCCTGCCGTGCGCTTCGGCACTGCAGTCGCGCACGATGGGTCGACATCAAACGCTTTCACCTGCCGGCCGGCTCGCCGGCCGACAGGGACCTGCCGGCCGCCTTGGATGGCGCATTGCGCAGTTCCGGGACGCATACGACGGAGCCGGGGCCCGGCTTGAACCACGCCACGATCAGTGGTGGTCGGACCGGATCACTCCCGACACATACGCGACCGTCGACGAAGCGACCTCGATCGGCGCGTTCACACTTGGGCCACCAGCGGTGTCCCCTTCCTCCTGACCTGAACTCACTTCTGGACGAGGCCGTCACACTCCCACCCACCAGGCGGCGAGCCGGTACAGACTCGGAGCGCTGCCCGATGGTACGCACCACGACTACGGCCCCGTTCATCTCGAGTTTCACGAACTCGCCCTCATCGGCCGCCGAATCGGTACCGCCAGCCTCCTTGTCGCAGCCGACGACTGCGAACTCGCCACGAACGAGTTCCAGTCGCCGGGTCACGTAGCGCTGTGCGCCGTGGACCGGCCCCGGCGCCCGCCGCTCCAACGGTGAGACGCAGGTCACATCCGTCGATGTCACAGGGGGGCGGGCTACGCCGTCTCAGGGGGTGTAGCCACTGACGACCACGGAGGAGCACACCATGGACGCGCGACTGAACTACTTCACCGACCCGACCGCCGGCAAGGCCTTCAAGCACCTCATGTCGGTGGGCAGGGTGATCAAGGAATCGCCGCTGCCGGCCGCGACGCAGGAGCTGGTGTCGCTGCGCGTGAGCCAGATCAACGGCTGTGCCGTCTGCATCGACATGCACACCAAGGAGGCCGCTGCTGCGGGCGAGACCTCGGTGCGACTGAACCTGGTCGCGGCGTGGCGGGAGGCCACGGTGTTCACCGAGGCCGAGCGTGCCGCGCTGGAGCTGGCGGAACAGGGGACCCGGATCGCGGATGCGGCTGGTGGGGTCCCGGACGAGGTGTGGGCGAACGCGGTCAAGCACTACGACGAGAGGCAGCTCACCGCCCTCGTGCTCCTGGTCTCCGTCATGAACACGGTGAACCGGTTGAATGTCATCACCCAGCAGCCGGCCGGTGACTACGAAGCCGGGCAGTTCCACTGAACGCCGCCCGGCTGATCACAACAAGCCGCCTGTGTCGGCGAGGTCGGACAGGTGAACCGACCTCAGGGGGAGGGGAGTGGGCGTGACCAAGGTCGAGGACTTCGAGGAGCTGCGGCCGCTGCTGTTTTCGATTGCCTACCGGATTCTGGGCAGCGTGAGTGAGGCCGAGGACGCGGTGCAGGAGACGTGGCTGCGCTTTGACGGCTCGGAGACCCGGCCCACATCGACCAAGGCCTTTCTGTCGGCCACGGTCACACGGATCTCGATCGATGTGCTGCGTTCTGCGCGGGTGCGGCGGGAGCAGTATGTCGGGCCGTGGTTTCCCGAGCCGCTGCTGAGCGATCCGTATCAGGATCCGGAGCGGTCGGTGGAGCTGGCCGACTCGGTGTCGATGGCGGCGCTGCTGCTGCTGGAGCGGCTCAGCCCGCTGGAGCGGGCGGTCTTCCTGCTGCGGGAGGTGTTCGCCTTCGGGTTCGACGAAGTCGCCGCGGCGGTGGGGCGTTCGGAGGCGGCATGCCGGCAGCTGCTGGTGCGGGCGCGGCGGCACATGGAGGCCGGGCGGCCGCGGTTCGCAGCGGACCGTCAGGAACGGCAGGAGCTGGCGGCGCGGTTCTTCGACGCGCTGAAGAACGGCGATGTGGGCGGGCTGCAGAATCTGCTGGCCGCCGACGTGCAGCTGGTCGGGGACGGCGGAGGCAAGGCCCCGCAGCTGGCCAAGGCCGTCATGGGCGCGGAGAACGTGGCCCGACTTCTGGGCGCCTTCTTCCCCTGGCTGATCCGGGTCGGCGTGACGTTCGAGCCGCAGGAGATCAACGGCCAGCCCGGCGCCATCTTCCGCGACCGGGACGGCAAGATCCTGCACACCCTGGTCCTCGATGTGCTCGACGGGCAGATTCAGACCGTCCGTGGGGTGAACAACCCCGACAAGCTCGGCCACCTCGGGCCGGTCGCCGACATCTGGGCCATCGACCGCGAGATGAAGGAGGCCCGGCGGCGTATGAACCGAGCTCGACCGAGGTAGCACCGCGCGTTCGGCGGGGTGGGCTCTCCGTTCGAGCGCAAAGCGCGCGTCCGCGATGACGGCCTCGTCGGGAGGCGGAGTAGTGCAGGCAGCAAATTGCCCAGCGCCGGCAGCAGGTTGCCCAGCACAATCAGCAGCCCCGCGCCGCCCCGCCCCGCGCAGGCAGCAGGTCGGGGCGGGTGGCGTGGCAGAGCGCGCCCACCGGCAGGGCGCCTCTTACGACGACGGAGTGCCTGGGCACAGACGGATGATGACCAGCGCGGTGTCGTCGGTGTTTCCGGCCGGGGAAATCAGCTCGGCCAGCAGGGTATCGGCCAGGGTGTCGGCGTCGGCTGTCCCATGGCGGGCAAGGCAGTCGGCGAGCCGACGCAGACCGGTGTCGATGTCCTCGCGGCGTCGTTCGATGAGTCCGTCGGTGTAGAGCACGAGGATGGCGCCGTCCGCGAAAGCGGTTTCGGCTTGGGGCCTGGGGGCGTGTTCGGGGCGGGCGCCCAGCGGGGGATCGGTGGCCTGGTCGAGGAACTCGACGGCGCCGTCGGTGTGAAGCAGGGCGGGCGGAGGGTGGCCGGCGCTGCTGTAGAGGAGGGTTCGGTTGGTGCAGTCGACGACCACCTGTACCGCGGTGGTGGACTCGGCACCGTCGACGGAGCGGGCGTACAGGCCGAGTGTGTCGAGGGCCGCTGCAGGGCCGTCGGCCACCCGTACGGCGGCGCTGAGTGCACTGCGGAGCTGACCCATGACACAGGCTGCGGGCAGGCCGTGGCCGACGACGTCGCCGACGGCCACCGCGATGCGGTCTTCTGGCAGTTCGGCCAGGTCGTACCAGTCGCCGCACACGTTCAGGGCGCCGACGGCGGGCCGGTAGCGCACGGCTGCCTGGCGGAGGCCGACCGGACTGGGGGCGGGCAGCATCGCTGCCTGCAAGGTCAGTGCGACTTCCCGTTCGCGGGCGTAGGCCTGGCGCAGTCGCTCGTTGACCTCCTGCAGTTCCCGGGCGCGGGTGTACAGCTCGGCCTCCAGCACCCTGGCCTGGTCCCCTCCGTCCCGGCCACCCCGCGCGCGGATCAGCTCGGTGACCTCCTCCACCCGGTGCAGCAGCAGAACCACGCGCCCGTCCGGGCCGAAGACCGGGGCGTTGACCGGGCTCCAGTACCGTTCCTCCCAGTCGCCGGGCCGGTCGGGGTGCTCGACGTCGTAGCGCTGAAGGGCCATGGCATCGCGCTCTCCGGTGGCCATCACCCTCCGCAGGGACACCTCCAGGTTGCGCATACCGGTCGCGGCGGGGTCGTTGGGGTTGTCGGGGAAGACATCGAACAGGTAGCGGCCGACCACCTGGTCACGGGTGCGACCCGACATGTGCAGGAACGCCTCATTCGCATCCGCGTACACGAGGTCAGGGGTGAGCACCGCCACGGCTCCCGGCAGAGCACGGAACACTGCTGCGAAGTCGACCCCGGAATGCGTCACGTCAGTTCCCGGGGGCGGTCGGCGCATGCCCGGAGGGCAGACCGCGCGGTCCGGCGGCGGGCGCGGCCGTAGCCGCCGGCCGCAGAGGGGTCGAGGGCATGGGTCTCCGAATCGTCGGTACAGGTCGTCGGTGCAGACAACGTTCGAGCTAACAGCTGCCGTTGGTGGAGTGAGCGCGCAACGCCGCTGTTGTCCTTCGGACGAAGGAACCACGACACCGAAGAGGAGCCCGACGACCGTGAGACGGCCGTTGCCTTTCGTGTCAGCCGTGAGGCCCCGCCCTCCGGTCTCGGACGCGCACCTGGTGGCGCAGCTCCGCCCACCCGGTGCTGGGCCGGTCCGTGCCCAAGTGCGGATCGGCGAAGATCTGTGCCGACAGACGCAGCAGGCGCCGGCGCAGCTCCGCCGTGCCGTACGGGCGCGGGACGGCGAGCGCCCGGTAGACCCGGTCCCACTCGCGCTGGACCTGCATCAAGTCGTCGGGAAACGTCGATCGCGCCATGCCCGCAGTAAAACGCGTGTTCGATTTTCTCCGCCACGTCGGACGCACCGGACCCGACGACAACGGGATGGGCTGTCCTGTGCCCGGTCGGCAGGGGAGGCCGGCGTCACCGGCTCAGGCGGGCGGGCAGCGTGAGCGCATACATCACGTACTCCAGCGGCCCGCGCCGGAAGAACCGGGTCCACACGAGGGCGAAGAGCATGGCTGCCGCGGCGAAGCAGAGGAAGACCGGCAGGGCGGCGGAGTCCGGCAGTTCGTCGGTGCCCAGCAGCTCGATGGCGAGGATGTGGCCGACGTACGCCGTCAGCGCGATCGATCCGACCGCCGTGACAGGCGTGGCGAGCCACCGCACACGCGCCCAGGTGCCGGTGCCGATGAGACAGGCGGCCAGCACCGCCAACGCCACGCCGGTGTGGCCGAGGATGGACAGCGTCGTCTGGCTGTGCGGGGAGGCCACCAGGAGCCAGGCCGGAATGCCGGAGACGGGGTCCTCACCCACGGCGTCGGACCACCAGCCCGACGACGCGATCCCGGTGTCCGACGCTTCCCGTACCCCTTCCAGCGCCCCCGGGACGAGGTGCAGGGCCAGCCATGATCCGCCGTAACCGATGACAGCCAGCACCCCTCCGAGCAGTCCCACCTTGCTTACGACGCCGGGCCGGCCGAGGTCCAGTTTGGCCACCGCCATCCCGGTGATGATCAACGGCAGCCAGGTCAGGACCGGGTAGGCGCCGGTGACGAACAGCTCGATGATCCCGTCGGAGTCGGTGAGGCGGGCCAGCGGATCGTGGGCGATGAACACGTCCGACCAGCTTCCGTTGTCGACCGCCGCACGCAGCAGGTACAGGACGTGGGGCATGACGAGTGCCGACGCCGCGGCGATGGCGCCCAGGGTGGCGGCCCGTAGCCGGTACAGCGGAAGGGCGAGGACGAAGAGGACACCGTAATAGGAGAGGATCACGTCGACATCGGTGCCGAGGGCGGTGAGGACGTATCCCAGGGCGATCAGGAAGAAGGCGCGGATCAGTACTCTGCCCATCGCCTGACGCCCCGCCCGTCCGGTTTTCGGCTGCGGCCGGCCGGTGAGGATGACCAGCGAAAAGCCGGCCAGCACTGCGAAGAGGGTTGCAGAGCGGCCGCGGGCCGCTTCCATCGCCCAGCCCACGGCACCGCCCACCGACGGATCAGGACCGGTGTGCGCGGTGAACATGCCCAGAATCGCCAGACCTCGGGCCAGATCCAGGCCCACCAGCCGTCCTGTCGACGACGTATAGGTGGGCCCGCCCGGTTCGGCCATGGCCGGCGCTTCCGGGGCTGTACCCGGCATTACATCGCGCCTCATGCTTCCACGATCAGGTTGGTTGCTGGATTCAACCACCCAACACGTGTCCGGACCTGCCCCCGCCGATCGGCCGGAACGGGCCCCGCTGACCGACCGGAATCGGCGCCGTGGGCCCGCCCGTGGATGGAACGCCGGGGTGCGGCTCACCCCGGTCGGTCAGTAGTCGATGGTCGGGTACCAGTCGCCGCGGCCCTGCGGGGTCAGGTCGAGGAACTGCCACACCGGGGCCAGGAGGTCGATGCCGCGCTCGTCGATGTCGTCGGCCATGCGTGGGTGGGCGGAGTAGAAGTGGCGGATCGTGCCGTCGCCGTCACGAGTGAAGACGGAGACGGTGGAGTCCTGTTCGCCGTCCTTGTCCTCGCTGCCCAGGTCGTACTTGAACGTGCTGTCGCCGCAGCTCAGGAGCCGTAGCCGGTGCCAGCCGCGGTTGCGGGCGTGCTGCCGCAGGGCCGGCGGGTCGGCGGCCGCGGCGACGGCGAAGTCGGCGTTGCGGGCGATGTGGTGGGCGACGCCGTTGAGGCCGTCGACCCACATGGTGCACATCGGGCAGGGGTTGGTCCGCAGCTTGCCGTACATGAGGTGGTAGACGACAAGCGGGCGGTCGGGCGCGGTGAACAGCCCGCTCAGAGTGACCTCGCGGACCGGTGCGTCGCCGGCGTCGAGGTCGGCCGGACCCTCGAGGAAGACGTAGTCGTCGACGGGTGGCCCCTGCGGGAGCGCCCGTCGCTGGGCCGCGACCTTCTCGCGATGGCGCATGAGCTCGATCTCGGCCAGCCGCAGCTCTTCGCGGGCGGCGAGATAGTCGGCCGGTTCCTCGGCCAGGTTGGTCTGCCGCAACATCGCTTCCTCCTGGGATGGCCTTCCCCCGCCCCCCTCCCGGTCAACCCGAGCTCCCAGCCCCTGCGGTGCACCGGTACTCCGAGTCTAGGGCGGCTGCGAGGGGCGCCGACAGTCGAGCCGAAGCCCGTGCGGTGACACCGGCGAGGCGGGCTGTTCCCCCAGCTCGTTCGGCTGCTCGGCCGAGCAGCCGAACGAGCTGGGGGACAAGGCGCACGCGGCCAAGGCCAAGGCGCCCACCCGCCCGCACCCGGCCGCCCCCGACAGGCCCCGGCCGACAAGCTCCTCGGGCCCGGCGCCGGCCTGGTGGACCGCGCCCGCGGCATGCTCAGGGGCCGCGCCCGCTGAGCACACGGGGCCGGCGCTGTCCGGCGGCGGTTTTCGGTGATGTCGGGGACGGGCGGGGAACCCGCCCGTGGTGAGAGTGGGTTCACCATCCTCATGTGCAGCACGGTGCCCCGTGGCGGCGTCGGCGACGCCAGGGGGAGAGGTGGGCCCCAGGACGGACGGCGCTGGGAACGGGCGAGTGGGCTGCGGACGGCCTGCGGAGGGCTGCGGTGTGGCCGGCGCGGAAGCTCGAGGAGGCGGTCATGCGTGCGAAAGATCTTGCTGAGCCCTACCCCTTCGTGACCACGGACGACGAGGCCATGGCCGCCGCCCGGTTGCTGGCCGAACAGTCCTTGCCGGCCCTGCTGGTGCTCGATCTGGACGGGCAGCCGTATGCGATCGTGCCCGGCTCACAGCTCATCCGGCGACTGCTCCCCGCCTATCTCGTCGACGAGCCGCAGCTTGCCGCGGTGCCCGTCGTGGGCGGTGAGCTGGCGGAGCGGCTGAGCGGGCTCTCGGTTGCCGAGTGGGTGCCACGCCGCATGTACCCGCCGCAGGTCGCCGGGCCGGACGCCCGTCCGATGGAGGTCGCGGCCCTGATGGCGCGCTCGCATTGCCCGCTCGTGGCCGTCATCGAACGCGACGGCGATCAGGTCACGCTGCTCGGCACGGTCACGGCGGCCCGCCTCATGGAGCACTTCATCCGACAGGCGTGAGCCCATGAACCCTCGACACGCCTCACGTCGTCCCGTGACGCCGCAGCGGTCTCCGGTTCGTCGGCTGCCGACCCCCCGGTCGCTGACCGGTGCGGGCCGACGCTCCCCCATGGTCGACCTGAGCATGCGCATACCGACAACAAGTGCGTGATGGATGGCCGGTCGGGTCCGGACGAGGGTGCCGGTGCGGCAGGCTGGAGAGTGCGGGGGACGGAGGAGGGCGACATGGGTGGTGGTGTCGTAGCCGCCGGAGTGAACGATTCGGCGGAGAGCAGAGCGGCGGCGGCGTGGGCCGCGCGGGAAGCGGTCCTGTGGGAAACCGGGCTGCGCCTCGTACACATCGAGGAGTGGCCGCTGCCGCTGGCCGTAGCGGTGCCGACGGTCGACCGGACGGATCACCGCCACTGGGCCGACGACCTTCTCGACGGCGTCCGCGACGCGGTGCTGCGCGAGCATCCCGGACTCACGGTCGAGACGCGCCGGCTCTCCGGCAGACCCGCCGCCGCGCTGGCGGAGGAAGCGTCGAAGGAGGACGTGGAGCTGTTGGTGCTGGGATCGCGCGGGCTCGGCACGGTCTCGGGGGTCCTGATGGGGTCCGTGGGCATGGCGGCGGTCGGGTCCGCCCGTGCGCCCGTCGTTCTCGTGCGGGAGAACGGAAGCAACCCCGGCGGTGATGTCGTGGTCGGCACCGATTTCGGGAGTTCGCACGACGCCGTGCTCGGCTTCGCCTTCGCGGAGGCGGAACGGCGGGGCTGCCCGCTGCGTTGCGTGCACGGCTGGACGCTTCCTGTGGCGATGAAGGCCGAGGTGGCGCGCAACGTCGCCGAGGAACTGCGCGCCGAGCTGCTGCCGTGGCGCCGCGCCCATCCGTCGGTGACCGTCGTGGAGCGCCCCCTCATGGGCCCGGCCGCCAAGGTGCTCGTCGACGAGGCTGCCGGAGCCGAGCTGGTAGTGATCGGCCGACGCGAGCGGCGATCCCCACTGGCCCCGCACATCGGCCATGTCGCCCACGCGGTGATCCACCACTGTTCCTCACCGGTCGCCGTGATCGCCCACCGGTGAAGTGGGAAACCGGCGACGCCCACGATGATCCGCTGCCGATGCGCCGATCCGCCGACGATGCCGGCGAGGTGACTGTCGACGTCGGGTGTCGGGGTGTGTGCCATGGCGGTCAGTGCGTGTCCGTGCTGGTCGGTGGCCCACGGACTCAGCCAGGACCCCGCCCTCCCCGGAGGCTCACGGGTGCGCCGATCCGCGCCGCGATTACTGGCGACCGCGACCGCGGCCGGGCCCTGGCCCGGCAGCCGGCTGACCAGGACAGTGGACAAGCGCCGTATACGCTGCCGCAAGCCGGACAAGATCGACTGCGAGCGCATCCGAGATCTGCTCACCGCCGTCGCAGCCGCCCGCCCGGAGTTGCTGAGCACCGGGCCCGGGCCCGCCGATGAATCAGCCCGCAGGCACGGACTGGTCAATCCCGCTGCGCCGGGCGTAGCGCCGTGCGATCGGCTCGGCGCTCAGCCCGTGCAACACGATGCTGACCAGGACGGTCATCACCATCACGCGGGCGATGAAGTCCGCGTTCTGCTCCGGAAGGTCGATGACCGCAAGGGACCCGAACACGATCGATGTCACACCCCTCGGGCCCATCCAGCCGACGAACAATTTGTCCGCGAATTTCAGCCCCGTGCCCGTCAGCAGAATCAGCACAGGGACGATGCGCACCAGGGTCACGGCGAGTAGCGCGTAAAGCAACGCCGAGGCCTGAAAGTCGTCCGCGAACACGCTGTTGACGATCTGGCCGAAGAGGAACCAGAGCGCGAGGGACAGCAGCGTCACCAGATCCTCGGTCATCTCCACCGCGGTCTCGGGGAGACGCCTCATCGCCGGGGCGAAGCAGACGCCTGCCACGAACGAGGCCACGAAGCCGTTGCCGCCCAACGCCCCGGAGAGGGCGTACGCGGCGATCGGTACGGCGAGCACGCCGAGCCGCACCGCGGTCGGCTGGCTCCACCCGTGCGCCCACGAACGCCCCAGCAGCCACCCGCTCGTCCAGCCGACCGCGATCCCGGTGGCGACGGCCCAGGCGGACGCCACGACCGCCGACAGCAGCGCATCGACATAGTCGGCGTGTGCGTCGTGTGATTCGACGCCGACGGCGACGCAGAGAAGAAAGACCGGCGAGAGGATGCCGTCGTTGAGCCCTCCTTCGACGTTCAGCACCTCCCGCAGCCGGGCCGGGATTCTGCGGTCACGGACGACGGCGGCGGTGGGGGCGAGGTCCAACGGGACGACGACCGTGGCCAGGAGGGCGAGCAGCCACACCGGCTGACTGGGAAACATGAGATATCCGGTCAGGAAGGCGGCGCAGAGCGTGAGCGGCAACGCGCCGGCAAGCAGCCGCGCGACCAAGCCCTTCTCCCGCCTGATGACGGAGCCGGGAACCTCAACGGCATCCACGAAGAGCAGCAGGGCGAGAATGACTTCGACCGCATGCTCGAACACGCTCGTGTCGAGATCGAAACGCAGTGGGGGTTTCGCCCCCGCGGTCATGGCGGCACCCGCCGCGATCATGGCGATGGGTGCGGTGATGCTCCACCGGGAGAGTCTGTGCGCGAGAAGCGACCAGACGAAAAGGATCCCCGCGATGACCGCTACGGCGAGCATGCCGGCCGCCTTCCCACACTGCGTCCCTGGTCCGCACAGAGCCTATGGCAGGTGATCCACGGGGCCTGCTCCGACGCGGTCGGCGATGGCGAGCGGGAACGACATGGCCCGTGCGAGCGTCCTCAAACGACCGGTTGGCCGATGCGTGGCGTGTTCCTTGGGGCCGACCGCTCAAGTGGAGCGCTGGTTCGGTGCGATGGTCGACGAGACCGGGTTCCACCACGTGGTCCGTGAACATCTGCACTCGGCCGAGCGCTGAGGACGGAGGGGACGCGCAGGTTCGTGCGAGGGGCCGGCACGGTCCAAGTGATCACCTTCGGGGCCGACCACCCCGGCGCGTACCTGAGCGGCGCCCGCGTGTACGACGAGCGGCTGGGCTTCCGAGCCGGCGTGGCCGCCCAGCCCGGCCCGGCCCTGAGGGCGGCGCGTCAGGGGTGCCGGCTCGCGATTCCCGGGCCGGCACCCCGTCAGCCGTTGCCGTTGGGCATCCTCGCAGGCACGGCCTCGGCCGGCAGCCGGGTGGAGCGCTTCGCGCGCGGACTCTCCCGGAGCAACTTACGATGAGCTGTGGATCACTCGGGGCCGAAAGACGGGCCGGTCCAGGGCCGGCAGGAAGCAGGCTCACATGGCTGAGCGGCTCAAACGGTCGGGGTTGGTCGGCGAACTGTCGTCCGAATTCCTCGGCACCATGATTCTCATCCTCTTCGGTTGCGGCGTGGTCGCCCAAGTGGTCGCCGGCGGCGCCCTCACCGACCCCGCGGGCGGCCTCGGAGACCACGACAGCATCGCCTGGGCTTGGGGCCTCGGCGTCACCCTCGGCGTCTATGTGGCAGCACGGCTCAGTGGTGCTCATATCAATCCAGCGGTGACGCTGGCCCTGGCCGCGTTCAGGGGATTCCCGTGGAGCAAGGTGGCGCCCTATGCGCTGGCCCAGACCGCGGGCGCCTTTGTGGCGGCCCTTGTGGTGCGGTGGAACTACACGGAGGCGCTCGCGAAGGCGGACCCCGGCCACACCATCAAGACGCAAGTCGTCTTCTCGACGCTGCCCGCCAACGGCAACACGAATCTGCCGGTGTACGAGTGGGGGGCGTTCCGGGACCAGGTCATCGGCACCGCGATCCTGTTGCTGCTGGTCCTGGCGGTCACCGATCTGCTGAACACGGCCCCCGGTGCCAATCTCGCGCCGTTCATCATCGGCCTGATCGTTGTGGCGATCGGTATGGCCTGGGGCACCAACGCGGGTTACGCGATCAACCCCGCGCGTGACTTCGGTCCGAGACTGGCGAGTTTCATCACCGGCTACGGGGGAGCGTGGCGAGATCAGTACGGGAACTTCTACTTCTGGGTGCCGATTATCGGGCCGCTGATCGGCGGTCTGCTCGGAGCCTTCGTGTACAAGTTCTTCGTCGGCAGGTTCCTGCCGTCCGCGGAGCCCGAGCCGCCCGGACGCGTTCCCACCCCCGAGAGCTGACCGGCCTCGTTCGAGGCCGCCGGCCCAGTCCTTCCCACAGAAGAGGCGGAATGCCATGGCGGACTTCGTCGGCGCGGTGGACCAAGGAACCACCAGCACCCGATTCATGATCTTCGACCACGTCGGCAACGAGGTGGCGAGCCACCAACTGGAGCACGCCCAGATACTTCCGCGGTCCGGTTGGGTCGAACACGATCCGGTGGAAATCTGGGAACGCACCAACTCGGTGATCCAGAACGCCCTCCGGCACGGCAACCTCTCGCCGGACGACCTGGCGGCGATCGGCATCACCAACCAGCGGGAGACGACCGTCGTCTGGGATCCCCGCAACGGCCGCCCTTACTACAACGCCATCGTCTGGCAGGACACTCGCACCGACTCGATCGCGGCCGCGCTGGAGCGTTCCGGCCAGGGCGACGTGATCCGCCGCAAGGCGGGACTGCCGCCGGCGACGTACTTCTCGGGCGGCAAGATCCAATGGATCCTGGAGAACGTCGACGGCGTGCGCGAGGCGGCGGAGCAGGGCCACGCCCTGTTCGGCAACACCGACGCGTGGGTTCTGTGGAACCTCACGGGCGGGCCCGACGGCGGCATCCACGCCACCGACGTGACCAACGCCAGCCGCACCATGCTGATGAACCTCGAAACCCTCGACTGGGACGACGAGTTGCTCGGGTTCTTCAACATCCCGCGGTCGATGCTGCCCACCATCAACCCGTCCTCCCACCGGGAGGCGTACGGGGTGACCCGCACCTCCCGGCCACTGCGGGCCGCCATCCCCATCACCGGCGTCCTCGGCGACCAGCAGGCGGCAACCGTCGGGCAGGTCTGCTACGCACCCGGCGAGGCCAAGAACACCTACGGCACCGGCAACTTCCTGGTGTTGAACACCGGCACCGAACTGGTCCGCTCCGAACACGGCCTGCTGACCACCTTGGCCTACCAGTTCGGCGACAACCCGCCGATCTACGCCCTGGAAGGTTCCATCGCCGTCACCGGGTCGGCGGTGCAGTGGCTGCGCGACCAGATGAAGATCATCAAGACGGCGGCCGAGAGCGAGACGCTGGCCCGCACGGTCGACGACAACGGCGGTATGTACTTCGTCCCGGCCTTCTCGGGCCTGTTCGCACCGTACTGGCGCTCCGACGCCCGCGGCGCGATCGTCGGCCTCGCCCGGTACAACGACAACGGCCACCTTGCGCGGGCCACTCTGGAGGCCATCTGCTACCAGAGCCGCGACGTGGTGGAGGCCATGGAGCAGGACTCCGGCGTCCACCTGGACGTGCTCAAGGTCGACGGCGGTGTGACGGCCAACGACCTGTGCATGCAGATCCAGGCCGACGTCCTCGGCGTACCGGTCAGCCGGCCCGTCGTCGCCGAGACGACCGCGCTGGGCGCCGCGTACGCTGCCGGTCTGGCCACCGGCTTCTGGCGTGACACCGACGAACTGCGCACCCACTGGCAGGAGTCCAAGCGCTGGGAGCCCCAGTGGTCCGAGGACCAGCGGGCGCAGGGCTACGCCGACTGGAAGCGGGCGGTGGAGCGCACGCTCGACTGGGCCAAGGTCGAATAGCCCTGTCTGCCGGCCACTCGGCCCGCGGCTTCGGTGGCCCGGAGCTTGCATTCCGAATGCCGTTCAGGACGGCCGGACCGTGACCGAGCCGTCCTGTTCGGCATGCATACGGACCCCCAGGCCGTGGCTGATCCGGCTCAACACCTCGTACACGGAGCGGCAGTCGACGCGGGACGCACCGACCAGCCGCATCCGACGCGCCTGCAGGGGCGTGACCCGCATCTCGTGGAGAGTGCCGGTGGCCGCAACGACCGAGACGACGTGGAGAAGGCGCAAGTCGTCCCGGTACCGCTGGTAGCCGCCGATGCCCTCGTAGTCGTTGATCAGGTCCCCGCAGCCGTACAGCACGAGCTTGCCGCGGTACACCTCGACCGGCCGGGGATGGTGCGAGGAGTGCCCGTGCACGATGTCCGCACCGCCGTCGACGAGTGCGTGGGCGAAGCGGACCTGGTCGCGCGGGATCCCGTAGCCCCAGTTGGATCCCATGTGGAGGGACACGACCGTCACGTCGCCCGGGCGTTTGGTCTCGCGAAGGCGAGCCGTCACCTGCGCCGCCACCGCGGGCGAGGGCTCGGCCGCGAAGTGGACCCCGCTGCGCTGCGGAGCAGCGGCCCAGTCCGGCGGTACACCGCTGGACTCCATGCCGAGGGAGACCACGTGCACCCGCCCGCCGCCGGGAAGAGCGACGCTCGCGCACCGCCGGGCGTCGTCCAGGTCTCGTCCCGCACCGGCCGTGCGCAGGCCGGCGGCTGCCAGCGCCGCGAGCGTCTCGTCCAGCCCTCGTCTGCCGTAGTCCAGGACGTGGTTGTTGGCGAGGACACAGACATCGGGACGGGCCACCGCCAGGCAGGGCAGATTGGCCGGGTGCATCCGGTACAGGACCTCCTTGCCGGCCGCCGCGTCGTCGCTGCGGGTCACAGAGGTCTCAAGATTCAGCAGCCGTACGTCGGGCGCGGCGGCGTCGAGCACAGGCAGCACTTCGCCCCAGGGCCAGGAGAACGGGACGGGCCGGGGGATCGTCCCGTTCACCTCCTCCGCCATCTCGACATAGGCGCGCGCGTCCCGGACGTACGGCTCGGACAGCGCCGGATCGCCGGGGTGCGGAAGGATCTGGTCGACACCGCGGCCGAGCATCACGTCACCGCTGAGGAACAGGGTGACGAGGTCACCGCCCATACCTCCACCGTATGGGAAGGCACCCAGGACCAGCGGCGCCCGGTTCCGAACGACATCCGGGTCGGCCGACGAGCGGCCGACCCGGATCCGGACATCGGGATCGGGCTCAGGCGAGGTCGAACCGATCGAGGTTCATCACCTTGTCCCATGCGGCCACGAAGTCACGCACGAACTTCCCTTCCGCGTCCTCGCAGGCGTAGACCTCCGAGACGGCTCGGAGCTGGGAGTTGTAGCCGAAGACGAGGTCGGCGGCGGTGGCCGTCCACTTGGCCTCGCCCGTGGCGCGATTCCGGCCTTCGAATACGTTCTCGACCGAGGTGGACGGCTTCCACTCCGTGCCCATGTCGAGCAGGTTGACGAAGAAGTCGTTGGTCAGCGCCTCGGGCCGGTTGGTGAAGACGCCATGTGCGGACTGCCCGAAGTTGGCGTTCAGGGCCCGCATGCCGCCGATCAGAGCCGTCATCTCGGGAGCGGTCAGTGACAGCAGGTTGGCGCGGTCCAGCAGCAGAGTCTCCGGCGACAACTTCTCTCCCGCGCGGAGGTAGTTGCGGAACCCGTCCGCCCTGGGTTCGAGAACGGCGAACGACTCGACGTCGGTCTGCTCCTGCGTGGCGTCCGTGCGCCCCGGTGCGAAGGGGACCGTGACGTCGTGCCCGGCGTTCTTCGCCGCACGCTCGACGGCCGCGCAACCGCCCAGGACGATCAGGTCGGCGAGCGAGACCTTCTTTCCGCCGGACTGCGAGCGGTCGAAGTCCTGCCGGATCCGCTCGAGGGTCTGCAACGTCTCGGCCACCTCGGGCAGGTTGTTGACCTCCCAGTCCTTCTGCGGCGCGAGCCGAATCCGTGCCCCGTTCGCCCCACCGCGCTTGTCGGTGCCGCGGAAGCTCGCCGCCGACGCCCAGGCGGTGGTGACCAGCTGGGGGATGGACAGTCCCGAGGCGAGGATCGTGCTCTTGAGGGCAGCGACGTCTTCGTCCGCGATCAGTTCGTGATCGACCTCGGGGACGGGGTCCTGCCACAGCTGCGGCTCGGCGATCCAGGGGCCGAGGTAGCGCGAGAGGGGGCCCATGTCGCGGTGCAGCAGCTTGTACCACGCCTTGGCGAACGCTACCGCGAGCTTGTCCGGGTTCTCGTGGAAGCTCTTCACGATGGGCCCGTAGATCGGGTCCACCTTCAGCGCGAGGTCCGTCGTCAGCATCATGGGAGCGTGCCGCTTCGACGGATCATGAGCGTCGGGCACGGTGCCCTGGGCCGAGGCGTCCTTGGGAGTCCACTGCTTCGCACCGGCGGGGCTGGTGGTCAGCTCCCAGTCGTATGCGAACAGGTTGTCCAGGTACCCGTTGTCCCACTTCGTGGGCTCGGTGGTCCATGCGCCCTCGAGCCCGCTGGTGAGTGCCTCGGCGCCCTTGCCGCTGCCGCAGGTGTTCCTCCAACCGATGCCCTGCTGCTCGATGGGGCTGGCCTCGGGTTCCGGACCGATGCACGAAGGATCGACCGCACCATGGCATTTGCCGAACGTGTGGCCGCCGACGATGAGCGCAACCGTCTCCTCGTCGTTCATCGCCATACGCCCGAAGGTCTCGCGGATGTCCCTGGCCGCGGCCACCGGATCCGGGTTGCCGTTGGGCCCCTCCGGATTGACGTAGATGAGTCCCATCTGGACGGCACCGAACGGACCGGTGAGTTCCCGGTCGCCGCTGTAGCGCTCGTCCCCGAGCCATGTGTCCTCAGGGCCCCAGAAGATCTCCTCGGGCTCCCAGATGTCCTCACGCCCGAAGCCGAATCCGAACGTCTTGAAACCCATTGATTCCATGGCGCAGTTGCCGGCGAAGACCAGAAGGTCGGCCCAGGAGATCTTCCGGCCGTACTTCTGCTTGACCGGCCAGAGCAACCGGCGCGCCTTGTCGAGGCTCGCGTTGTCCGGCCAGCTGTTGAGGGGGGCGAAGCGCTGAGCGCCGCTGCCGCCGCCACCCCGGCCGTCGGCGATGCGGTACGTCCCTGCGGCGTGCCAACTCATCCGGATGAACAGCGGCCCGTAGTGACCGTAGTCGGCAGGCCACCAGTCCTGCGACGTCGTCATCACCTCGAAGATGTCACGCTTCAGCGCTTCGACGTCGAGGGTCGCGAACTCTTCCGCGTAGTTGAAGTCCTCGCCCATCGGATTGGACCGGGGCGAGTGCTGGTGGAGAACCTGAAGGTCCAGCTGGTTCGGCCACCAGTCCCGGTTCGTCCTGGGCCGAGTAGGCGCGGGAGCCGGGGCGGGGATTACTGGATTCTCGCTTTCGCTGCCGGACACGTCCGTCCTTCTTCCTGTCTCGGTGTTTCCTTCTGCTGGCTGATTGCTCTTCGGCGTCCGTATGGTCGCGCACCGCAGACCGCACTGCTACGAGAACACGCAGGCAAGACCGCGTTACACGCACTCAGGGTCCGAAGTCGTCCCCCGGGATCCACCCATGACGACGACTGTTCCAGCCTCTGAGGCATACGAGAAGGGGGGTCTGTTTCTGATCGTCGTGCTGTTTCTGATCATCGCGATCACTCCGCTGACGGGGAAGCGGAAACGGACAATTATATGTTGGCTCGGCTGTTCGGCGCGTCCGGTGACGGCGACCGTGGCGCCGAGCCCGAGCATGGCAAGCCCACCGCTCCCGCCGATCACCGACATCCGGCGCGGGGAGCGGTCCAACCACGAGCGTGTGGCGGCCGCCCGTACGGAGCCTGCACCCCCGGCCGGTACTGGTTCTGTCGTCGGCCTCCGCCGACTGCCCCAGGCGGACCGGATCTCCAAGAGCACGCTGAAGCCGGGGATCGCGGAAAGGAGCAGGGACATCGCGCAGAAGGCAGCCAGTTGACGGAGGCGCACGGCGTATGCGGAGATGGGGAATCGCTTAGCGCCGATATGATGCGTTTTGTGATCAAGCGCGGGCGGCTTCGGCGGCGTCGTCATTCCCATGGCGACCGGTGGGAAGCTGCCCTGCTGTCACCGGTGATCCTCACCCTCATCGTGGCCGGACTGGCGTTCTCCACGCCGAGGGAGATCGCCTTCAGCCGTCTCCTGCCCGCCGCGCCCGCCCTCGCCGCGGCGATGTGGCCTGTGCTCCCGACGATCGTGCTGGGGGCGTTCTGCCTGCTGGTCATGATCAGCCTGAGCTTCTTCTACACCGACCTGGGGACGCCGTACACGGCGGCCGCGATCATCGCGGTCACGATGGCAGCCGCGTACGCGAGCCATGTCCGGCTCCAGCGGGAGGAAACGCTTTTCCACGTCCGGCTCGTCGCCGACGCGGCGCAGCAGGTGCTGCTGCGCCCCCTGCCGCGCCGCATCGCGAACGTCGAGATCGAGTCGCTGTATCTGGCGGCCCAGGAGCAGGCCCGCATCGGCGGCGACTTCTACGAGGCGGTCGACACCCCGCACGGGGTCCGGCTGCTCATCGGCGACGTGCGCGGCAAGGGCCTGCCCGCAGTGGGAGCGGCCGCGGCGGTGATCAGCTGCTTCCGGGAGGCCGCGTACGACGAACCGGACCTGAGGGGCATCATCCACCGGCTGGAGACCAGCATCATCCGCCACAGTGCCGCGTACCCCGCCCAGGACCTGCCGGAGCGCTTCGCCACCGCGGTTGTCGCCGAGATCCCGCCCGGCGGCGGGCACGTCAAAATTCTCAACTGCGGCCACCCCCCGCCGCTGCTCGTGCACCGAGGCGAGATCCGCATCCTGGAGCCGAGCGCCCCCTCGGCACCCCTCCACCTCGCGGCGCTCGTCGGAGAGCTCTACTTTGTCGACACTGTCGCTGTCGACGTGGGCGACCAGCTGCTGTTCTACACCGACGGTGTGTCCGAGGCCCGGGACCGGACCGGCGAGTTCTTTCCCCTGCCGGACTGGATGCGCAGGCAAGGCCCGGCACTGCCCCGCGAGCTGCTCGACCGGCTCCACGGGGACCTGGTCCACTACAGCGGCGGAAGGCTCGACGACGACGTCGCGGCCCTCGCCGTGCGGTGCCAGACCTCCTACGCCCAGTAGCGCCGCGCGGAGTAGACCCTGGTCAGTGGCCTCTGCGTACCCGGGCGGCTTTGCGGGCCTCCGCGGTTCTGCGGGCTTCGGCGGTCTTGCGGGACTCCTTCGGGGCGCGGCCCGGTCGTGTGCCCATGCCCCGGAAGGGCGCGTTGCCGCCGGTGGCCTTGTCGCCGGCGGGTGGGCGCTTCGCCCCCGTGATGCTGGTCAGCTTCTCCTCGCCGGAGCGCACCTGTGTGACGGCCGGACGGATCCCGGCATCGGACATCATCCGGTTCACGTCGCGCCGCTGGTTCGGGGTGACGAGGGTGACGACAGTGCCCGACTCACCGGCGCGAGCCGTGCGTCCGCCCCGGTGGAGGTAGTCCTTCGGGTCGGTGGGCGGATCCACGTTCACGACGAGGTCGAGCGCGTCGACGTGGATGCCGCGTGCGGCGACATTGGTGGCCACGAGCACGGTGATCTCACCGTTCTTGAACTGCGCGAGCGTGTGCGTGCGCTGTGGCTGTGACTTTCCGCTGTGCAGTGCGGAGGCCCGGATACCGCTGCCGCGCAGATGACGGGTGAACTGGTCGACGCCGAGCTTCGTGTCCAGGAACATCAGCACCCGACCGTCCCGGGCTGCGATCTCGGTGGCCGTCGCGTACTTGTCCGCGGGGTGGATGTGCAGCACGTGGTGTTCCATCGTGGTGACCGCGCCCGCCGCCCGGTCGATCGTGGCGAGCACCGGGTCGTGGAGATGGCGCCGCACCAGATGGTCGATGTTGCGGTCGAGCGTGGCCGAGAACAGCATCCGCTGTCCCTCGGGGCGCACCTGATCCACGAGTTCCGACACCTGCGGCAGGAAGCCCATGTCGCACATCTGGTCCGCCTCGTCCAGGACCGTGATCCGCACCTGGTCCAGATGGCAGTCCCGGCGCCCGACCAGGTCGGTCAGCCGCCCCGGAGTCGCGATGACCACGTCGGCGCCGGCCCGCATCAGGCTCGCCTGCCGCCCGATCGACAGTCCACCGACCACCGTCGCCAGCCGCAGCCCCAGTGCCGTTGCGTACGGTGCCAGCACATCGCTCACCTGCTGCGCGAGTTCGCGGGTCGGTACCAGGACCAGCCCGAGCGGCCGCTTCGCCTCGGCACGCCGGCCTGCCGTACGGACGAGCAGGGCCAGCCCGAAGGCGAGGGTCTTGCCCGAGCCGGTCCGCGCGCGGCCGAGGATGTTCCGGCCGGCCAACGCGTCGGGCAGGGTGGCCGCCTGGATCGGGAACGGTTCCGTCACTCCGTGGGCCGTCATCACCTGGACCACTTCCCGCGGCAGGCCCAGTTCGGCGAAGGACTCGGCGGGGGGCGAACCGGGGGTCAGCGTCTGCGCCGCGAGCTCGGCCTGGGGTGCCGTTGCCGGCCTGGACCGGTCGGCGCCGGATTGCCCGGTGACTGTCGGCTTCGGGTTCATGGGGCCCTTCGTTGGTCTTGGCGCCCGGAAAGTGCGGGGGCCCGCACCCTCCGGTGCGGGCCCCGGCAACGTCGAAGCGTCCGCCCATTTTACCAGCGCGCCGACCGTCCCCTTTGGCCGATGAACACCGACAGCACGGCGGCCCTCCGCAGGCCCCCACGGCGGGACCGCAGCGGCCCCGGCGGACCGCGTCCGCCACCGGGGCCGGAGAGGCAACCCGCGCCCTCGCCCACGGGGCGGCCAACTCGGCCCGTGCAAGCACGTGGAGATGCAGCACTTGTTCGTCCGGGGGGAGCACATTCGGGGCGAGCGCACAGGGAGCGCCGATGGCGGTGCCAGTGCGACGTACCGTCTCGTCGAGCTTCGATCCCGCCGAGTCGACGGCCGGGCCACCCGTGCCGCTCACGAGGCACTTCCGGCGTCGCTCATACGGGGACGTGACGCCGATCTGGAGGGGGCGGCACACGCGCCCACGTACCGGGCCGCCCGCCGGCACGGGTTGTGGTGACACACGTCACAATCGCCGGTGTCACATCGAGCCGATCCGTTTTGTCATACGTGTGTAACCACCGACAACGGCAGAGGAGTTCGCCATGGATGCCCGTTTGAACATCTTCGGCAACGCGACCGCAGCCAAGTTCCTCAAGCACATCGTCTCCGCGGGCAAGGTGCTCGAGGACGCCGGCATTCCGTCCGCGACGCAGGAGCTGGTGAAGCTCCGGGCGAGTCAGATCAACGGGTGCGGTTTCTGCACCGACATGCACAGCAAGGACGCTGTCGCCGCCGGTGAGTCGTCGGTGCGACTGAACCTGGTCGCGGCGTGGCGGGAGGCCACGGTGTTCACCGAGGCCGAGCGCGCTGCCCTGGAGCTGACGGAGCAGGGCACCCGCATCGCGGATGCGGCCCGTGGCGTCACGGACGAGGCCTGGGCGAACGCGGCCAAGCACTACGACGAGGAGCAGCTCGCCGGCCTGGTGTGCGCCATCGCCCTGATCAACGCCTTCAACCGGCTGAACGTCATCGTCCAGCAGCCCGCCGGCGACTACCAGCCCGGCCAGTTCGGATAGCCGGGAGCGCCGAACCCGGACGCCGGGGCCGTCCCGCACCGCGGCGGCCCCGGCTCATGGTCCCGCTCACACACTCTGCGAGGCGAGGCGGACGCCGGACGGCAGCGGCAGTTCGCCGACATGCCAGAAGGCTCTCGGCGGTGCGGACAGGGCATGGACGAGCAGGGCCCGGATGACGGCCGACGGTACGACGGCCACTGCGGGGCCGGTATCGGGAGGCAAACTGCGCAGCCAGCGTGCGGCGCGGCGGCAGAGGTGACCGACGGACTCACCGTCGTGCGGGGCGGCTTCCGGGTCGGTGAGCCAGGCCGAGAGCCCGTATGGGTCGTCGGCGGCTATCTCGTCGAACGTCCGCCCACGCCACATGCCGTAGTCGACGTCGCGCAGCAAAGGCTCGGGTGTGGTGTCCAGGCCGAGAGCGTCGGCTGTCTGCGCGCAGCGGGCAGAGGGCCCGCGTACCGCGAGTGAGTAGGGAGGCAGTGATTCTCCGGCGACCGTCACGTCCCTCTCGGGGTCCAGCGTGAGAGTGACGCCTGCCGTCGCCCCCTTGGTGACCTGGACGGTGCTGGCACACAGAAGGGTCAGATGGATGGTCATCTCGGTCTCCTCCCAGCTCCGGCTCGCGCCGGCCGTGAAGGACTAGGCTGGATGCGGCAAGGGGCGCGAACAGCGCGGACGGCCCCTGCCGGTCAACCGTCCCGTTGACGGCTGATGGACCGGGGAGCCGCTTTCCGCGGCGACCGGTGTCGCCCGTTGAGGGACGACAACCGACATGCGACGCGTCATACAGCCAGCGTCGTGGAAAGGGCCCCGTCTCGACCATCCGGCAGGTGGCTGCAATCGCACCCCCCGTCCGGCTGGGAGGCACCTGACGCCCGGCCGGATCCAGTGCCGCACACCCGCACGGCGTCCCTCGACGTGGTACGAATCGGACAGTGGTCCCACGGCGAGTGGAGCACGCGTGATCCGGGTGATGGTGGTCGACGACGAGGCCCTGATTCGAACGGGCTTTCAGCGCATCCTCGAGGCGGCCGACGACATCGAGGTCGTCGCGGCGGTACCCGGTGGCCAGGCTGTGGGGGCGGCCGAGGAGTTCCGTCCGGAGGTCGTGCTCCTGGACATCCGGATGCCGGACGTGGACGGCCTCACCGTGCTGGCCGCCCTCCGCCGGCTGTCGCCCGCGCCGGTCGTGGCCATGCTCACGACGTTCGACATGGATGAATACGTGGAGACGGCGCTGCGCTCGGGTGCCGCGGGGTTCCTGCTCAAGGACACGGACCCCGAGGGGCTGCCGTTCCTCGTACGGACTCTGGCCGAAGGCGGAACCGTGCTGTCGTCCAAGGTCACCAAGACGGTGGTGGAGGGCTATCTGGACGCAGGCACCCGCGCGCCCGATGTCCAACGCCTCGAGCGGCTGACCGAACGCGAGCGGGCCGTACTCGCCCTCGTCGGCGAGGGGCTGTCCAACGCGGACATCGGCACCCGGATGCATCTGAGCACCGGCACCGTCAAGGACCACGTGAGCTCCATCCTCGCGAAGCTGGAGGTGGCCGGCCGCGTACAGGCGGCTCTGCTCGCCGAGCGGGCCGGCCTTCTCGAGCCGCCCCGAGGCCGGGAGGAGGAATGATGGGGTGCCGCCTGCCCGCCTTGCTGCTGGACGCCGTTCTTGTCGGAGTCGCGCTGGTCGATGTCTGGGTCCACATCGACAGCGACGAGCCGGTCCGACTGGGGCTTGCCCTGGGCGCCGCCTTCGTACTTCTCCTGCGGCGTCGCATGCCGCTGCTGACGTTCGTGCTCACCCTCCCGGCCGTTCTGGTTTCCTCCGCCGTCTTCGCCTCGCTGGCAGCGCTGTACTCGCTTGCCACGTTCACTCGACGCCGGGTGGCTCTGGCCGTGTGCGTGGCGGTTTTCACGATCTGTGACATGACGACGTGGCCTTCCGGCCTCGATCCGCCGTCGGCGAGTCTGGAACTGACCTACCCCTCGACCTTGATCACTGTGGGCTACACCGGGGCGGCGGCCGCAGCCGCGGTCTTCCTCGGCCAGCTCGTGCAGACCCGGCGGGCCCTGTCGCTGAGGCTCGCCGAGATCTCCGCCGCCCGTGAGAACGAGCGCACGCTGACGGCCGAGAAGGTACTCGCCAAGGAACGCGCACAGCTCGCCCGGGAGATGCACGACGTGGTGTCCCACCAAGTGAGTCTCATCGCGGTGAGGGCAGGAGCGCTGCAGGTCAGCACCCGGGACACCGTGGTGAAGGACGCAGCCGCCACGATCCGGCGGCTCAGCGTGCAGACACTCGACGAGCTGCGTCACATGGTCAGCGTTCTGCGCGCTTCCGGGGGCCGCCCTGCGGAACTGACACCGCAACCGTCCCTCGACGACCTCCAGCGGCTGGTCGACACCAGCGGCATCGACACCCAACTGCAGAGCGACGCGCCCGACGGCCTGCCACCGGCCGTGCAGCGCACCGTGTACCGCACGGTCCAGGAGGCGTTGACCAACGTACGCAAACATGCCCCCGGCGCCACCGCGACCGTGCGCGTCTGCCGTGAGGACGGCGTCATCCTGGCCACGGTGACCAACACCCCGTCCACCCAGCCGGGCCTGGCGCTGCCGGGCGCGCATCACGGCCTGGTCGGCCTGCACCAGCGCGCCGCACTGCTGGGTGGAACGGTGACCTCCGGCCCGACGGCCGACGGCGGCTACGAACTTCGCCTCGAGCTCCCGACGAGCACTCCAGGGTCGAGCGACGCGGGACAGTGAGCCCGACGTAGCGCATTGCCCCTGGTCAGGGCCCTCGGGGTGCCGATGCGAGGGATCCGGGGCTCCATGGAGTCTGTGGGCCTCGGCGAGGTCGCGGGCGACGCTCTCCGAGTTTCGAGCCCGCCGAACGGAACAACAGAAAGGCTGGGACGATCATGAAGCAGCGCACGCTTCGCGACCTGGAGGTTTCCGCGATCGGTCTCGGATGCATGGGGATGTCCGCCTTCTACGGTCCCACCGATGAGGACGAGGGCATCAAGACCATCCACCGCGCACTCGAGCTCGGAGTCACCTTCCTCGACACCGCACAGATGTACGGCCCGCTGACGAACGAGACGCTGGTCGGACGCGCGATCAGGGGACACCGGGACGAGTATGTGATCGCAACCAAGTTCAACTACCGGATGGACGACGCGGTCCCGGGCGACATGAACACGGTCGGGCGGCAGGACGGCTCGGCGGAGCACGTACGCAGTTCGATCCACGGCTCGCTCGAGCGGCTCGGGACCGACTGCATCGACCTGTACTACCAGCACCGAGTCGACCCCCACGTGCCGATCGAGGAGACCGTCGGCGCCATGGCAGAGCTGGTCGAGGAGGGCAAGGTGCGCCACATCGGCCTGAGTGAGGCCGGGGCGGAGACGATCCGCCGCGCGAACGCCGTCCACCCGATCACGGCCGTCCAGACCGAGTACTCACTGTGGACCCGCGACCCGGAGACCAAGGTGCTTCCCACATGCCGTGAGCTGGGGATCGGATTCGTCCCTTACTCGCCGCTGGGACGCGGTTTTCTGGCGGGCAGGTTCTCCTCGCCGGACGAACTCGACGAGAAGGACTTCAGGCGCACCGGCCCCCGCTTCACCGGAGAGAACCTCGAGGCGAACCTCAGGCTCGCCGAGAAGGTGAAGGAGATCGCCGCCGAGAAGGGTGTCACCGCGGCGCAGCTCGCGATCGCCTGGGTGCTGGCCCAGGGCGACGACCTGGTCCCGATCCCGGGCACCAAGCGCCGCACCTACCTCGAGCAGAACACCGCTGCGGTCGACGTGGAACTGACCGAGGACGAGCTTGCGCGCATCGCCGCCGAACTCCCCGAGCCGGCGGGGGACCGTTACGACGAGGCCGGGATGTCGGCCGTGGACATCTGATGACCCGAGTCCGACCTGAGTCGCCGGCCTACTGCGACTTCCTGGTTCGCATCGGCGATCAGCGCGGTCGGGCACCGGAGCGTCGGGAGCTACTCGCGCACCAGCAGGACGATGACGGCCGTCACCACGCCGAGCGCCACGGCGGCGAGGCCGTGGACCAGCCGGTGCCGGCGCAGGACCGGCAGGAAGTGGTCGGCGGCCAGTCGACCGGGGCCGGTCAGGGCGAGACTCGCCGCGGCCGTGAGGATCAGCAGTTCGAACTCGATGCCCTTGGGGCTGAAGAAGCCGCCGCCCCACTTGACGGCGATCGCGTTGATCATGACGCCGACCACTGCGGCTGCGGCCAGCGGGGTGAACAGTCCGACGGCGAGGCCCAGGCCACCCAGCGTCTCGCTGAGGGCGGCCACCACGGCCATTACCTGACCGGCCGGGTATCCGCTCGCGCTGAAGGCCTCACCGGTGGCGGTGAGGCCGGGGCCGTCGAACCAGCCGAACAGCTTCTGGGCGCCGTGGGCGGCCATGGCGAGTCCGAGGACGACGCGCAGCAGGAGCAGTCCGACGTCGTAGGCGGCCGAAGTCGAGCCGTAGCCGTTGGTGGTGGGGTGCATAGTCGCTTGGGGGGAGGACATGAGGGGCCCTTGCTTCTTGTCGGGTGAAGGGGGGAGCCAAGCACCGGGTGCGGTGCCTGCGGGAGGTTCGTCGGACGAATTGGGACGGGTCGATTTGGCATACCCGCCCTGGAGCCGTCGATCACGCTCTCGACCGGACACTCAGCCGCATTCTCGTGTACCCATGACGCCGCCATGCAGCTCTACTTCTCCTGCCCCTGAGCAATGGCCGGCAACGTGGCGCAGGCCGCCGCCGTCGAGCCAATGACCAGGCCACTGTCGAGCCCAGTTCCCGGCCTGGACCGTCCAAGGGGGTTACCACCTTGTTGCATGCGCACGGGCCGACGGTGGTGGTACGTCCGCACCTGCTTCTCCTCACCCACCGCTGTCGAGCGGTGCGCCGGGATCTGCTGAGCCAGGCACACCCCGGGACCGCGGGGTCCGGGAGGATGCCCGTGTGAGTGCGGCCGGCAGCTGGTCGGTGGCGCGATCACCGCAAGGTGATCGACGGATCCCCACGTCACGTGACGCTGAGCTGTTCCCCCCGGGGGCCCGGCGCGGTGGTGGTACTTCCTCAGCCTCGATCTTGCGCCCGAGAGGTCGAGGTCAGGGGTTCATGGTCACGTCGGTGGTGACGGGTTGCTCGATCGTGACCGTCCCCGCCGCACCGTCGACGGTGATCAGCTGCCCGGTCCTGATGCGTTCGGTGGCGCCTGGGACGCAGATCACGGCGGGGATGCCGTACTCCCGTGCCACGGTCGGGCCGTGCGCCATCACCGCGCCGGTCTCGGTGACGAGCCCGCCCGCTGTGAGGAACAGCGGCGTCCAGCCGGGGTCGGTCGTCGGCGCGACGAGGATCTCGCCCGGCTCGATCGACGCGCTTGCCGGGTCGCGGACCACGCGGGCGCGGCCCGTGACCCGCCCGGATGCCGCGCCCGTACCGGTGAGCGTGTGGCCGTCCGACGCCGGAGCAGGCATTAGCGTCTCCACGTCGGTGCCGTCGGAGAGCAGGGCGACCGGAACGGTCCGACGGCGCAGCTCCCGCGCGTACTCCGACCGCCGCCCGGCGACTGCCTCGCGCAGGTCGTCGCCGCGCTCCACTGCCGTGCGCAGCTCGGGCAGAGTGAGGAACATGACGTCGTCAGTGCGCTCAAGGAGCCCGGTCGCCTGGAGATCGGCACCGATCAGAAGGAGGTGCCTGCGCCGGTCGCGCAGCGCGTACAGCCCGGCGAACTTTCCCGCCTCGCGCAGCCCGGACAGCTCCCGGGTCCGGCGCAGGAAGAACCCGGCGAGACGGCCGCGCACCGGCCGCTTGCGGCGTGCCCGCTGGGCGAGTTCGGCCAGCATCGCCTCGGCCCTGGCCGCGGCGCGTTCGAACCGCCGGTCCGGGGCCTGCTCGGGATCGGTGACCCGCAAGTAGTTGGCGAGCATCGTGAACACCGGCATCGGGTCTTCCGACCAGCGCGGTACGCCGATGTCGACCTCTGCGGCGGACCTGTTGCCGTACATGTCGAGGAACGCGCTCAGGCCGATGTCCGGCAGCTCGTTCGCCAGGTGGGCTGCGGCGAGCTCGTCCGGTGGCGTGTGCAGCAGGATCTCGCGGTAGGGCATCGCCCGCTGGGCCACCTGCCAGAGCGCGAGATCCATCTCGATCGTGACGTTGTGCGGCATGCCACCGAGCACGGTGCGTCCCTCGTCGTCGCTCGCGATGCCCTTGAGCAGCGGCGGCAGCGCTGCGGAGACCAGGAGGCCGCTGACAACGGGCCAGACGATCGCGTCGAGGCCCGCACTCGACTGCCCGGATTCCTCGACCAGGTCCAGCAGTTCCGCAGTCGTGGACGGGTCGGCGACCGGCTGCTGCCGGAGGCGCTCGATCTCGGCGCACACACGTGCCCGCGCCGCCGCCGGCCGGGCCAGGGCGCCGAGGATCCCGGCCACCGCCTTCGGCCCTGTCGTCAGCGCGGCCGTGCCGCGCCGGCGGGCACCCTGCTCCGGGGCGAACCGTGGGTCGTTCAGCAGATGCTCGACCGCCGCCTGCGCGCGCGGCCCGAAGTCGACCGCCATCAGCTTCACCAGCCGCTGCCGGGTCGACGGGTCGCGCATCGCGTCGGTCAGGTCGCCGTACAGCCGTCCGCCGATGTCGACGATCTCGACCGTCAGGCCGAACGACGCGAGCATGCCCGCCAGCATCGACTTCAGCGTCGACATGCCCATCGGCGTCGCCGGCTGGAGCATGCCCTGAACGTGACCGAACTCGACGTACAGCCGCGGACCCGGCTTCTCGCTCTGCGGCGGCGCCGGGAACAACGTGGTGATCGGCCGCGACTGCAGCAGCCACAACGTGCCGCCGCGGTCGTAGGCCCACTCGACATCCTGCGGCGCGCCGAGCTCGTGTTGGAGCCGCTCGCCGACGTCGCCGAGCTCCGTCAGCTGGGCTGAGGTGAGGCAGCCGCGTTCCTCTGGATCCGTGCCGTCCAGCACGTAGTGGTCGGCTGCCGTCGTCCCGTCGACGACCGCCGTGCCCAGTCCGGGTGCGGCGTCGACGACGGTCTCGCTCCGCGACCCGGTGAGCGGGTTGGCGGTGAACAGCACGCCCGCGACCTCGGCGTCGACCATCCGCTGAACGACGACCGCCATGCGTGCGGTGTCGTGCGCGACTCCGGCGGCCTCGCGGTAAGCGATCGCGCGCTCGGTGTGCAGCGAGTCCCAGCAGGCGCGGATCGCCTCGAGCAGCTCCTCGGCGCCCGTGACCCCGAGGTAAGTGTCCTGCTGACCGGCGAAGCTCGCGTCCGGCAGGTCTTCGGCGGTGGCGCTGGATCGGACCGCGACCGGGCCGCCGCCGAGTCGGTCGTACGCGGCGAGCACCTCGGCCCGCGGCACCTCGCCGCGGTGCTGTGCTTCGGTCGTGACGCAGAAGCCGTCCGGCACGCGCTCGCCCAGCCGGAGCAGCGCGGCAAGGCCGGCGGCCTTCCCGCCCACCTGGTCCCGCTGTCCCCGGTCGATCGCTGTCAGCTCGAGCACGTCCATGCCGACCACCTCCCCCTTTCCAGTACGACTGCAATGTATAGCCATGACAATACAGACGCAATGTAAAGTGGTCGCATGCCACGCAAGGTCGATCACCGCGAGCGCCGCGAGCTGCTCGCCGACGCTCTGATGCGGCTCGCCGCCGCGCGAGGCCTGGAAGAGGTGAGCCTGCGGCACGTGGCGGCCGAGGCGGGGGTCTCGACCGGCATGGTGCAGCACTACTTCCGCACCAAGGACGAGATGATGACTTTCGCTCTCGGTATGGTCATGGACCGGATCCGCGAACGGTCACAGGCCGCGGCCGCGCCGACGACGCCGCGCGAGCTCGTCCGCGGTCTGCTGCTGCAGGTGCTGCCGCTCGACGAGACGCGCCGACTGGAGAACCACGTCGTGCTCGCGTTCCTCGCGTACGCCGCTGTGAAGCCTTCGATCGCTGCGGGGCTGCGCGAGTCCGCCGCGGAGATGCGTGTGTTCCTCGCCGACCAGCTGCGAGCAGCCGGAGCGGACGGCGTCGACCCCGAGCGTGCGGCGGCCGGGCTCCTCGCGCTCGTCGACGGCCTGGGCCTGCAACTGCTGTCTCGGCAATTCGCCGAAAAAGAAGCGGTTGCCGCGCTCGACGCCCAGCTCACGATGCTCTTCGGCCGACTCGAGGGGCTGTCTCCCGAAGGACGGGCGAGGACCTGACCCGGCTCTGAGGACCTGACCCGGCTGTACTTCCGGCGGGGCCACGTACATGGCCGGATACAGCTACGACATGCTGATGCGGCAGGAGGCCCGCAAGTTGCCTGGCCACACCGGCTCGGTACAGCTTTGCCTGGGTCGGCCCGGGAAGCGTTTCCCCTGTTCCTGCGTGAGCTCTTGATGTGTTGTCAGTGGTGGTGAGGCGACCGGAGGCGACCGGATGAGAGCGCGGACGATGGTGAGCGTAGCGGTATCGGCCTGTGTGGCGCTGGTGGCGTGCGCGTGCGGTCCGGAGAAGACGAAGGAGGACACGGACGCGAAGCCTTCGAAGCCGTCCGCTTCCACGCCGGCCGAGCCGTCGGCCATGCCGTCCGCGTCCGCTCGAACCGAGAAGCCGTCGGTCACCCCGACCGGCGACCAGCCCGCGCCCAGGACGACGGAGGGCGCGATCCAGCGGTACGAGCAGTACCTTCACGCCCTCGGTCGTGAGGACATCGACACGGTCTGCGAAGTGGCCGGGCCCGCCGCGAAGAAGGCACAGGACCAGGGGTTCGGCCCGTGCACGTCTACGTACGTCGCCGTGTTCCAGATGATCTCGCCCGCGCAGAAGAATGCCCTGCGAACCGCGACGGTCGACCCGCAGCGCATCGTCGTTCGCACTCCCGAAAAGGTCGAGATGCCGGTCGAAGCCGTCAGGGCCTCCGCCACCTTCTCCGAGAGCGACCTCGGCAGCTACACCCTGGAGTACCTCAAGAACGATTGGTACATCACCGACTGAACCCGACGCGCCGTACGCGGAGCCACCCGACGGTAGGAGCAGACACGTTCCCACGGCCTTCGTGCTGATCAGATGCCTGCTTCGACGGGGCACACGATCGCGTAGGCCGCTCCCAAGAGCGGTGAACTACGCGGGCCCGCCTCAAGTTCGAACCCACGGGGCCACTGACGCGCCTCACGCGCCGACCGTGACCGACTCGCTGACCTCGACGGCTGTCGGCGTCTCTGCGACCGCGCGAACGGCGCGAGGACACCCCTCTGGGGGGCTGCGTCCTTGGCGCGCTCACTGCAACCGGCCCGCGACAGCGTCAGCCTTCCCCCCCCGCCACGACCACGTTCGTCCGTCTCACGCTCTTCACCTGCGTCAATTCCCTCCCCCTGATTCAAGGGCTGGAGATTCCACGGGCGGGCCGCACAAGTATTCGATGGCTGGGGCTCCTTCCTTCCTCCGGGGCGACGCGGGACACGGGGAGGGCGGCGACGCGTGGCGCGGGCCGGCGAGGGCAGACGCACGGTCATGGGAACGCTGATCCGATGGGAACGAGCCCTGGAGCGCTGGCAGGACGCGCTGCTCGCCAAACTCTTGCGCAGCGAACCGGTCGAGTTGCTCGACGCGCTGCGGCGCGAGTGCGACAACCACGCTGTTGTGTGCAGCCACAGTCGTGTCGTGGTGCCCAACGCCTATGAAGTGGAACTCGACGTCGGCGTGTACAAGGAGCTGACGCGCCGCGGCGGCCGGGCAGGACACGCCGACCGGGCAGGACAGGCGCTGACCGATGCGCTGGTCCGCCACGGGGAGGAGAACCACTATGAATGGGCGGGTCCGCTGACGGTGCGCGTCACCCCCGCGGCCGGCCTCCCGAACGGTCGCTACCACGTCGCCAGCCGCGTCATGCCGCACGTCCGCGTCGACGAATTTCCCTGACTGGTCGCGGGCCGCCCGATCGTGGACATGCCGAGCAGCAGCCCTACATGTTCTGAACCGCCTTCACCAGGCCGGCGACGAGGTTCGCCCGCTCGGCCATGGCCGCGACCACCAGATACTCGTGGTCGGCGTGGGCGCCTCCCCCGACTGCGCCAAGGCCGTCGAGTGTCGGCACGCCCAGCGCGGCCGTGAAGTTGCCGTCGCTTCCGCCGCCGACTGCTGTGCCTTCGAGACCGGGAAGCAGTTGCCGTGCCACGGCAAAGAGCTCGGCCGACGCCGACTCGGGCATCGGGGGTCGGCCGACACCTCCCTGAACGGTGATCTCCGCCCCATCGAGATGCGGAGTCAGCGCCGCGAACGCCGCTTCGATGCGTTCCTTCTCGTCGGCCGACTCGACCCGGACATCGACCACGACGGTCGCCTCTGCGGGAACGACGTTGTCCAGGGTTCCTGCGGACACGACGGTCGGGGTGACCGTCGTGCCGATGCCGGGTCGGCCAAGCACGGCGATGTCCAGTACCTGGTGCGCTGCCTCGATCAGGGCGTTGACCCCGGCTGCCGGCTCAAGGCCCGCGTGCGACGCCCGGCCCGTGACAGAAACCTGGAACGTGCCGCAGCCCTTGCGGCCGGTCTTCAGGGCTCCGCCGTCAGCCGCGCCCTCCATCACAAGTGCAGCGCCGCAGGCAAGGGCCCGTTCCTCGATGAGAGCGCGGGAGGAGCGGGAGCCGACCTCTTCGTCGGCGGTCACCAGGATCTCGACGCCTGAGCGGTCGTCGAGGGTCGCCAGGCCGTGAACGGCCTGGACCAGACCGCCGAGCATGTCGAAGACCCCGGGGCCGGTCGCACGCCCGTCTTCGACCAGGAACGGGCGGCGTTCGAGCGTGCCGAGCGGGAACACCGTGTCATGGTGACCAAGGATCAGGACCTTGGGATCGCCGCCGGCCGCCCAGTGGACATGCGGCCCGGCTTCGCTTTCGATGACGACGGCCTGCCCGCCGAGGCGGCTCTCGATGACAGCGGCGACTGCTTTGGCCGATGACGTCAAGGCGTTGAGATCGCGCGAGGGAGACTCGATTTCGACGAGTGTCCTGAGGTCCTCGATCATCGCGTCGACTCTCACATCGACGGCCTTCTGCGTCGTCACGTCGCCTTCTTCCCCGAGGTGGCTGCGGCTGCGCCGCCATCTTCTGTGATCGACCCCGTCCGGGGCCAATTGGTCTCAGGGTCTGCGACGGGCGCGCATCACAACAGGTCGCTCTCGTCTTCGCGGGCCGCGCGCGACCGGTCTTGTGCCCGCGCCGCCAGAATGACGAGTACGCCGGAGACGGTGCCGGCGAAGTACGGGGACGGCACGAGCAGCACGCCGCCGACGAGGCACCACGCCGCGAGGCCCAAGCCGACACCGGCGGGCACGGCCACCCCGCGCCCGGCGAGATGCCATGTCAGGCATCCCAGGAGGATCAGGGGCGCGGCGAAACTTCCCGGACCGGCCCAGAAGGTGACTTCGTTCTGAAGGGACTCCGCTGTCGGATCCGCGCCACTGTCCGTCAGCGCGAGCGGGACGGCTGCCCACACCCCTCGGTCCACCCAGCCGGTGATGTCGCCCCAGGAGATGAGAGCCAGCAACAACAGGTGACCTGCCCCCAGCACGAACATGATGCCGCTCGCCCAGCGCAGCAGTTGCTTACCGGTGTTCATCGACGGTCCCTTCAGGACGGTGCGCCATGAGACTGTGGCGGTCGCGCCATGCCCGTTCCCACTGCCGAGTGAGAGCCGGGTAGACGATGAGGTGCCGGAAGGGCGCAATGGCCGCCATGTAGAGCCGCCCGAACCGTCCGTTGGGCTTGACGAGGACGGTCATCCGCAGCTCGTGGTCACCGTCGGCCCCCTGCACCCAGCCGAGGTGCATCACGGTGTGCACGGTGTTGTTCGCCAGTTCCCGAGCGGACTCCGTCGCGATCTCGTAGACCGCTTTGAGGGGCATGCTGTCGTCGTCCGGGCCACGGTCGGCATCGCGGAGGTCGTTCGGCAGGCGAGAGCGGAGCGAGGTGACCCGCGCGCCGACTCCCGCCGTCGGTTTGTCCCAGCCGAGGAGCGCGCCGAGCTTCCACCGGACGGCGAACAGGAATCGCACCGGTCCGGCCTGTCGCGCGACCCCGCCGAATGCTCGCATCGCCGCCAGCATCGTCGGGAAGTCGCCGGGCCCGGCTCCGGGGGTGCGGAAGGCCCACACGTCCTCGACCTCGAAGTCGGAGGTGAACTCTTGGATGCGCCAGGGATGCTCGACATAGGTGGACTTCGCGAGTCGTGCCACTCTTCGACCTCTCGTTCTGTACGCAGCCGTATACCTCGATCTGTACGGTACCGTACACCCCCCACGACACAACACCCTTCGAGAACAGGTGAGCAGGTGCCTCCCTCCCCCCGTACTCCACGAAGTCGCTGGATCGAAGCGGGACTTGACGCCCTCGCCCGGGGCGGCCTGGACGCCGTCCGGGTGGAGGCTCTGGCCGCCGAGATCGGGGTGACGAAGGGCGGCTTCTACGGGTACTTCGACGGTCGCCCCGCCCTGCTCGCCGAAATGCTCGACGAGTGGGAAAACCGGTGCACCAACGACGTCCTCGAGCAGGTCGAGTCCGAGGGCGGGGACCCGGCCGACAGGGTCCGGCGTGCCGGCCGGCTGACGTTCTCGGACGACCTGCACCGCATTGATCTCGCGGTCCGTGAGTGGGCGCGCCACGACCTGTCGGTCGCAGCGCGACTGCGCCGGATCGACAACGCTCGGATGGACTTCCTCCGAGCGATGTTCGGCAGCTTCATCGCGGACCCCGACGAAGTCGAGGCGCGATGCACGCTGGCCTTCGCGCTCGCGATCGGCCGCCACTTCATCGCCGCGGACCATCCGGGACGCACCAAACGCGAAGCCATCACCCTGGCCGGGGAGCTGCTCCTGCGAAAGCCGTAGCCCGGCCGACCACTTGGCTACCTGCCCTCGATGATGGAGGTCAGGCCGTCGAGGAGTGATGTGAGGCCGAACTCGAAGAGCGCGTCGAGGCGCAGGTCGTAACCGTCGGCGAATGACCCCACCACCTTGGCGAAGGTCGGCAAGCGACCGGACTCCGCCAGTTTCTGCAGGGCGGAGGCCCGGTTGTCCAATCCACTGGTCCTCCGACTGGCCCGTGGACGCTTCGGCGTGTGCCTCCCACTCCAGGTGCACCGCCAGGCCCTGGACATGGCTGTAGATCAGTACGTGGATGTCGAACAGCGTGGTCGGGTCGAGACCGTGGCCGTCGAGAGCGGCCAGCATCCATTCGCCCATCAGATTGGGCACCAGCAATGGGCGGGGAGAGAGCCGAGCTGGGCCGGCCACGGGTGCCTGCGGTACAGGGCCCACAGAGTCCGCGCGCCCAACTCGACGCGAGAGCACCACTCTTCGGGTACCTGGTCCGGTAGGTCTCTTCGCCGAACGCGGCGTCGGCCATGAGCAGGATGAGGTCGTCCCTGCTGGGGACGTACCGGTAGGGCGACATGGCGCCGACGCCGCGCATGGAGAGCAAGGAGCGCGCCTGGTCAAGGCGGCCTGGGACGCGCCCGACTTCTACTGCGACGCCATGGCCCAGATCCGGATGGACCACTGGTCGCGGGGCAGGGTGGCCCTGCTCGGAGACGCCGACCACTGCCCTTCCCCGCTCTCGGGTCAAGGCACCAGCCCGACCCTCGTGGGCGCGCACGTGCTGGCTGCCTGCCTCGCCCAGGCGGATGGCGATCACCGCTCCGCCTACTCCCACTACGAGCAGCGGATGCGGCTTTTCGTCACCCTCAACCAGGCCCTGGCACCGACAGTCCCGGCGGGCCTACCTCCGAGGCGTCTCTCGCACGCGCCAAGGACGGACTCTCACTGGACGGCTGATCCGGCGATCGCCTCCGGGGGACAGGTGCGGCGCGCGACCGACGCTCCGCGGAGGACCGCTCGCCGCAACGCCTGACGGCCTGCGGTGCAGGTGAATTCGGAGTCGAACCCGCGCCGCTTCGCGTGGCACATGCCCAATGGCGCGCACATCGTGGCATCCTCGCTGCCGTCGGCACGGGCGGCCGTGCGAGGCGGCAGTCTGCGGAACAAGGCATAGCGCAAGCATGGCGAGGCTTTCCGGTCGAGTCGCGGTCGGCGTTGTTCTCCCGCAGGGGTGTACGGCACCTGCTTTCCGGTTGGGCAGGTTGTGAGGGAAGGTAGCCACTGATGTGTCGTTGGCTTGCGTATTCGGGTTCGCCCGTGCTGATGGACCGATTGCTGTATCAGCCCCAGCACTCTCTGATCGATCAGAGCCTGCACTCGCGGATGGGCGTCGAGACGACAAACGGCGACGGTTTCGGCATCGGCTGGTACACCAAGGGCAGGGACGAGCCGGCGGTCTTCCGCGACACCGGTCCGGCCTGGAACAACCGCAACCTGCGCGACCTGTCGCAGCACATCACGTCGCCGCTGTTCTTCGCCCACATCCGGGCCTCGACCGGGACAGCGGTGCAACAGACCAACAGCCACCCCTTCCGGCACGGCCGTTGGCTGTGGATGCACAACGGGGCGATCGCCGAATTCCATCGCCTGCGGCGTGACCTGTGCCTGCTCCTCGATCCGGTCCTCTTTCCGTGCATCGAGGGCTCCACCGACTCCGAGGTCATGTTCCTTCTCGCGCTCACCATGGGCCTCGACGAGGACCCGCCCGGCGCCGTGGCGCGGATGGCCGGGCACGTCGAGAACCTGGCTCAACGGCACGGCGTCCAGTCGCCGCTGCAGATGACGATCGCCACGACCGACGGAGAGCACCTGTGGGCCTTTCGCTACTCCAGCGCTCGCGCATCGCGCTCCCTGTTCCACAGCAACCGTGTGGAAACACTGCGCCGACTGCACCCTGATCTGGCCTTCCTGCGCGAATTGTCGGACGAGGCGACGGTGATCGTGTCGGAGCCGCTGGGTGACCTGCCCGGCGTCTGGACCGAAGTTCCGGAGAGCAGCTACGGCCGCGTGGCGCGGGGATTGCACGAGTGGCAGCCCTTCGTGCCTCAGCCGGCGTAGCCAGTCCTCGTGGCTCACGGCCTTCCGGTCCCACTTCTCGCGTCTTCCGGTCCGAGTTCTCGCCAAGTCGCGCTTCCGTCACGCACGTCTGACCGGCGCTGTGGCCGGCGACCACCCGCGCCGGCCCGACGGCTTCGACCCCTCGGCAGCCGGTGTTGTCGTCGCCGAGGATCCCGGCCCCGAACCTCTGCCACTGCTCCAGCCCCCGGGGCCACCAACACAGCCCCTGCCCCGGCGGTCCATGCCGTGACCGAGATCGGGGCCGCCGACGGCTGCTTACACAACATGCTCGCTGTTCCTGGCCCTGGGCCGTTCCCGGGCTCGGTCCAAAGTCCCTGTCTCCGCCCCGGATCCCGCCCGAGCTGCGGGCAGGAAAAGCCCTGTTCAGGTCGGCCGCGCGATGTGACCATCACCGTATGCAATTTCGTGCTGCCACAGCAGACCCCGCTGACATCGACCGCATCGCGGCCCACCCCGCCGACGGCCCCGTCCCCGCCCTCACCGCCGAGCGGATCCGGGAGGAGCTCGCGGTCAACCAGTTGCGACCCGAGTGGATCTGGTTCGCCGAGGACGAGGACGGCGAGATCCTGGCCCGCGCCCTGTGGTGGGGCCGCGCCGACAGTGAGCGGCCCATCGCGCTCGACTGCCTCCAGGTCCGCTCCACCGTGGCCGACCCGGTCGGCGTCGCCGCCGGGCTGCTGGCCGCCGGCCATGCCGCCTTCGGTGCTCTGCCGGGCTACAACATCTCGCTGCCCCGCAACTGGCGGAGCGACCCGGCGCTGGCCGGGGCAGTGGCCTGGCGCCGGGAGGCGGCGTACAAGTCCGGTTTGAGCAGCGAGATCGAGCGCCTGCGCTACGAGTGGACTCCTGCCGCGAAGGTTCCCGAGCCCTCAGGAAAGCTGATCTTCCGGGAAGGCTCGGACGAGGAGTTCCTCGACGCGTTCGTGCGGCTGTCCTCGGGGAGTCTCGATCTGCACACGCAGAACGAGCTTCGCTCGATGGACGCCGAGCAGCTGGCCCGCGAGGACATCGAGTTCTACCTCGACTGCCCCGGCGAGCGCTCCTGGTGGCGACTGGCCCACCTTCCGGACGGCACGTTGGCGGGCATGGCCATTCCCTCCGCGACCCCCTACCACCGCAACGTCGGCTACCTCGGTGTGGTCCCCGAGCAGCGCGGCCAGGGCCTGATCGACGAGGTCCTCGCCGAGATCACCCGGTTCCACGCGAGCGAGGGTGCCGAGCGCATCACCGCCACCACGGACACCGTCAACGTCCCGATGGCCGCCGCGTTCGACCGCGCGGGCTACGAGGCGACGGAGATCCGCCTCGTCCTGGAGAGTCCCCCGCAGTGATCCGGGGCGGGGACCCCGGGGCCTGCTCGGCACAAGGGGCTCACCCGCCCGCCACATCCCGCTCAGGGGTCCCACTTGAAAGATCGAACTGGTGGCGGGTTAGCATATGAGCGCCGCCTAGCTCGAAAGATAATCCTGTGACTGTCAATGACGACTCGTTCACCAATTGGAAAAACCGCGAGGAGATCGCGGAGTCGATGATCCCCATCATCGGGAAGCTGCACCGCGAGCAGGACGTCACGGTCCTGCTGCACAGCCGCTCGTTGGTGAACAAGTCGGTGGTGAGCATCCTCAAGACCCACCGATTCGCCCGGCAGATCGCCGGTGAGGAACTCTCGGTCACCGAGACGATGCCGTTCCTGCAGGCCCTCACCACACTCGATCTCGGACCGTCCCAGATCGACATCGGCATGCTCGCCGCGACGTACAAGGCCGACGACCGCGGACTGTCGGTGGAGGACTTCACCGCCCAGGCGGTCGCCGGAGCCACGGGTGACGACAAGATCGAGCGCCGTGCGCCGCGCGACGTCGTCCTCTACGGCTTCGGCCGCATCGGCCGGCTCGTCGCCCGTCTGCTCATCGAGAAGGCGGGCTCCGGCAACGGCCTGCGGCTGCGGGCCATCGTCGTCCGCCAGGGCGGGGACCAGGACATCGTCAAGCGCGCCTCGCTGCTGCGCCGCGACTCCATCCATGGCCAGTTCCAGGGCACGATCACCGTCGACGAGACGACCAACACCATCGTCGCCAACGGCAACACCATCAAGGTGATCTACGCGAACGACCCGTCCGAGGTCGACTACACGGCGCACGGCATCAAGGACGCCATCCTCATCGACAACACGGGCAAGTGGCGCGACCGCGAGGGCCTCTCCAAGCACCTGCGCCCCGGCATCGACAAGGTCGTCCTGACGGCGCCGGGCAAGGGCGACGTCCCGAACATCGTCCACGGCGTCAACCACGACATGATCAAGCCGGACGAGCAGATCCTGTCCTGCGCGTCCTGCACCACCAACGCGATCGTCCCGCCGCTGAAGGCCATGGACGACGAGTACGGCGTCCTGCGCGGCCATGTGGAGACCGTCCACTCGTTCACCAACGACCAGAACCTGCTGGACAACTACCACAAGGCCGACCGCCGGGGCCGCTCGGCGCCGCTCAACATGGTCATCACAGAGACCGGTGCCGCCTCCGCCGTCGCCAAGGCGCTGCCGGACCTCAAGGCGCCGATCACCGGCAGCTCGATCCGTGTCCCCGTCCCGGACGTCTCGATCGCCATCCTCAGCCTGCGCCTGGGTCGCGAGACCACCCGTGACGAGGTCCTCGAGTACCTCCGCGACGTCTCGCTGCACTCGCCGCTGAAGCGCCAGATCGACTTCACCACCGCCCCTGACGCCGTCTCCATGGACTTCGTCGGCTCGCGTCACGCGTCGATCGTCGACGCCGGCGCCACCAAGGTCGACGGTGACAACGCGATCCTCTACCTGTGGTACGACAACGAGTTCGGCTACTCCTGCCAGGTCATCCGGGTCGTCCAGCACGTCTCCGGCGTCGAGTACCCGACCTACCCCGCTCCGGTGATCTGAGTCGGCGGACCGCCCGAGTGTCCGAAGGCCTCCGTGCTTCGACGACTGCTGCATGTCGTCACCGCACGGGGGCCTTCGTCATGCCCGAGCCCGGGTGAGCCGCGTCTCACCCGGCCGCCGCCACTTGCCTATGCAACGAGTTGCATAGAACGATGAGGGCATGGCGCTCGAACACGCGATCCTCGTCTCTCTGCTGGAGCAGCCGGGCTCGGGATACGAGCTGGCCCGGAGGTTCGACCGGTCCATCGGATACTTCTGGACCGCCACCCACCAGCAGATCTACCGCGTGCTCAAGCGCATGGAGAGCGACGGCCTGCTCGATCTTCGCGAGGTCCCGCAGCAGGGCCGGCCGGACAAGAAGGAGTACTCCGTCGCCGGCCCCGGCCGCGCCGCCCTTGCCCAGTGGCTGCACGAGCCGATCGAACCCGAGAGCCTTCGCCACGACCTCGCCGTGAAGATCCGCGGAGCGGCCTTCGACGAGCCCGCCGAGCTCCTCCGCGAGGTCGAGCGGCATCGCCAGGTGCACAGCGACCGGCTCGCGCACTACCTCGCCGGACAGGTGCGCGACTTCACCGGGCCCGACGCCCCTCCACAGGCCGACGCCGGGCAGGAACTGCAGCATGTCGTGCTCCGCGGCGGCATCGCGTACGAGCAGATGACGATCGCCTGGCTCGACGACGTACTCGCCACCATCCGCCGGCTCGGCGTGCCCCACCCGCCGGCCTGAACCTCCGCGCCCCACCCGTAGCCCGTAACCGCGATCCGTGGTTCGCGATTCGGCGCACTCCACCCTCAACTCCTCGGAAGGCGAACATCCATGGCCGACCCGCTGCTGTTCAATCCGCGCACGTACGACCCGGCGCACTTCGACCCGGAGACCCGCAGGCTCCTGCGCGCCACCGTCGACTGGTTCGAGGACCGTGGCAAGCGCCGGCTGATCGAGGACTACCGCACTCGTTCCTGGCTGGCGGACTTCCTGGCGTTCGCCGCCAAGGAAGGGCTGTTCGCCACCTTCCTCACCCCGTCCTCGGCCGCCGGACCGGAGGACGGCGACCGGCGCTGGGACACTGCCCGGATCGCCGCACTCAACGAGATCTTCGGGTTCTACGGCCTCGACTACTGGTACGCGTGGCAGGTGACCGTCCTCGGTCTCGGCCCGGTCTGGCAGAGCGACAACGCCGCCGCCCGTACCCGCGCGGCGGAACTCCTCTCACAGGGTGAGGTGTTCGCCTTCGGTCTGTCCGAGAAGGCCCACGGCGCCGACATCTACTCCACCGACATGCTGCTCGAGCCCGACGGCAACGGCGGCTTCCTGGCCAGTGGTTCCAAGTACTACATCGGCAACGGCAACGCCGCCGGCCTCGTCTCCGTCTTCGGCCGCCGCACCGACATCGAGGGCCCGGACGGTTACGTCTTCTTCGCCGCAGACAGCCGCCACCCGGCGTACCACCTCGTGAAGAACGTCGTCGACTCCTCCAAGTACGTCAGCGAGTTCCGACTCGAGGAGTACCCCGTCGGCCCCGACGACGTCCTGCACACCGGTCGCGCCGCCTTCGACGCCGCCCTCAACACCGTCAACGTCGGCAAGTTCAATCTCTGCACCGCCTCGATCGGCATCTGCGAGCACGCGATGTACGAGGCAGTCACCCACGCGCACAACCGCATCCTGTACGGCCGCCCCGTCACCGCATTCCCGCACGTGCGCCGCGAGCTGGCCGACGCCTACGTCCGACTCGTCGGGATGAAGCTGTTCAGCGACCGTGCCGTCGACTACTTCCGCTCCGCCGGCCCCGACGACCGCCGCTACCTGCTGTTCAACCCGATGACGAAGATGAAGGTGACCACGGAGGGCGAGAAGGTCATCGACCTCATGTGGGACGTCATCGCCGCGAAGGGCTTCGAGAAGGACAACTACTTCGCGCAGGCCGCTGTCGAGATCCGGGGCCTGCCCAAGCTCGAGGGCACGGTGCACGTCAACCTCGCGCTGATCCTCAAGTTCATGCGCAACCATCTGCTGAATCCGGCCGAGTACGCGCCGGTGCCGACTCGTCTCGACGCGGCCGACGACACGTTCCTCTTCCAGCAGGGACCGGCTCGCGGCCTGGGTGCCGTGCGTTTCCACGACTGGCGCCCCGCCTACGACACGTACGCGGACGTGCCCAATGTCGCCCGCTTCCGCGAACAGGCCGACGCCCTGTGCGAGTTCGTCGCCACCGCCGCACCCGACGAGGAGCAGAGCCGAGACCTCGACTTCCTGCTCTCCGTCGGCCAGCTGTTCGCGCTGGTGGTGCACGGGCAACTGATCCTGGAGCAGGCCCGCCTGAAGGGCCTGGACGAGGACGTGCTCGACGAGCTGTTCTCCGTCCTCGTACGCGACTTCTCGTCGCACGCCGTCGAGCTGCACGGCAAGGACTCCGCCACCGCGGAGCAGCAGCACTGGGCACTCGGCGCGGTCCGGCGGCCCGTGGTCGACGCGGCGCGCTCGGCGCGCGTCTGGGAGCGTGTCGAGGCACTGTCCGGGGCGTACGAGATGGCGCCGTAACACCGCCGCCACGGGCCGGGGCCGGGGGAGCGCATCCCACGGCTCCGGCCCACCCCGCGCTTGTCGCGCGATGGGCTCCTCAGCGGCACTGCCGGCGCCCGCCGCCCCACTCCATCGCTGACCATGACGCGGTGCGCTCAGCGATCGACCAACTGCTCCAACTCCGGTTCGTCGAAGAAGGCCCGGTTGGCGTAGGCGAATCGCACGGCCAGCGGCAGATTCGCGGACCGGGCCGCCGGGATGGCTGCCCGAGTGCCTTGTTCGGGGCGGCTGCCGTGGCAGGGGCGCCCGAGGTGCCCCTGCTCGGTGTCGTGTGTGTCGTGGTGGCCGCGCTGTGCCCGTGCATCGTGTGGTGGACGCAGGCCCGCTCGTACCGCAGGCTCGGCTCGGCCAGGTGGACGGTCGTCGCCGAGCTGGAAGCCCGGCTGCCGGCGCTGGCGTACTCGGCGGCCGAGTGGGACCAAGCGCTCCCGAACCGCCGCTGCACGCCGCTCACGCAGATCGAGCAGTGGGTTCCAGGGGTGTTCGCGGCTCTGCACCTCGGGATGGGATTCACCGCTCTGATCTCGGGCTGAGGTCGGCCGTCGCCGGCTCACCGGCCGCCGCGGCCGACCCGTGACCTTCCTCCCCGCACGGCCCCTCGGTTGTGGCGCGAGCGCTTGGGGCCCGAGAGGAGATGTGCCGTCGGTACTTCGGGTACCGACGGCGCACTACGACATGCTCGCCGAACGGCCCGCCTCCATGGCGGCGGGCGGGACGTCAACGCCCCGTGCGCTCACGCTTTCCCCGTGCCGGCTCCGACTCGTCGACGTCGGCAGGACCGTCGGCGAACTCGTCGGTGTCCGTGAGGAAGTCCCCGTCGGCGTAGGCCGGTTCGAGGAACAGATCGTTCCACGCAGGCGAGGAGGGCGAAGCCGGAGACTTCAAGGATGCGGTGTTCTGAGCAGCGGACACGGAGTTCCCCCGGAGATTCAAAGAGACGGCTGAAGTGCACGGACATGCCCGGCCGGACCTCCCGCGTCTTTCCCTGCGCCCGCACCGACCGAAGAGGTGGAGGCACGGCGCGGATCGTTGTGCCGCCGTCGGTATATGTGTGACGGGGACATGCTTGCACAGACATCGGACGAGCGGCCAACCGTATCCCGAGGCCGCCTGATTCCGACGTGTCGTCATCAGCCGTCCGCCGCCTGAGCCGCGGACGCCCCTGTTGCTGCCAAGAGCGCTACGCCGCGGTCGTGACGTCGATCGCCGGCGTGGCGGCCCTCGCCTCGGCTTTCAACTTCTGGCGGGCCTCGACCCGCTTCTCGGCCTCCACGGTGTCCCAGTGGGGATGCGTGGCGATGCGGATCGAGAGGTCGGTGCACTCCATGCGCAGCCGCTTCACCACCCGCTTCTGCTCCTCGGTCCAGCCGGGGCTGTCCTCACGGCCACCGGTGATCTCACCGGTGTGCGGATGCTCGGTGCCCGGCCAGCCCGCCATGGGCTCCACGCTCCACGGCAGAGTGCGACAGAGGGCGGCCAGCTCGGAAGTTGCCTGGTGAAGGCGCGTCTGCGCGGCGCGCAGATCGTCGGGGAAGTCGGTTCCGGCCATGCACTAAACCATACTCCTGTTCGATTTCGAATGGCGAGTGCGACACGGCAATGCGCCGCATCCAACGCGCGTCCAAGGACTCGATCGGCTGCACTGCCTCGTCCGTACGGATCAATCCGCCCGATCTCCGGCGACGTGTCCCGCGATCATCATGTGCCTGCGTGAATCAGCACCTGGGCACAACGTTCGACGAGCCTCGACGAGGTCATGGAGCGCGGAATCAGCCACGGGTGGGGCGCGTCCGCGGCCAACCGCGAGCTCGTGCGCTGGATGCGCGCCTACAACGACGGCTGGCCCGCGTCCGAGCGGCTCCGCTTCGCCGGTTTCGACGGCCCGCTGGAGATCACCGGCGCCGCCGGTCCCCGACAGGCCCTCACCGCACTCCACGGCTACCTCGCGGCCAAGGTGGACACCGACTTGCTCCCCTGCACCGCTGACACACTCGACCGCCTGCTCGGTGCCGACGACCGGTGGACCAATCCCGCCGCGATGACGGAACCGGCCCAGTCCGTGGGGCAGTCGGCCGACGTCAGGGAGCTGCGGCTGCTCGCCGACGAACTGGTGGCGCTGCTCGACGCTCAGACGCCACACCTCATCACGGCGACCTCGCGGGAGGACTGGGACCGTGCACGCCTGTACGGGCGCACCGCCACCGGCCTGCTCCGCTACCACTTCGCGATGGCCGACACCTCCCCGAGCCGCATGACGCGGCTGGTGGGCCTGCGGGACCAGATGATGGCCGACAACCTCCTCGCCGTCGCCCAACGAGGCCCGGCACTGGTCCACGCCCACAACGCCCACCTCCAGCGGGACAAGAGCACGATGCGGATGGGCGGCCTGACGGTGCAGTGGTGGAGCGCCGGCGCGATCGTCAGCTCCCTCCTGGGCGACCGGTATGCCTTCCTGGCCACAGCACTTGGCACGATCCGGCACCAGGGAGTGGGCACCCCGCCGCCGTACACCGTGGAGGAACTCCTGCACGCGCTTCCGGAGGACCGCTACGTCGTCGACACCCCCGGGCTTGTCACCGCCCTCGGAGACGCGCAGCCCGTGCCTCGTGTGTCCCCCTACTACGGCTACGCTCCCCTTGACCCGGCCCACTTGGCCGGAATCGACGGGATCGTGTTCGTCAGGGACGTTCTGGAGTGCAACTACGCAGAAGGCACCGAGTTCTGCATCGGCCCGCCGGGCAGGCAGATCACCGGTGGGCCGTCGCCGAACACGTGGCAGGCGAGCTCGGTTCCGTCGGGCGCGGGGAACGTAGGCATGGCCGAGCCCCTGTCAGCAGCGCTCAGTCGGAGCAAGCGGCTTGTGGCACACAGGTGTCGGGCGGGCCGGTCAGGCTGCGGCCGTGAACGCCGTGGAGATCGCCGTGTCCGTGCGGGCATGGATGACGAGACGCGTTCCGGTGGTGTCCGCGTTCGACTCGAGGAGGCGACGGGCCGGGGCGCTGTGAGTGGCGACGGACATCAGCACCCCGAGGTGGTTGCACATGCGGTGGGCTCTGAGTACGGCGCTGACCGCCGCGCTGCCGGCGGCCTGTTCCTCGAGGACGATGACGACGGGGGCCGGCCGGTGGAGGTGGACGAGATCACTGATCTCTTTCGAGAGTGCTGCCCGCTGACCGATGCCGGGGTCGGTGTGCACAGTGATGACCAGGACGCCGTGTTGGATCACGTGGGACAGCATCACTGCCTCCGATTCCTGCCCTCGTGGGGGCGAGCTTGGCTGTAGTGAAACTGCCCCGTCCTGGGTTCGCAATGCGCCACGCGACCGGTGAGAACCACGCCGCCCCGTCCGGTAGAGGCCCGAAGGGCAGGAGCAGCGCGCATACAGCCGCGCCGCACCACCGCGCCGCCTCTCGTACTCACCCGCGCCGTGCGCCCGTTCGGGTGGCCCCCGATGCTTCGGGCGGCCCCGTACACGGCGCCAGACGCGGCGCCACGCAACCGTGCCGTGGGTCATGGCGAGGTCAGTCGGAGGGGCGACCACCTCGCGGTGGCAGGCGGTGCAGCCGGACGTCGTTCAGTCGGCCCTCGGTGACGTGGGCCGTCATGAACGTGCAGTGCGGCTGCCGTCGACGGTCCGTGGGTGAGCCGGGGTTGAGAAGTCGCAGGCCGCCCGCGGCCGTGGTGTCCCACGGAATGTGACTGTGCCCGAAGACGAGCACATCGAGGTCGGGGAAGCGGGCTGCGCATCTGTCCTCGCGACCGGCGGCGGGGCCCGTCTCGTGGACGACTCCGAACCGGAGCCCGCCGAGTTCGGCGCGGGCGACCTCGGGCAGCCGCGCACGCAGGGCAGGTCCGTCGTTGTTCCCGTATACGGCCACGAGGCGCGCCGAACGGGCCTCGAGCAGATCGAGGGTGGCTTCGTCGACCCAGTCTCCCGCGTGGATCACCACATCGGCCTTGTCGAGCTCTGCAAGGAGCTCCGCGGGCAGATGTCGCGCGCGCTTGGGGACGTGGGTGTCCGAGATCAGCAGGAGTCGCATCCCCCTACCCTGCCGAAATCCCTGCCGAAACGCTCGCGGCGGTGCAGCCGGTGTCGCGCGGTCACGATGCCCGCGTTCAGGGGGTGGTACGGCGTTGGTCGCTGCTGTTCTGCCGCAGTTGGTCCGTCGTCCGGGTCAGGTCGTCGACCCGGGCGGCGAGTTCGCGGTGGTGAGCTTGCAGGTGAGGGCGGGTGTCGACGAGTGGCCCGACGAGGTTGGCGGCGTCGTTGTCGGCGAGAGCGCGCGTGAGGTTGCGCAGGGGGCTGTCCGCCCGGGCGGGCAGGTCGGTGAGGGCCGTGATCTGGCCGGCGAGGCGGCGCAGGTCGGCTGCGTTGCTGCGGGCCCAGGCGGTGACGGTGCGGTCGGCCGCCCGCCGGTCGCGGGTGGCCTGGACGCGTTCTTCGCCGGTGGCACCCTCGACGCCGGGGCGCAGTCGCAGGTAGCGGCGCTCGGCCGCCTGGCGGCTGGCGACGCCGAGGGGGTGGGCCAGGTCGGCCCAACTGGCGCCGGCGTCGCGGGCCGCTTCGATCAGGCCCGTCTCCCAGTCGGCGAGTTGGTGGCGCACCTCTCGCAGCAGGAGCAGGGCCGCGAGGGCCTGGTCGGGACCTGCCGGGTCGGTGTCACGCACGCGTCCGTCTCTGTGGTCGCTGTCGCCGCTGGTTTCGGTACGCGCTTCGCGCACTGCTTCGTCGATGGCCCTCAGAGCGGTCATGGCGGCGAGGAACGAGGCGGGATGGCGCGGCGCCGTGGGCGGGTCGGCTGCTGACATATGGCCCCTCCGATCTTGTCACCCTTTGGATGACGCTGCACTTGTCATCGTTTCGATGACATGCTACAACAGTGGTCAGGTGAAGCGCATTGGCACTACTGCCCTGAACCATCTGGAGGTGTTTCGCGATGTTGATGCGCACTGACCCGTTCCGCGAGCTCGACCGGCTCACCCAGCAGCTTCTGGGGACGTCCGGCACCTGGTCGAGGCCCTCGGCGATGCCGATGGACGCCTACCGCGAGGGCGATCGGTACGTCGTTGTGTTCGACCTGCCCGGCGTGGGCCCGGACGCGATCGACATCGACGTCGAACGGAACATGCTGACCGTGAAGGCCGAGCGCCGGCCGGCCACGAAGGCCGACGACGTGGAGATGGATCTGTCCGAGCGGCCGCTGGGTGTCTTCTCCCGCCAGATCGTGCTGGCCGACACCCTCGACACGGAGAACATCGAGGCGGACTACGACGCCGGTGTCCTCACGCTGCGCATTCCGATCGCCGAGCGCGCCAAGCCCCGGAAGATCAGCATCGGCGCCGGTACCGGACAGAAGCAGATCAGCGGCTGAGGCGGCGCCTCAGCGCACACAGCGGCGGTGGACGGGACGGACCGTGATCTTCCCCTCCCGATCCCGTCCTCCGCACCGCCGAACAAGGGGACAGCGGTGGTGCACATGAGATGGCAGGACTTCCTCGAGGCCGTCCAGGAGCGCGGCGAGTACGGGTCGACACAGGAAGCCGAGCGGGCGGCCCGGGTCGTCCTCGGGCTGCTGGGCGCCCATCTCGTCGGAGAGGACCGGGCCGAGCTCGCCGCACGACTGCCGGAGACCTTCGCCCTGATTCTGCTCAATCCGCTGCGAGCAGCCGAACCGCTCGACACCGAGCGCTTCGTGCGCGCGACGGCGGCCTGGATCGAGGGGGCGACGGAGCAGACCGCGAAGTGGGACGTCAGCGCCGTCCTGAGCGTGGTGGCCGACGCGGCCGGGGAGGACCTTCTGCGCCGCGTCCTGCTTCAGCTGCCCCCGGGTTATGACCTGCTCTTCGGCCGCCCAGGCGCGGCCTGACTCTCACCCGCCGCCGTCCTGCGCCGCCCCGAGCGGCGCAGGACGGCCGTCTGGAAGGAATCCACGATCGTGCAGTGGCAGCAGCTCGTCCGCGACGTATCTGTGTCGGGCCGGTACGCGACCAGCGCGGAAGCCGAGCGCGTCGTCCTTGCGGTGCTGACCGTGCTGGGTGGCCACGTCAGCGGCGAAGAACGCTGCGAACTGGCACGGCTTCTGCCGCCGCAGGCCGCTGAAGTGCTCGTCCAGCAGGTCCCGCTGACCCAGCCCCTGACCGCACCCGCCTTCGTCGACGCCGTCGCCGACCGCCTCGCACCTCTCAGTTCGCCCGAGGCCCGCTGGGCCACAGGAACGGTTCTCACTCTGATCGCCGACCGCGCAGGCGAGAGTCTCACCCGTCGCATCCTCGCCGAACTGCCTCGCGGCTACGCGCTCCTGTTCGGGAGGGCCGAGCTCACCCCGGCCCTCGCCGCGTGAGCGCGGACACCCTGCGGCGCCCGTCGGACCGGTGCGACCTCGGGCAGAGTCCGCCGTCCGCCGGCGCCCCAGCGAAGGCCACGGCGATGACCCAGACCGAGGACCTGACGGTCGGCATCAGGCGAGCCGGCGGCCTGGTCACCGTGACCGTGGTGGGGGAGATCGACATCTGGACCGGGACCCGGCTCCAGCACGTGCTGGACACGGCCTCGGCGGACGGCGCTCACCGGATCGACGTCGACTTCTCCGACGTGTCGTTCTGTGACTGCTCCGGGCTCACCGTCCTGCTGCGAGCACGGCGTCAGGCGCGCGAGCGCGGCATCGCGTTCCGCCTCACAAGGGTGAGGTCGCCGCTGGTGCGGACACTGCTCCAGCGGACCGGTACGGCTGACGTCCTTGCGGTCGACGATCAAGGATGACGTGACGACGGCGCAGGTCCTGCCCCCTCACGCGCCGTAACGCCGGTCTCCGCCCAGCCCCAGGCCGGCCGCGAGCCGGGCGCGGTGCCATGCCGGCGGGCCGAAGAGCCGGCTCGAGCCGTGCGCGCGTTTGAAGTAGCGGTGCGCGTCGTGTTCCCAGGTGATGCCGATGCCCCCGTGCAGCTGGATCATCTCGCCCGCCACCCAGGAGAACGCCTCCGAGCAGGCCGACTTGGCGACCGCGGCGCACCGGGTCAGCTCGGCCGACTTCTCGGCTGCCGCGAAGGCAGCGCCGAGCGCGGCCGAACGCGCCGACTCGACGAGCACATAGGCGTCCGACAGACGGTGCTTCACCGCCTGGAAGGAGCCGATGGGCCGCCCGAACTGGATGCGGTCCATGGCGTGCGCGACGGTGAGTTCGAGACAGCGCTCGGCCGCCCCGGTCTGCTCGGCGGCGAGCGCCGTGCAGGCCAGGTCCAGTACGTGCTGAAGAACCCGCTCCCCGTCGCCGTCGGCGCCGACGAGCCGGCCCTCGGCGCCGTGCAGGACGACTCGCGACTGGGCCCGTGACAGGTCCATCGTGACCGCCGCTTCACGGCTCACTCCCGCGCCGTCCGCGGCCACCTGGAAGAGCGAGATCCCTGCGTCCGTGCGGGCCGCCACGAGCAGAACGTCGGCTGCACAGCCGTCCAGCACATGCTCCTTGGTCCCGTCGAGCCGCCACGTCCCGCCGGGCCGGCGGGTGGCGGCGCAGCGGATTGCCGCCGGATCCCACGAGCCCCGCTCCGCCCAGGCCAGCGTTCCTGTCGCGCGGCCGGCGGCGAGCTGCGGCAGCAGCCCCGCACACGCCGCCTTGTCGTCCGAGGCGAGCAGCGCCTGCACCGCGAGAACGGCGGAGCCGAGGAAGGGAACGGGACTGAGTCCTCGCCCCAGCTCCTCCATGACCACGTGGACTTCTGTCGCACCGCAGCCCGCCCCTCCGTACTGTTCCGGAACGGCGAGACCCGCGACCCCGATCTGCTCGGTCAGGGGAAGCCAGGCCGCCGCGCCCGCGTGGCGGGCCAGGAGCGACCGTACGGCAGTGCGCAGTTCTTCCTGCTCCTCGGTCGGTCGCATGCGTGCGCTCCGTCCTGTGCGGCCTGTCTCAGGTGGTGAGGACGCGGGCGCGGCATGCGGCGGGGGTGCCCCAGGCCGACCGCAGCGCGCGGGCCTTGCGGATCCACAGCGAGAGATCCAGCTCGTCGGTGTAGCCGATGGCGCCGTGGATCTGCAGGGCGGTGCCGGCCGCGGTGCAGGCCGCCTCGCATGCGGCCACCTTCGCTGCCGCGATCTGGCCGCCGGAATCCGGATCGCCTTGCGCCAGGGCGAGTGCGGCGGCATGGAGCAGCGGCTCGGCGAACTCGAGGCCGAGCAGGGCGTCGGCCAAGCGGTGCTTCACCGCCTGGAAGGACCCGATCGCCACCCCGAACTGGGTCCGCTGCTCGGCGTGGGCGACGGTACGGGCCAGCAGGGTACGGCCCAGCCCCAGCGACTGAGCGGCCGTGACCAGCGCGGCGACGTCGGCGGCATGTGCGGCCGCGGCTGTCACGGCGTGGCCTCGTGCCAAGGGTTGTCCCCCCGTGGGGCGGAACAGTCGGCGGGCCGGATCGAGGGACATCTGGACGGGCCCGACCCCGTCCGACAGCCGTACGGTGTCGCCGTCGACGACGAGGACCGCGTCGGCGGCGTCGGCGTCCAGGGCGTACGGGCTGTCGGCGGAGAGCAGACAGAGTGAGGCGACGGTCTTGCCGGTGGCGATGCCGGGCAGCCATGCGCCGGCCGCCGTTTCGTCGCCGAGCCGGTCGAGGAATGCCGCGGCGGCCACCGTCTCGACCAGTGGCCCGGGCACGGCATGGCGGCCCAGTTCGGTGAAGGCGACTCCCAGTTCGACCGGCAGCGGCCCCAGGCCGCCGTGCCGCTCCGGTACGGCGAGCGCGAAGACCCCGGTGTCGGCCAGCCTCGCCCACAGCGCACGCCCCGGGGCATGGACGCCGGACGCCCAGGCACGTGCCACACCCGGGGTCCCGGCCGCCGCGAGCATGCCGTCCAGCGAGCGGGCGAACTCCCGCTGCCCGTCGTCGAGGAGGAACCGCATCACCGGCGTCCCTTCGGCAGGCCGAGCAGCCGCTCGGCGATGATGTCGCGCTGGATCTCGTTGGTGCCCGCGTAGATCGGACCGGCCAGGGCGAACGTGTAACCCTCGGCCCAACTGCCGTGCGCCGGCGCTTCCGTCGCCCGGTCGGCGAGCTCCCCGTACGGGCCGAGGATGTCCAGGGCGGTCTCGTGCAGGGCGATGTCGAGCTCGGACCAGAAGACCTTGTTCAGGCTCGACTCGGCGTCGATCGCGCCGCCGGCGGCGATGCGCGAGGCGGCCGCGTAGGCGAACAACCGGTAGGCGCGGGTGCCGATCACCGCGTCGGCGACCCGGTCGCGCAGGGCCGTGTCGGACGGATCCGCCCTGTCGCGCCACAGTGCCGTCAGACGGTCGGCCGCGGCGGTGAAACGGCCGGGACTGCGCAGCGTCAGCCCGCGTTCGTTGCCGGCTGTGCTCATGGCCACCCGCCAGCCCTGGCCGGGCTCGCCGATGACGTCCTCGTCGGGCACGAACACCTGGTCCAGGAAGAGTTCGGCGAAGGCGGGCTTGCCGTCGAGCCGGCCGATGGGCCGTACGGTCACGCCCGGCGCGTCCAGCGGGAACATCAGATACGTCAGCCCGTGGTGCGGTCTGCCGGCATCGGGGTGGCTGCGGAAGAGGCCGAAGGCGCGGTCGGCGAATGCGGCGCGAGAGGACCAGGTCTTGTGGCCGTCGAGCAGCCAGCCGCCTTCGGTCCGCATGGCGGTCGAGCGCAGGGAGGCGAGGTCGGAGCCGGAGTCCGGTTCCGACCACGCCTGGGCCCAGATCACGTCGCCGCTCGCCATCGGTGGCAGGATGCGGGCCCGCTGCTCGTCGGTGCCGTGCTCGAACAGCGTGGGGGCGAGCAGGCTGATGCCGTTCTGGCCGACCCGGCCCGGTGCGCCCGCCGCGTAGTACTCCTCCTCGAAGATCAGCCACTCGAGGAGCGAGGCGCCCCGGCCTCCGTGTTCCTTCGGCCAGGAGACCACCGACCAGCGGTCGGCGAACAGCGTGCGCTCCCACTCCCGGTGGGCGGCAAAACCCTCGGCGGTCTCCAATGAGGGCAGTGGGACGTCCGGCACCTGGTCGTCGAGCCAGGCGCGAGCCTCGGCCCGGAAGGCGTCCTCGGCGGCGGTGAAGCGCAGATCCATCAGGAGCCCGCCCTTTTCATGGCGCGGACGTCCATGCCGGCCAGGGCGTCCGAGGCCGTCTCTGCGTTGTGTGCATGAGCGAGGTGGTGCAGCCCGAAGACCGAGTCCAAGCCGGTGTGCAGGCCCTGCAGATCCTCGGCCTGGTTGACCGCACGCTTCGTGAGTGCCAGTCCCATGCGCGGCATCTCGGCGATCCGGTTCGCCATCTCCATGGACGCGTCGGGTAGTTCGGCGCGGGTGACGACGCGATTGACCATGCCGACCTCGTACGCGCGCCGGGCGTTCATTCGGTCACCGGTGTAGAGGAACTCCTTGGCGATACGCGGCGGCATCACCCACGGGTGGGCGAAGTACTCGACCCCGGGGATGCCCATGCGGACCACCGGGTCGGCGAAGAACGCGTCGTCCGAGGCGACGATGAGGTCGCACACCCAGGCGAGCATCAACCCGCCTGCAATGCAGGCGCCCTGGACGGAGGCGACGACCGGCTTGGGCAGTTCACGCCAGCGGCGGCACATGCCCAGATACACCTCGGACTCCCGGGCGAAGCGGCTCTCCGTGCCGGCCTTGTCCGAGTGGTCCCACCACAGTCCAGCCCTGCGTTCGAACGGCAGATGGGCGTCGCGCTCCGGGGTGCCGATGTCGTGCCCGGCACAGAAGTGCTCACCCGCTCCCGCCAGGACCACGACCTTGACGTCGTCGTCGGCGGCGGCCCTGTAGAAGGCGCGGTCGAGGGCGTACGTCATCGCGGAGTTCTGGGCGTTGCGGTAGTGGGGCCGGTTCAGGGTCACCAGGGCGACAGGACCCCGGAGTTCATAGCGGACCGGCTCTGTGGGGGCAGCGGACATCCGCCCTCCTTCCCTAACAAGTGTTTGGTAGGTTAACGTACGGGCGGTGGGCCGTCGAGATCGGCAGGGGAGCCGGAATGAACGCCGTCGAGGAGTTCAGAGCGGAGGTCCGGGACTGGCTGGCCGCCAACCTCTCGGGGGAATTCGCCGGCCTGCAGGGCCGCGGCGGACCCGGCCGCGAGCACGAGCTCTTCGCCGAACGCCTGGCATGGGAGCGGCACATGGCGGCGGCCGGCTGGACCTGCGTCGGCTGGCCGAAGGAGCACGGTGGGCGTGGCGCGACCATCGAGGAGCAGGTCGCCTTCCATGAGGAGTACGCCCTCGCGGACGCGCCCGCCCGGGTCGGCCACATCGGGGAGCAGCTGCTCGGACCCACCCTTGTCGCCCTCGGCCTCCCCGAGCAGCAGAGGCGCTTCCTCCCGGGGATCGTCGCGGCCCGGGAGCTGTGGTGCCAGGGCTACAGCGAGCCGGATGCCGGTTCGGACCTCGCGGGTGTACGGACGCGGGCCGAGCGGGACGGCGAGGAGTGGGTGATCACGGGGCAGAAGATCTGGACCTCACTCGCCCACGAAGCCGACTGGTGCTTCGTCGTCGCCCGCACCGAGCCCGGCAGCACCCGCCACCGGGGGCTGTCCTACCTCCTGGTCCCCATGGACCAGCCCGGGGTGGAAGTCCGGCCGATCACCCAGCTGACCGGCACCTGCGAGTTCAATGAGGTGTTCTTCGACGCCGCCCGGACCCACGTCTCCCACGTCGTCGGGGAACCGGGGGAGGGCTGGCAGGTGGCCATGGCGACGCTCGGCTTCGAGCGCGGCGTCTCCACCCTCGGCCAGCAGGTCGGCTTCCGCCGCGAACTCGAGACGCTCATCGATCTGGCCGTGCGCAACGGAGCCGCCGACGACCCGCTGATCCGCGACCGGCTCGCTCGGGCGTGGGTCGGCGTCGAGACCATCCGGTTCAACGCCCTGCGCATGCTCGACGGCGTCGCGGCCGGAGCCCCGGGACCCGAGGCGTCCATCGGCAAGATCCTCTGGGCGACGTGGCACCGCGAGCTGGGCGAGCTCGCCATGGACGTGTGCGGGGCCGGCGGCATGCTGGCCGCCGGAGAGCCGTACGAACTCGACGCCTGGCAGCGGCTGTTCCTCTTCTCCCGCTCCGACACCATCTACGCGGGCTCCAACGAGATCCAGCGGAACATCATCGCCGAGCGGGTGCTCGGCCTGCCGAAGGAGCCACGCCCATGAGCCAGGCCCCACCGCCGTACGTACCGGCCCACCGGCTGCTCGCCGGCCGCACAGCCGTCGTCACCGCCGCCGCCGGCGCGGGCATCGGCGGTGCGACCGCCAGGCGCCTGCTGGAGGAGGGCGCGGACATCGTCCTCTCCGACGCCCACGCCCGCAGGTTGAAGGAGATCGAGGCACAGCTCGGGGCCGAGTTCGGTGCGGACCGCGTCGCGGCCCTCCCGTGCGACGTCACCGACGAAACCCAGATCGCCGCGCTGTTCGACCTCGCGGAACAACGCCACGGCCGCCTCGACATCGTGGTCAACAACGCCGGACTGGGCGGCACCGCCGACCTGGTCGAGATGACCGACGCCCAGTGGGACGCGGTTCTCGACGTCACACTCAACGGCACCTTCCGCTGCACCCGCTCCGCACTGCGCCGTATGAAGGCCACGGGAAGCGGCGGCGTCATCGTCAACAACGCCTCGGTGGTCGGCTGGCGGGCCCAACGCGGGCAGGCGCATTACGCGGCCGCCAAGGCGGGAGTCATGGCACTCACTCGGTGCGCGGCCGTCGAGGCGGCTGAGTACGGCGTGCGCGTCAACGCCGTCGCACCCAGCCTGGCGGTGCATCCGCACCTGGTGAAGGTCACCACCCCCGAACTGCTGGCGGAACTGACCTCCCGCGAGGCGTTCGGCCGGCCCGCCGAACCGTGGGAGGTCGCCAACGTGATCGTCTTCCTGGCGGGTGGCTACTCGTCGTACCTGACCGGAGAGGTCCTCTCCGTCAGCAGCCAGCACGCGTGAGACCGCGATGAGCCGGTGCCCAAGAGCAGCGACAGCAGGAAGACCGCGATGAAGCCGGCGCCGGAGCGCCGGGACGACCTTCTCGCCACCGCGGCCCAGGTGTTCGCCGCGCACGGGTACAACGCCACCACTGTCCGCGAGATCGCGGACGCGGCCGGGATCCTGGCGGGAAGCCTCTACTACCACTTCGACTCCAAGGAGTCGATGCTCGACGAGATCCTCTCCACCTTCCTGGCAGATTTGTGGGCCGGGTACGACGCCGTGCTCGACGCGGATTTCGGCCCGAGGGAGACGATCGAAGCACTCGTGACCGAGTCCTTCCGCGAGATCGACCGGCACCGTGCCGCCGTCGCGATCTACCAGAAGGAGTCCCGGCACCTCTCCGCGCAGCCCCGTTTCGCCTACCTCTTGGCATCGCAGCGGAAGTTCGAGAATGCCTGGCTCAGAACCCTCGAGCGCGGGGTGGCGGCCCACGTCTTCCGCGCCGACCTGGACATCCGGCTCACTTACCGCTTCGTCCGCGACACGGTGTGGGTGGCCGCCTCCTGGTACCGGCCGGGCGGACAGCACGGCCCCGAGGAGATCGCCCGCCAGTACCTCTCCATGGTGCTGGACGGCCTCGCACTGCGGAGGCGACACGAACACGAGCGACGCGACTACCCTGACAACAAGGAGCAGCAGCCATGTCCGAGGCCTACATAGTCGAAGCCGTACGCACCCCGGTCGGGAAGCGGGGCGGCGGACTGTCCGCGGTCCATCCGGCCGACCTCGGCGCCCACGCCCTGAAGGCACTGGTCGAGCGCTCGGGCATCGACCCGGCGGCCGTGGAGGACGTCGTCCTCGGCTGCCTGGACACCGTCGGTCCGCAGGCCGGTGACATCGCGCGCACCTGCTGGCTCGCGGCCGGGCTGCCCGAAGAGGTGCCGGGTGTCACCGTGGACCGGCAGTGCGGATCCTCCCAGCAGGCCGTCCACTTCGCGGCGCAGGCCGTCATGTCCGGCACCTGCGACCTGGTCGTCGCCGGCGGCGTGCAGAACATGTCCCAGGTGCCCATCGCCTTCGCGAGTCGGCAGGCCGCCGAGCCCCTCGGGCTGACAGACGGCCCCTTCGCCGGATCCGCGGGCTGGCGGGCCCGCTACGGCGACCGGCCCGTCAACCAGTTCCACGGCGCCGAGCTGATCGCGAAGAAGTGGGACATCACCCGCGAGGCGATGGAGGAGTTCGCTCTGCGCTCCCACCGGCGGGCCGTCCGTGCCATCGACGAGGGCCGTTTCGCCCGCGAACTCGTCCCCTACGGCGACGTGACGGCCGACGAGGGGCCGCGCCGGGACACCTCCCTGGAGAAGATGGCCGGCCTGCGTCCCCTCGTCGACGGCGGACGGCTGACCGCCGCGGTCTCCTCGCAGGTCTCCGACGGCGCCTCCGCCATGCTGCTGGCGAGCGAGCGAGCCGTAAGGGAGCACGGACTGACGCCCCGGGCGCGTATCCACCACCTTTCGGCACGCGGCGAGGATCCGATCCGGATGCTCTCCGCCCCGATCCCGGCAACCGCCCACGCCCTGAAGAAGACCGGTATGTCGATCGACGACATCGACCTGGTCGAGATCAACGAGGCCTTCGCGTCCGTGGTGCTGGCCTGGCTCAAGGAGACCGGCGCCGACCCTTCCCGGGTCAATGTCAACGGCGGGGCCATCGCGCTGGGCCACCCGCTGGGCGCCACCGGGACCAAACTGATGACGACACTGCTCCATGAACTCGAGCGCACCGGTGGCCGGTACGGCCTGCAGACGATGTGCGAGGGCGGCGGTCAGGCCAATGTCACCGCTGTCGAACGCCTGTGACGGCCGGTGCGGACCTCTTGGACAGGAGTCAGGGCGAATGCGGCAGTGCACGGAGCGTGGCGAGCGCTTCGGCCATGACCCGTTCGATCAGCTCGGCGCAGGACGGCAGGTCGTCGATCAGACCCGCTACCTGGCCTGCCGCCATCACACCGAGATCGGTGCGGCCGTCGACCATCGCGGCCCTCAGCATCATCGGAGTGTTGGCGGCCAGCAGCACCTGACTCCATGACATTTCCTTGCCGTGCCGCATCGCCAGACCGTCGCGGACCATGTCCGCCCAGCCCATGCCGGTTTCGCGACGGAAGGCCGCCGCGTGGCGGAGCGCGCGCAGCAGGGAGGCCGCTCTGCCCGCGCGCTCCAGCGAACCGACCAGTTCGCTGCGCAGCATCCGGTGCGGCAGGCCGTCGACCTTGGTGGTGACGGTGACGTCCTTGACGGTCGCGGACAGATACCGGGACTTCACGGCATCGGGGACCGTGCTGTCGGAGGTGAGCAGGAAGCGTGTGCCCATGGCGATCCCGGAGGCGCCGTAGGCCAGTGCCGCGACGAGCCCGCGCCCGTCCCGGAACCCGCCGGCCGCGATCACGGGGATGTCGACGGCGTCCACCACCTGGGGGAGCAGAACGCCGGTGGCGACGTCCCCGGTGTGGCCGCCGCCCTCACCGCCCTGCACCAGGACGGCGTCGGCGCCCCAGGCGGCGACCTTCTCGGCGTGCCGCCCGGCCCCCACGGACGGGATGACGATCACCCCGGCGTCCTTGAGCCGCGCGATCAGCTCCCGGGAGGGCGCGAGCGCGAACGAGGCGACCCGCACATCCTCGTCGATGATGATCCGCACGCGCTCGGCCGCGTCACCGGCGTCCGCCCGCAGGTTGACTCCGAAGGGCGCGGCCGTACGGGACCTCACCTCCCGTACGGAGGAACGGAGCTGTTCGACGGTCATGGTCGCCGAGCCGAGGATTCCGAGCGCGCCCGCTTCGGCGGTGGCCGACACCAGCCGCGGCCCGGCGACCCATCCCATGCCGGTCTGCACGAGCGGGTGCCGCACGCCGACGAGCTGGGTGAGCGGTGTGGCGATCGTGGCGTCACTCATGCGGGGACCTCGCGGAAGCGCAGCCCCTTGGGATCGATCACCTCGCGGACGAGCCGCAGTTCCTCGTCGGTGGGCTCACGGGTGAACGGGACGTCGGCGGGGATCGTGAGCGTGAACCCAGTGGCGTCGACGACCTGCTCGAGCGTGACACCCGGGTGCAGGGACCGCAGCCGCATCGTCCGGTCGGGGGTGTCGAAGTCGAAGACGCCCAGGTCGCTGATGACATCCGGGATCCGGTGGTGACGGAACGCGGAGGGTCCGGCTGCGGTGGCGCGGTCGTGGCCGACGCCGCAGACCATGTCGACGCGTTCGACGAACACCCGGGCCGAGTGCCGTGGAACCCAGTAACTCGTCGGATTGTTCAGGGTGTTGACGGTGGCGCCGCGTACGCCGAGCAGCTGCCGCGTGGGCCGGGACCAGTCGCCGATGCAGGAGATGTTCTGGTTCCCGTACCGGTCGAGCTGGCTCGCGCCCATCATCACGTGCCGCCGTCCCGTGGCGACCAGGGCAAGATGCTGCCGGTACGGCAGCCAGCCCTCCACCACGCCGGGCGGGGTGCCGAGTGCCGGGGTGTCGCCGGCGAGCAGGGCCTCCCCGTCGGTGAGCAGGAGATCGGGGGAGAAGGTGAGCTTCGCCAGCCGGGCGCCGATCGTGGGGACGGTGCCCATCGGGCTCGCCAGTACCTCGCCCGCGTCCCGCCAGGATTCGGCGCAGGCCACCACGCAGTACTCGGCTCGTGACGCGACCGCCGTGTCCGAACCGTTCATGCTGCTGCCTCCTCGTCGCGGAACGCCGCCACGGCGGCCTGATAGGCGTCCTCGTCCCCCGACAGGAACCGCTCGCAAAAGGCGCGCCAGGCGTCCGGCTCGCGGGCGGCCTGTGCGTAGGCGCGCTGGAACGTCTCGTCGCGGTCGTAGTCCGGGGCGCAGGAGGTGAAGTGGGCTCCGCGCGCGGTCTCGACCACGCCGTTGACGAACGCGCGCTTGACCAGCAGGGACTGCGGCCCGTGGTCCTTGAGGAGGTCCGCGGTGTCCACGATCCGCTCGCACGACAGGTACGCCCGGTCGGCTGCCTCGCAGAACAGGTCGTCGAAGTAGGGGTCGGGGCCGAGGTACTGGCCGTTGCCGTGCGCGTCGGCCCTGTTGACGTGCACGAGCGCTGCGTCGAGCCGCAGCGCGGGCACGGCGACGAGCTCCTCACCGTCCTCATACGGGGAAGTGACCGTACGCAGGGACGGATTGACGCGCATCACATCCGATGCCAGGCCGGCCCGGACGGGCATGAAGGGCAGCCGCTGCGCGGCAGCGGTCAGCCCCCACATGACCATGGCTTCGTCGAACTCCACCATCTCGAACGCCGCGCGCTGCCGGGCCCTCTGGAAGTGCGGTTCCAGAGGGATGGAATCGAGGGTGGCGAACGCCGCGATCAGCTTGCGGATCTTTCCCGCGGCGGCGAGCAACCCGACATCGGGGCCGCCGTACGAGACGACGGTCAGGTCTCCGATTTCGGAGCGCAGCAGGGCACGCACCAGCGCCATCGGCTTGCGTCGCGAGCCCCAGCCGCCGATGCCGATGGTCATGCCGCTCTCGAGGCGGCCGACCACGTCCTCGGCAGTCATCGTCTTGTCCCTGGTCACGTCTGCTGCTCCTTGTCGGTGGTCGCGCCGTCGACAGCGCCGGGCGCGACGGCGTCGGGCGCGACGGCGGCGAAGGCGGTGCCGCGTACGCGGTCGGCGACGCCGCTGAGATTCGCCTCGAAGGTGAAGCCCTGCTCGAAGCGGTAACTGCGGCGGACATCGACGGGGTCGATGCCGTTGATCGCGGCCTTGGCCAGTCGGATCAGCGTCCCGTCCTTGGCGGCGATCTCACGCGCCACCCCCATTGCCGCCGCCTGGAGTTCGGCTCGGGGGACCACACGCCACACCGAGCCGTGGGCGTGCAGTTCGGCCGCGGTCACGGTGCGGGAGGTGTAGTACAGGGTCCGCATCAGGTGCTGGGGGACCAGTCGGGCGAGATGTGTGGCGGCGCCGAGCGCCCCCCGGTCCAGTTCCGGCAGTCCGAAGGTGGCGTCGTCGGCGGCGACGATCGCGTCCGCGTTGCCCACGAGTCCGATGCCGCCGCCCAGACAGAAGCCGTGCACGGCGGCGACGACGGGCACTTCGCAGTCGTAGACCGCGGCGAACGCCTCGTAGCAGCCGCGGTTGGCGCCGAGGAGGGCCGTGTGTCCTTCGGCTCGCTGTATCTCCTTGATGTCGACGCCCGCATTGAAGCCCCGGCCCTCGGCGGCCAGCACCACACAGCGCACCACCGGGTCGGCGCCGGCGCGGCGGACGGCGCCGGCGACGTCGTACCAGCCCTGCACAGGAAGGGCGTTGACCGGAGGGAAGTCCACGGTGACGACGGCGATTCCGTCCTCAGGGACGGAGGTGGAGACACCCATGGGCAGATCAGCTACCTTTCCACCAAACGTTTGTTAGGTGGAACATAGCAGCGGTCCGTTCACTGCGGGAGGTGCCAATTGCCGACGATCATCGACCTGTCAGGGACCGTCGCCGTCGTCACCGGCGGAACACGGGGCGTCGGTGCGGGCATCGCCCGTGCACTGCTCGAAGCCGGCGCGGACGTCGTGACCTGTGCGCGCAGGCCACCGGACACGCCGGTCGAGGCGGCGGGGCGCGCAGCCGGATTCGTCCCCGTCGACCTGCGTGAGCCGGAGGCGGTCGAAGCGTTCTTCCACCAGCTGCACCACGACTACGGCCGACTGGACACGCTCGTCAACAATGCCGGAGGGACCCCGTTCCGGCTGCTCGGCGAGGCCGGAGCCGCACGCCACGCCCGCGTCGTCGAACTGAACCTCACCGTGCCCCTGACAGCCACGCTCGCGGCGTACGAGATCATGCGCGGTCAGCGGGCCGGCGGCTCCGTCATCATGATCGGCAGCGTGAGCGGCGCCCGCCCCTCACCGGGCACCGCCGCCTACGGCGCGGCCAAGGCGGGCCTGGACAACCTCGCCCGGTCCATGGCCGTGGAATGGGCGCCGACGGTACGGGTCAACACCCTCGTCCTCGGCATGGTCCGCACCGAACTCTCGCCTCTGCACTACGGGGACGAGGCCGGCGTCGCGGCCGTCGGCCGGACCGTGCCGCTCGGCCGGCTCGCCGAACCCGCCGAGATCGGCGACGCCTGCGTCTTCCTCGCCTCCCCGCGTGCCGCGTACGTGACCGGAGCGAGCCTCCTCGTCCACGGCGGAGGCGAACGCCCCGCCTTCCTCGACGCCGCCACCGTCAACAACTGACCACCGGGCCGACATCCTTCCCGGCATCCGCGACGGCGGGCTCGGCCGGAAACCCGGGCCCTCCTCGGAAAGGCAGGACACACACGATGACCGGACTCTGCACAGGACGCGTCGCCGTCGTCACCGGTGCGGGCCGCGGCCTCGGCCGCGCGCACGCCCGCGCCCTGGCGGCGGAAGGCGCCAAGGTCGTCGTCAACGACCTCGGCACCGGGCTCGACGGTGCCGGAGACGGCACCGGCCCCGCCCAGCAGGTCGCCGACGAGATCCGCGCCGTGGGCGGCGAGGCCGTCGCCCACGGCGGCGACGTCGCCACCACCGACGGCGCCGCCTCGCTCGTCGCCCTCGCCCTCGACACCTTCGGCCGCCTCGACGCCCTGGTCAACAACGCCGGATTCCTGCGCGACCGCATGCTCGTCAACCTGGACGAGGGGGACTGGGACGCGGTCATGCGCGTCCACCTCAAGGGCCACTTCCTGCCGTTGAAGTACGCCGCCGAGCACTGGCGGGCCGAGGCCAAGGCGGGCCGGACGCCGCAGGCGCGTGTCGTCAACACCAGCTCCGGCGCAGGGCTGGCGGGAAGCGTCGGCCAGGGGAACTACTCCGCGGCGAAGGCCGGCGTCGTGGGCCTGACGCTCGTGGCCGCCGCCGAACTCGGCCGCTACGGGATCCAGGTCAACGCCATCGCCCCGGCCGCCCGCACACGGATGACCGAGCACGCCTTCGCCCAGGCGATGGCCGCACCGGGCGAGGGGGAGTTCGACGCGATGGCCCCCGAGAACGTCTCCCCGCTCGTCGTCTGGCTCTCTTCCGCCACGTGTGCCGGCGTCACCGGCAGGGTCTTCGAGGCGGAGGGCGGCCGGATCACCGTGATGGAGGGCTGGCGGCCCGGCCCGACGGCCGACAGGGGCACCCGATGGACACCTGCCGAAGCAGGCGAGGCGGCGCTGAAACTCCTGGCCGCCGCCGAGCCGCCGCAGCCGGTGTACGGGTCACGGTAGGGGCGAGGCTGCCCGGGCGGGCCGTCGGCCGTGGCGGCGGCGACGACGGCAGGCGCACACTGGATGCATGAGCGACTTCCGGGGTGAGGTCACGGTGATCGCCGGCGGCGTGGAGTATCCGGCATGGGCCGATCTGCTGTCATGGGGCGAGCAGTCCCGAACGGACGCGTTCGATCCGCCCGAGGATGACGTTCCGGGGCTGTCGGACTGGAACGGCAGCCTCAAGGTGGCCGACTGGGAGGTCGTGGAAGCCCTCACCCATGGCGAGGAGCTCGAACTGCGGATGCCCGACGGCCGCGTCGGCCGGTGCGTTGTCAGCCGCCACAGTTCCGAGGCCGGGCTCATGGTGATCGAGGGGAGCGGGCCGCCGCCCTTCTGACGCCGAGCGCCCTTCTGACGCCGAGCGCCCTTCTGACGCCGAGCGCCCTTCCGACGCCGAGCGCCCTTCCGACGCCGAGCCCGGCCCCATGACAGCTGACGGGCGAAGCCCCTGACAGCTGACACACGGAGCCCCGCCCTTCCGGACGGGGCTCCGCCTCCTTCGCGCCAGGAGCTAGCCCGGTCGGCGCTTGCCCTGGCCGGGCTTGTCGGGGTCGACGCCGGTGAACGCGGAGTCGTCCTTCGTCCCGCTGGGGCGTTGCGAGCGGCCCTTGCGGCCGGTGTCCCGCATGCCCTTTTCCGACGCGCCGCCGTACTCCTCGCCGCTCGGGGTCTCGCTTTTCACGGTGTCACCGGGAACGGACCCCTTCTCCTCCTTGGAAACCTTCCTGCCCTTGCCGGGGCTGCCCGCGTGCTCCTCGGCGTGGAAGGAGCGCCGGGCGCTGGGGTTGTCCTGTTGGCGGGTCTCGTCGACGTCCGGGGACCAGCCGTGGTGCTCGGTCCCCCGGTGACGGCTCGGGCCTTTGCCGTGTGAGGGCTGTGATGACTTGTGTTCCTTGGCCATGCGCCGACCTGCCTGTCCGAAGTCGTGAGGGCACTCCTGTGGTGCCAGGTGTACTGCGATTCTCCCACTCAGGGATCAATCCGGCATGTGGGTCAATACGGATCTGACCTTCGTATCTGCGCGCTGCTCCGGCCATGTGGCCGGATTCGTGATGCTTACGAGTGAAGTGGGCGCCGTATACCCGCACCCTCGTGCGGTTGTGTTCGACCATCGCAGGCAGCCGGCTGTGTCGAGCGGCCAAGAGGGCCGCACCACTGCGGGAGGGCCGCCATGCGTATCTTGCTCGTCGCCAGCGCGTACAACAGTCTCACCCAGCGGGTCCACGCCGAACTGCGTGACCGCAGGCATGCCGTGGCCGTGGAGGTGACGCCGGACGGCTCGGCGGTGCGGGCCGCGGTGCAGCGACACCGGCCCGACCTCGTGGTGGCGCCGCTGCTCAAGGCCGTGGTTCCCCGGGACGTGTGGACGGCCCTCACCTGCCTCATCGTGCATCCGGGGCCGGTGGGGGACCGCGGACCGTCCTCGCTGGACTGGGCGATCGACGAGGGCGCCGACACGTGGGGCGTCACCGTGCTGCAGGCCGACGAGGAGATGGATGCCGGCGACGTCTGGGCGACCGTCGGTTTCTCCGTCCCCCGGGTCGCCAAGAGCGACCTCTACCGGAACGAGGTCTCCGACGCCGCACTCGAGGCCCTCCTGCTGGCCGTCGACCGTTTCGCTTCGGGCACCTACGTTCCCCGGCAGCAGAACGGGCTCCCGCAGACGGCGGCAGCCCGGACCCGGCCTTACTTCCGTCAGGAGATGCGCCGGATCTCCTGGCACGACGACTCCACGGAAACGGTCCTGCGCAAACTACGCGCCGCGGACTCGCAGCCCGGTGTGCGGGACGAACTGCTCGGTGGCGAATGGTTCCTGCACGGCGGCCACACGGAGGACACGCTGCGCGGCCGGCCCGGAGAGCTGCTGGCCACCCGTGCGGGCGCCGTCTGTCGCGCGACGGCCGACGGTGCGGTGTGGATCCCCGAACTGCGGGCCCGCCGCAGTCCCGGTCTGCCACGCGCCTGCAAACTGCCCGCCACTCTCGCGCTGGCCCACCGACTGCCGCCGCTGCCCGAAATTCCCGCGCCCCCGCACGCGGTCGAGGGCAACGCCACCTGGAGCGACATCCGCTACCGCGAGGAGGGACCGGTCGGGGTCCTTTCCTTCTCGTTCCCCGGCGGGGCCATGAGCACCGATCACTGCCGCCGGTTGCTGGACGCCTACCGCGCGGCGTGCTCCCGCCCCACCGCCGTGCTGGTGCTGGGCGGCGGCCGGGACTTCTTCTCCAACGGCATCCACTTGAACGTCATCGACGCGGCAGCCGACCCCGCCGCCGAGTCCTGGGCCAACATCAACGCCATGAACGACCTGGTGGAGGCCGTTCTGACCACCACCGACCGGCTCGTGGTCAGTGCGATCGGGGGCAACGCCGCTGCCGGCGGCGTGATGTTCGCCCTGGCCGCGGACGAGGTCTGGTGCCGGTCGGGAGCCGTGCTCAACCCGCACTACCGGCGCATGGGCCTGTACGGCTCGGAGTACTGGACGTACACCCTGCCCCGCAGGGTGGGCGGCCCCATGGCGAAGCGGCTCACCGAGGAGGCCCGGCCGGTGTCCGCGGTCGCCGCGCAGAGCATGGGACTCGTCGACCGGGTCGTCGACTGCGCTCCGCGGAACTTCACGGCCGAGGTCACCCGATTGGCCGCACGGCTGGCGACACTCCCCACCGCCGCGCTGCGCGTCGCCACCAAGAAGGCGGAAAGCGAGCGCCGCGCGGCCACGAAGCCGTTGGGCGCCTACCGCGAAGAGGAACTCGCCCGCATGCTGCGCACCTTCTCGGACCCTGGGGCGCCGTACCACGCCCTGCGTCGGGCGTTCGTGCGAAAGCAGGCGCCTCCCGCCGACGTCGACAGCCCGGCTGCGGTGGCGGCGCGCCCGGCCGACTGTTAGCAAGATCGGAGGCCCGTATGAGCCCTTTGCCGCAAACCTCCCAGGAGGCGCACTCATGAACGCAGGAACGCCGACCACGGTCGAAGAGCCCGGCGCGTCCGGTACGCCGGGCAGTGACGAGTCGCCGATCCACATCCTCTGGATCAACGCCGGGCTGAGCTGCGACGGCGACTCGGTCGCGCTGACGGCAGCCATGCAGCCCAGCATCGAGGAGATCGCGCTCGCCGGTCTGCCGGGCCTGCCCAAGATCGCCGTCCACTGGCCGCTGATCGACTTCGAGTGCGGTCCCGTCGGCGGCGCGGACACTTTCATCGAGTGGTTCTTCAAGGGCGAGCGCGGCGAGATCGACCCGTTCGTGCTGGTGATCGAAGGCTCCGTGCCCAACGAGGCGATCAAGCAGGAGGGTTACTGGTGCGGCTTCGGCGACAACCCGGAGACCGGCCAGCCCATGACCACCAGTGAGTGGATCGACCGGCTGGCGCCCAAGGCCCTCGCCGTGGTCGCGATCGGCACCTGCGCCACCTACGGTGGCATCCACGCCATGGCGGGCAATCCGACCGGCGCGATGGGCGTGCCCGACTATCTGGGCTGGGACTGGAAGTCCAAGGCGGGCATCCCCATCGTGTGCGTTCCCGGCTGCCCCATCCAGCCGGACAACTTCGCGGAGACCCTGACCTACCTGCTCTACCAGGCCGCAGGGTCCGCTCCGATGATCCCCCTCGACGACAAGCTCCGGCCCACGTGGCTGTTCGGCGCCACCGTCCACGAGGGCTGCGACCGGGCCGGCTACTACGAGCAGGGCCAGTTCGCCACCACCTACGACTCGCCCAAGTGCCTCGTCAAACTCGGCTGCTGGGGCCCCGTCGTCAAGTGCAACGTCCCCAAACGCGGCTGGATGAACGGCATCGGCGGCTGTCCGAACGTCGGAGGCATCTGCATCGCCTGCACCATGCCCGGTTTTCCGGACAAGTTCATGCCCTTCATGGACGAACCTCCCGGCGGCAAGGTCTCCAGCACCGCCAGCGGCGTGTACGGCTCCGTGATCCGCAGGCTGCGGACCATCACCGCCAGGACGGTGGACCGCGAGCCCAAGTGGCGGCACACCGGCCAGAAGATCACCACGGGCTACCGGCCGCCGTGGTGACCGCTCCCCACCAGGCCACCGACTCCCTCTCCCGCTCGCAGAACTGATGAAGGGCACCGCACACACAATGGCATCCTCGACGACGACCGGTGACGGCACCGGCCTGGTGGAGATGGCCTGGGATCCGATCACCCGGATCGTGGGAAGTCTCGGCATCCACGCAAAGATCGACTTCAAGCAGAAGCGCGTCGCGGAGTGCTACAGCACCTCGTCTGTCTTCCGCGGCTACAGCGTTTTCATGCGGGGCAAGGACCCGCGCGACGCGCACTTCATCACCAGCCGGATCTGCGGTATCTGCGGCGACAACCACGCCACCTGCTCCGTGTACGCCCAGAACATGGCGTACGGCGTGAAGCCGCCGCACCTCGGCGAGTGGATCATCAACCTCGGCGAGTCCGCCGAGTACATGTTCGACCACAACATCTTCCAGGAGAACCTGGTCGGGGTCGACTACTGCGAGAAGATGGTCCGCGAGACCAACCCGGGCGTCCTCGAACTCGCCGAACGCACCGAGGCGCCGCACGCCGCAGACCACGGCTACCGCACCATCGCCGACATCATGCGCTCCCTCAACCCCCTCGAGGGCGAGTTCTACCGCGAGGCTCTCCAAGTCAGCCGCTACACGCGGGAGATGTTCTGCCTCATGGAGGGACGCCACGTCCACCCCTCCACGCTGTACCCGGGCGGCGTCGGCACGATCGCGTCCGTCCAGCTCTTCACCGACTACCTCTCCCGCCTCATGCGCTATGTGGAGTTCATGAAGCGCGTCGTCCCCCTGCACGACGACCTCTTCGACTTCTTCTACGAGGCACTGCCAGGATACGAGGAAGTCGGCCGCCGGCGTGTGTTGCTCGGCTGCTGGGGAGCGCTCAACGACCCCGAGTACTGCGACTTCACCTACGCCAACATGAGTGACTGGGGCCGGCGCATGTTCGTCACCCCCGGCGTCATCGTGGACGGCAAGCTCGTCACCAACGACCTGACCGAGATCAACCTCGGCATCCGTATCCTGCTCGGCAGCTCGTACTACGAGGACTGGCAGGGCCAGGAGCAGTTCGTCACCCACGACCCGCTCGGCAATCCGGTCGACCCGCGCCACCCCTGGAACCAGCACACCATTCCCGCTCCGCAGAAGCGTGACTTCAGCGACAAGTACAGCTGGGTCATGTCGCCGCGCTGGTTCGACGGCAAGGACCACCTGCCGCTGGACACCGGCGGCGGCCCGATCGCGCGCCTGTGGTCCACCGCCCTGTCCGGGCTCGTCGACATCGGATACGTCAAGGCCACCGGCCGCAGCGTTGTCATCAACCTGCCGCGCACGATGACCAAGCCGGAGACCACTTTCGAGTGGAAGATCCCCGAGTGGAGCAACGCGCTGGAGCGCAACCGCGCCCGCACGTACTTCCAGGCCTACGCCGCGGCCGTCGCCCTGCACTGCGCGGAGAAGGGGCTCGAGGAGGTCCGCGCCGGGCGCACCCAGACCTGGGAGAAGTTCGAGGTGCCGGACGAGTCCATCGGCGTCGGCTTCACCGAGGCGGTGCGTGGTGTCCTCTCGCACCACATGGTCATCAGGGACGGCAAGATCGCCAATTACCACCCGTACCCGCCGACGCCGTGGAACGCCTCCACCCGCGACACCTACGGCACACCCGGCCCCTACGAGGACGCCGTGCAGAACACACCGATCTTCGAGGAGAACACGCCGGAGAACTTCAAGGGCATCGACATCATGCGCACCGTGCGCAGCTTCGACCCCTGTCTGCCGTGCGGTGTCCACATGTACGTGGGTGCCGGGAAGACGGTGAAGTCGATGCATGTGCCCACCGGGCTGAGCGGCCTCGCCGGATGAGCGCGCTGACCGCGGAGCAGGCAGGCCGGCAGGTCGAGGAGGTCCTCGACCGGCTGGCCGCCACCCAGGACGCCGAAGCCTGCAAGGCGGCGGAAGAACTGGTGCGGGTGCTCATGGAGTTCTACGGCGCGGCGCTCGGCCGGGCAGTCGAACTGCTGGGGCGCCCGGGCGCCCAGCCGCCCGGCACTGCATTGGAGAGGCTGCTCGGCGACGACCTCGTCGCAAGCCTGCTGAATCTCCACGGGTTGCACCCGGACGACCTGCCCACCCGCATCGCGCGGGCCCTGGACAGCGTTCCGCATTCTGTCGAGCACGCGGGCTTCGACCCGTCGACCGGTGTGCTGCGCCTGCGCGTCACCGCCTCGACGGGCTGCGGCTGCCCGAGCACCCAGGAGTCGGTCCGGCAGGCGGCTGCCGACGCGCTCGCGTGCTTCGCGCCCGAGGTGACCGGTGTCGACATGGAGTCGGCGGCCGCCTCGCGCGAGCCGGCGCTGCTCCAGATCGGCAGCGGCCCGCCGCCCGGACCGGGCCGCCGCTCGTCGGCCACGGCGTCGTGAGCGCGTCCCAGGCCGGCCCGGGACGGACGTGGCGTCCCCCGGGCCCGCAGGGCCTGCGCCGCTTCACCACCCGGCGGCCCCCCGAAGAGCAGTGCGAGTTGTGCGGGGCACCCCTCGGTGGTGAACGCCACCGGCACTTGGTCGACACCGAGAAACGAGCACTGGCCTGCGTCTGTGGCCCCTGCTCCCAGCTGCTGGACCGCTCGGGCGGGCCGACGGGCCGCTTCCGCGCGGTCCCCGGCCGTTACCTGAGCGATCCGGGCCACCGGCTCGACGACAACGCCTGGGAGCTGCTGCGGATCCCCGTCGGCGTCGCCTTCTTCTTCCGCAACTCGGCGCTCGAACGACTCGTCGCGCTCTACCCGAGCCCTGCCGGTGCCACCGAGAGCGAACTCGAGCCGTCGTCCTGGCAGGCCGTCCTCGAAAGGACACACCTCGCGGCACTGCTCGAACCGGACGTCGAGGCTCTGCTGTTGCGCCGGCATGAGGGCCGGACCGAGTGCTACCTGGTGCCGATCGACATCTGCTACGAACTGGTGGGCCGTATGCGACTGCGCTGGCAGGGCTTCGACGGCGGCGCGGAGGCCCGGGCCGACCTCGACGCGTTCTTCGCCCATGTCCGCGGCACGGCTCGCGACGTGCAGGGGAGCCGGCCATGACCGAGTTCTCCTTCAGCTGCACGGGCGTGCGTGCCGACCCGTACGCCGCGGGTCCGACGCTTGTGTTCCGGCTGCGGATCACCGCCTCCGAGGGCGTACGGATCCACGCCCTCGCACTGCGCTGCCAGATCCGCATCGAGCCCGCTCGGCGTGGATACGACAACGCGGAGGCCGCGGCTTTGAGCGACCTGTTCGGCGAGCGCTCCCGCTGGGGCAGCAGCCTCAACCCGGTGCAGTTCGCCCAAGTTTCCGTGATGGTCCCCGGCTTCACCGGGGAGATCGAGACGGACCTGGTCGTGCCCTGCACCTACGACACGGACGTCGCGGCATCCCGCTACTTCCGGTCCCTGACCGACGGGGAGGTGCCGCTGCTCATGTTGTTCTCCGGTACCGCGTTCACCGGCCCCGGCGGCTTCCATGTCGAGCCCGTGCCCTGGGACAAGGAGATCGCCCACCGGCTGCCCGTGAAGACCTGGCAGGAGATGGTCGACCAGCACTTCCCCGGCTGCGGCTGGATCCGGCTCCCGCGGGACGCCATGGACGCGCTGCTCGCCTACCGGTCGCGGCGCGCGCTGCCCTCATGGGAGGCGACCGTCGAGACGCTCCTCGAAGCGGCGGGGGAGAGGACGCCATGACCGTGACCAGCGCGTTCACCCCCGACGCCCAGTCCCGGCTCGCTGTCGCCCGGCAGGTCGCCGACGCGGTGCTCTTCGAAGGTTATGTGCTCTACCCGTACCGGGCGTCGGCCGCCAAGAACAAGCTGCGCTGGCAGTTCGGCGTCCTCGTCCCTCCGGCCTGGAGCGCCGCGAGCGAGGAACACGACTTCCAGCACACCGAATGCCTCATGGAACCCAAGCGGGGTGCGACGCTCGCGCTCGAGGTCCGCTTCCTGCACACCCAGCGGCGCGTCGTCCAGGAGGCGCGGCCCGACGGGACGTTCGAGACGGTGCGCGAACTGCACCTGGACGACCGGGTCCTGGTGCCCTGGGACGAAGGGCAAGAGGAAAGAGTCGAACTGGCCGTCGAGGTTGCGGAGTTGATGGACGAAGGCGTCGTCTTCCCCTTCACGCGTCCGGCGGCGGAGACCACCGAGCCGGTCACCGACGCCACGGGCCTCGTCGTCGGACGGCTCGTACGCCGCCGCGAGGAGATCAGCGGCGCCGTACGACTCTCCACTACAGAGCTGGACGGCCCGTACCGCGTCGAGCGGCTGTGCGTGGTCGTGGAGAACACGAGCTCCTGGATGCCCGACAGCGGCGGCGACCGCGACGCCGCCCTGCCGTACTCACTGGTCGCCAGCCATGTGCTGCTGCGTCTGGACGCCGGGGCGTTCCTTTCCATGACGGACCCGCCCGAATGGGCGCGAGGCGCCGTGGCGGCCTGCCGCAATCTGCACACCTGGCCCGTGCTCGCCGGTGAACCGGGCAGCGGCGACCTGGTGCTCTCCTCACCGATCATCCTCGAGGACCATCCGGCCATCGCGCCCGAGAGCCCTGGGGCCCTGTACGACGCCACCGAGATCGACGAGATCCTGGCCCTGCGCACCGCCGCCCTCACCGACGAGGAGAAGCGCGAGGCCAGAGGTACGGACGCCCGCGCGGCGGCCGTGATCGACCTCGCCGACACCATGCCGCCGGAAGTCCTTGAGCGCCTGCACGGAGCGGTGCGCAGCCTGCGGGAGGTGACGGGGCAGCAGGAACCCGACGAGCAGGCCGTGTTCCGGCCCGACACCGCCTGGTGGGACCCGGGCGGCGACGCGAGCGTCGATCCGGACCGCGACCACGTCCTGGTCGACGGCCGGGCGGTGCGCGCGGGCAGCCGGGTGATGCTGCGGCCGGGCCTGCGCCACACCGATGCCCAGGACCTGTTCCTGCACGGCCGCAGCGCACTCGTGGAAGCCGTGCTGCACGACGTCGACGGAGGGGTGCACATCGCTGTCACCGTCGACGACGACCCTGGCGCGGACATCCGCCGCGAGCAGGGGCGCTTCCTCTACTTCCAGCCCGACGAGGTCGAAGTCCTGGAGGACGCGTGACCAGTCCCGTACCGCCCGGTTCCCGTACCCTGGTCGCCGGAGTCGGGAACATCTTCCTCGGCGACGACGGCTTCGGCGTCGAGGTCGCCAGAAGGCTGACCCAGGAGGAACTGCCGCCCGACGTCGAAGTGGCCGACATCGGAATCCGCGGCGTCCACCTCGCCTATCAGCTCCTCGACGGCTACGACACCCTCGTGATCGTCGACGCCACCGCGCGCGGGGGCGAACCGGGAACGCTGTATCTGATCGAGGCGGGAGCGCCCGGCGACCGCCCGGTTGCGGAAGACGTCCCGCTCGACGGGCACCGGATGTCGCCCGACGCCGTCCTGGCGCTGCTCGACACGCTGTGTGCGGGGACCGGAGCGACACCCCCGCGCCGCACGCTGGTGGTCGGCTGTGAACCCGCCGTCATCGACGAAGTCATCGGGCTCAGCCCGCAGGTGGACGCCGCGGTGCCGGGAGCGGTGCGGATGGTGACCGACCTGGTTCGGAAGGAAGCCGTCGTATGAAAAGCCGACCTATGAAAGGCCGCTGCATGACAAGCCGTCGTAGCAGAAGCACGGAGAACCCCATGAAGAAGACCCTCATCGGCGGCGCTGCCGCCGCCACCGCCGCCACGGCGGTCGCCGCCATCGTCAGGGGCGTCCTGCCCGACCTCAAGCGCTACCTCCGCATCCGCAAGATGTGACGCCCGACGTGCTCACCCGGGCCGGCGGGGCGGCCCGGGTGAACCGAACGGCGTACGCAACGGTGTGACCCCGGCGCGCCGGACGCCCGGGCGCCGCGGCTCCGCCCTGTAATGGGCGCCGGAGGTACCCCCGGCACAGGACGGAGACCGATGCACGAGATGTCCGTCGCGCTCGCCGTCGTCGACCAGGTCGAGAAGGCCGCACGCTCCGGTGGGGCAGTCGGTGTCGAGAGCGTCCGCCTCGAGGTGGGGGAGCTGGCCGGGGTCGTCCCCGACGCGCTGGCCTTCTGCTTCGAACTGGCCTGCGCCGGCACGGTCCTCGAAGGCGCCGAACTCATCACCCGGTCGGTCCCGGGCACCGCACGCTGCGGGGCGTGCGCGGACGTGTGGAACGTCGGAATGCCGCCGCAGTTGATCTGCCCCGTGTGCGGCGACGCGGCCGCCGACCTCGTCTCCGGCCGTGAGCTGCGGATCGCCGAGGTGCGGTGGACCGACGCGGACACCGGAGCCGATACCGACGCGACACACGCGACCATCCGTGAACCGATCCTCGAGGAGAGCCGTCCATGTGCCGAGTAGTTGACCTTCAGCGTGCGGTCCTGGCGAAGAACGAGGCGGCGGCACAGATTCTGCGCACCGAGCTGGCCGCACGCGGCACCACCGTCGTCAACCTGCTTTCCAGCCCCGGCAGCGGGAAGACCGCGCTGCTCGAGCGCGAGCTGCTGCTGGCACAAGAGCGCGGGATCCCCGTCGCCGCGCTCACCGCCGACCTGGCCACCGAGAACGACGCGGAACGCCTGGCCCGCTCCGGCGCCCCCGTCAAGCAGATCCTCACCGACGGTCTGTGCCATCTGGAAGCCGACATGCTCGCCGGGCATCTGCACAACTGGCTGCCCGAGGACACCCGGTTGCTGTTCGTCGAGAACGTCGGCAACCTCGTCTGCCCCGCCTCCTACGACCTCGGAGAGTCGCTCCGGGTCGTCCTCGCCTCCGTGACCGAGGGGGAGGACAAGCCGCTCAAGTACCCCACCGCCTTCGGACTCGCGCAGCTGGTCGTCGTCACCAAGACCGACATGGCGGAGCCCGCCGCGTTCGACGAGGTCACCTTCCGCAGCAATGTGCAGCAGGTCAACCCGGGTGTGGAGGTGGTCCTCACGTCCGTACGCAGCGCAGTGGGCGCGGGCTGTCTCCTCGACCGGGCCCTGGCGGCGGCCGGGGGAAGCGCCGTCCACGCTCCGGTGATGGCCCAGGCCCGCGCGTGATCACGCCGCAGTCCGGTGCGGCCCTCGCGCAGGCCGTGCAGCGCAGCAGGGTCGTCGTGCGGGGCGTGGTGCAGGGAGTGGGTTTCCGGCCCTACCTGTACACGCTGGCCACGGGACTGCGGCTCTCGGGTCATGTGACCAACACGGTCGACGGTGTCGTCGTCGAGGTCGAAGGGGAACCGGCCGCCGTCGCGCGGTTCTGCGCCCGCATCGCTCCCGATGCCCCGCCCCTCGCGCTGGTCGAATCGGTGGATGCCACCGAGGTGCCCGTCACCGGGGGAAGCGGTTTCACCATCGTCCCGTCCCGTGCGGGGGGTCCCGTACGCACATTGGTCTCCCCGGACACGGCCACCTGTGCCGACTGTCTCGCGGAACTCTTCGACCCGGCGGACCGGCGGTACCGCCATCCGTTCATCACGTGCACGCACTGCGGGCCGCGTTTCACCATTGTCACCGGGCTGCCCTACGACCGCGAACACACGACCATGGCCGGCTTCCCGATGTGCCCCGACTGCGCACAGGAGTACAACGATCCGGCCGATCGCCGCTTCCATGCCCAGCCGGTCGCCTGCCCCGCCTGCGGCCCCCGAATGAGGCTGATCGTCGCCGGAAGCGACGGAGCCGGAGCGTCCTCGGCCGCGCCCGCGGACACGGATCCGATCAGCGGAGCGCGCAGGCTGCTGGAGGGCGGCGCGATCGTCGCCGTGAAGGGGCTCGGGGGCTATCACCTGGCGTGCGACGCGACGAACGCCGCGGCGGTGGCCGAGCTGCGGCGGCGCAAGGCCCGTGGCGACAAGCCGTTCGCCCTGATGGCCAAAGACCTCTCCCACATCGAGCGCCTCGTCCAATGGGGACCGGCGGAGCGGGACCTGCTCACCGGGAGCGCCCGCCCCATCGTCCTGATGCGGCGCCGTCCCGGCGCTCGGCCGCTCCCCGGCACCGCCTTCCCCTGCGAAGGGGTCGCGCCGGGCAGCCCCGACCTGGGCTTCATGCTCCCCTACACGCCCGTGCACCATCTGCTCCTCGGAACCGGCACGCAGCAGCAGGGAGCGCCCAGGCTGTTGGTCATGACCAGCGGCAACATCGCCGGCGAACCCATCGTCACCGACGACACGGAAGCACAGACGCGGCTGGCCGGCCTCGCGGACGCCTGGCTGCTGCACGACCGCCCCATCCATGTGCCCTGCGACGACTCGGTGGTGCGCGTCTGCGACGGCGAGCCGCTGATGCTGCGCCGCTCCCGCGGACACGCCCCGCTGCCCCTCACCCTGCCCGTGGAGGTGGCCCCCGCCCTCGCCGTCGGCGGTGACCTCAAGAACACCTTCTGCATCGGCGAGGGCCGCAAAGCCTGGCTCTCGGCCCACATCGGGGACATGGACGACCTCGCGACGCAGCTGGCGTTCGAACGCGTCGAGGAGCAACTGGAGTCGATCACAGGAGTGCGGCCCCGGGTGCTGGTCGCCGACCGGCACCCGGCCTACCGGTCCGCCCGGTGGGCGCGCCGGAACGCCGGCGGGCGCCCGGTCGAACAGGTCCAGCACCACCACGCCCATGTCGCGGCCGCCATGGCCGAGCACGGCCTCGACGGCAGCCGCACGGTGATCGGCGTCGCCTTCGACGGCACCGGACACGGAGACGACGGCGCGGTGTGGGGCGGGGAGTTCCTGATCGCCGACTACGCGGGGTACTCCCGGTACGCGCACCTCGCGTACGTCCCGCTGCCCGGCGGGGACGCGGCCGTGCGCCGCCCGTACCGCATGGCCCTGGCGCACCTGCGTGCGGCAGGTATCGCCCGGAGCGGTGACCTGCCGTGCGTGACGGTCTGTCCCGCCGATGAACTCCGCGTGTTGGAACAGCAGTTGGAGCGCGGTGTGAACTGTGTGCCCACCTCGAGCATGGGCCGTCTGTTCGACGCGGTCTCGTCGCTGGCCGGAGTCTGCCATCGCGCCGGTTACGAGGCGCAGGCCGCGATCGAACTCGAAGCCGCAGCCGTGGGCGCTGAGACCGAGGCGGACACCCGGTACGCGTTCCGGCAGGTCCGGTCGACCGGCTCCCCGATCGCGTGCGACCCCGCGCCCCTGCTCGGTGCAGTCGTCGAGGATCTGCGGCACGCAACCCCGGTGCCGGCCGTCGCGGCGCGCTTCCATCAGGCGGTGGCACGGCTCGTCCGCACGGTGTGCGCCGCGGCGCGTGAGGAGACCGGGACGGAGACCGTCGCGCTGACCGGCGGGGTGTTCGCCAACGTCCTGCTCTCCTCCCTCTGCGCCCGCGGTCTGCGCCAGGACGGCTTCATGGTCCTGCGCCATCAGCGGATCCCACCGAACGACGGAGGGCTGGCCGTGGGCCAGCTCGTCGTGGCCGCCCACGCCGCCGCCGAGGCCTGATGACGGGCGCAGGCCCACCAGCCCAACGTTAAGGAGACACGCATGTGCCTTGCGGTACCCGGCAGAGTGCTGGGCGTCGAGGACAGGGACGGTACCCGCATGGCCACCGTCGACTTCGGCGGAGTGGTCAAGGAGGTGTGCCTGGAGTACCTGCCGGACCTGCAGGTCGGTGAGTACGCCATCGTCCATGTCGGCTTCGCCCTCCAGCGACTGGACGAGGAATCGGCCCGCAGAACACTGGAGTTGTTCGAGAACCTCGGCATGCTCCAGGAGGAGTTCGGCGACCCGTGGGAAGCGGCCGCCCACCTGGAAGAAGCGGAACGGCCGACGCAGGACGGCGTCGCCGGGGAGGTACAGCGGTGAAGTACATCGACGAATTCCACGACCCGGACCTGGCGGCCCGGCTGCTCGACGAGATCCGCACCGCGGTGACCCGGCCATGGGCGCTGATGGAGGTCTGCGGCGGCCAGACCCACACCATCATCCGGCACGGCATCGACCAACTGCTGCCGAGTGAGGTGGAGTTGATCCACGGCCCCGGGTGCCCGGTGTGCGTGACACCGCTAGAAGTGATCGACAAGGCCCTCGAGATCGCCTCACGCCCCGGGGTCATCTTCTGCTCCTTCGGGGACATGCTGCGTGTGCCCGGCACCGGACGTGACCTCTTCCAGGTGCGCGGCGCGGGCGGCGACGTCAGGGTGGTCTACTCGCCGCTCGACGCGCTGCGGATCGCCGAGCAGAACCCGGACCGCGAAGTCGTCTTCTTCGGCATCGGCTTCGAGACCACCGCGCCGCCCAACGCGATGACCGTGTATCAGGCGCGGAAGCTCGGAATCCGCAACTTCAGCCTGCTGGTCTCGCACGTGCGCGTACCTCCGGCGATCGAAGCGATCATGCAGTCGCCGAACTGCCGGGTGCAGGCCTTCCTCGCCGCCGGACATGTGTGCAGCGTGATGGGGACGGGAGAGTATCCGGAACTCGCCGAGCGCTTCCACGTGCCCATCGTCGTCACCGGATTCGAGCCGCTGGACATCCTCGAGGGGGTGCGCCGCACCGTCCTGCAGCTGGAGCGCGGCGAACACACGGTGGACAACGCCTATCCGCGAGCCGTGAGGGCCGAGGGCAACCCGGCCGCCCGGGCCATGCTGGACGACGTCTTCGAGGTCACGGACCGGGCATGGCGCGGTATCGGCGTCATTCCGGACAGCGGCTGGCGGCTGTCCGAGCGCTACCGGGACTATGACGCCGAATACCGCTTCTCCGTCGACGGCATCAACACCCGGGAGCCGGCCGAGTGCCGCAGCGGGGAGGTCCTGCAGGGGCTGCTGAAGCCTCACGAGTGCGAGGCATTCGGCACGACCTGCACACCCCGCACACCACTGGGAGCCACGATGGTCTCCAGCGAGGGTGCATGCGCCGCGTACTACCTGTACCGGCGGCTCGAACTGAAGGCCCCCGCCTCGGGAGCCTCGTCCCTGGAGGGCAGCGCCGTTGTCTGACACCACCAGCGCTCCCCGCCCCGCGGACGCCGACGCCGCGGCGGAGTGCGGCGAACGCGTCGGGCCGGACATGCTCTCCTGGACATGCCCGGTACCGCTGAGGGACCAGCCCCGGATCGTGATGGGGCACGGCGGGGGCGGTGCCATGTCCGCCGAGCTCGTCGAGCACGTCTTCGCACCGGCCTTCGGCGGACCGGTGCTGTCCGCCCTGACGGACTCCGCCGCAGTGGAACTCGGCGGTGCGCGGCTGGCCTTCTCCACCGACTCCTTCGTGGTGCGGCCGCTGTTCTTCCCCGGCGGCAGCATCGGCGACCTGGCCGTCAACGGGACGGTGAACGATCTCGCCATGAGCGGGGCCCGCGCCGCCTACCTGTCCTGCGGCTTCATTCTCGAGGAGGGCGTCGGGCTCGACGTCGTCGGCCGCGTCGCCGAGACCCTCGGAGCGGCTGCCCGCGCCGCCGGGGTCGAGGTGGTGACGGGGGACACCAAGGTCGTGGAGGCCGGACACGGCGACGGCATCTACATCAACACCTCCGGCATCGGTCTGATCCCGCCCGGGGTCGATCTGCGCCCCCAGCGGGTCGTACCCGGCGACGTCGTGATCGTCAGCGGCGCCATCGGCGTCCACGGTGTGGCGATCATGAGCGTGCGTGAGGGCCTCGAGTTCGGCGTCGAGATCGAGAGCGACTGCGCGGCCCTCGGCGGCCTCGTCGACGCGATGCTCGCCGTCACGCCCGACCTGCACGTGCTTCGTGATCCGACACGCGGGGGCCTGGCCGCCGCGCTCAACGAGATCGCGGCCGCGTCCGGCACGGGGATCGTCGTCCGGGAACGGGCGGTGCCGGTGCCGCCGCCCGTCGTCAACGCGTGTGCCGTGCTGGGCCTGGATCCGATGTACGTGGCGAACGAGGGCAAGCTCGTCGCCTTCGTCCCGCGTCAGCACGCCGAGGAGGTCCTGGCGGCCATGCGCGCGCATCCCCTGGGCGCGGAGGCCATCGTGATCGGCGAGGTGGTCGACGAGCACCGCGGGATGGTGGTCGCCCGCACGGGGCTCGGCGGCACCCGGGTCGTCGATCTGCCCCTCGGCGAACAGCTGCCGCGGATCTGCTGAGCCGCACCGGGCGCGGTGACGCAAGGCGCAGGTGCCGAAGCCGACGGCGGGCGGGTCACGCTCAGGCGGTCCGGTCGCTCCTGCCGAGACGGGTGTCCCACGTCCAGGTGTGCGCGCAGCCCGGACACTGCAGATGGACCCGGGCGCCTTCGTTCGCGATGAGATAGCGCCAGTGCTCGGAGCAGTTGCGCCGCTCCGTGCAGGTCACACAGCCGCGGGCGTCGTCGCATCCGGGGCAGGCGACCCACGCCCGCCGGGCGCGGTCAGCCTGCGGATCAATCGGAAGCCGCATCGCCCGGCTCCCGTCCCGGCAGCACGCCCGCGGCCACGAGCCTGCGGTACATCTGCTCCTGCTCCGCGTCCAGGCCCGAGTAAAGGAGCGCATGGGCCGCCTCCTCGGAGCGGAGTGCGGCCATGGGGTCCCAGTCGGGCCCCAGAGCCGCCACCACCTCGGCCCGTCGGCGGGCCTCCTCGAGAGTGAGGTCGATGGTGAAATTCAGGTGGTCGGGTGCGGGGCCCTGGTCCATGGCGGTGCTTTCGGAAGATGGTGCTACAAGCCGGATCCAGCCACGTCTACCAGAGCGGCGGACCCCCCGGGAAGGCGGTGTGACACACCTCATCGCTCCCGTTGTCGGCCGTGTGCGCTGTGACCGGCCGTCGTCCCGCCGCTCGCCGCCCGCCGGTTCGGCGGGCGGCGGTTCGGGAGGGACCGTTGGCACGAGCGCGGTCAGTCCTGCCGCAGTGCGAGCCAGACCGCGTGGTCCGGAGCCAGCAGGCCGTCCTCGATCGGTCCGTCGGCCAGCAGCACCGCTTCGTGCTGCGGCAGTCGATACGGCTCGGGCGACAGGTTGACCACGCAGGCGAAGCCGGGTACGCGGGCGAAGGCGAGGACTCCCGCCGGTGCGTCGAGCCATGTCAGGGTGCCGTCGCCGAGGGCGGGGTGCTCCCGGCGCAGGTGCAGGGCGCGGCGGTACAGCTCGAGCATGGACGTCGCGTCGCCGGTCTGCGCCTCGACACTCAGGTCCTTCCATTCCGCGGGCTGGGGCAGCCACGGCTCACCCGCAGCGTCCGGCGGGCTGAAGCCGAACGGTGCGCGCCGCCCGGACCACGGGATGGGCACACGGCAGCCGTCCCGGCCGCGGTCCGTGTGCTCCGACCGCTCCCACGTCGGATCCTGCAGCACCTCCTCGGGCAGGTCCTCGACCTCCGGCAGGCCCAGCTCCTCGCCCTGGTACACATACGCGCCGCCGGGCAGGGAGAGCATCAGCAACGCGGCGGCGCGGGCGCGTCGCGTGCCCAGGGCGAAGTCGAGGGGGCCCTCGGGACGGTAGGACTCGTTGGCCACCCACTTCTTCACCACCTTGCGGCCGTAGCGGCTGGGGTGGCGTACGACATCGTGGTTGGAGAGCACCCAGGTGGCCGGGGCGCCCACCGAGCCGAGCGTGGCGAGTGAACCGTCGATGACCTCGCGCAGATCCTTGGCGTCCCAGCTGGACATGAGGAAGTCGAAGTTGAACGCCGTGTGCAGGCCGTCCATGCGGACGTACGCGGCGAGCCGGTCCGGGGTGTCCGCCCAGGCCTCGGCGACGAACGAGCGGTCGCCGGGGAACTCGTCCGCCACGCGGCGCCATTCACGGTAGATGTCGTGCACCTCCGCGCGGTCCCAGTGCGGGTGGTCGACGCGCCCCTGGCCGGGCTGGTTCGCCGGCTGCGTGCGGGGCGGCAGATCGGGCAGTTCCGGGTCCTTGATCAGGCCGTGCGCGACGTCGATGCGGAATCCGTCCACTCCACGGCTGAACCAGAACCGCAGGATCGACTTGAACTCCTCGTGCACATCCGGGTGTTCCCAGTTGAGGTCCGGCTGCTGGGGCGCGAACAGATGCAGGTACCACTGGCCGTCGGGCAGCCGCGTCCACGCCGGGCCGCCGAAGCAGGACTTCCAGTCGTTGGGCGGCTCTGCGCCCGCCGGGCCGCGGCCGGGCCGGAAGATGTAACGCTCCCGCTCCGGGGAGCCGGGGCCGGCGGCCAGTGCCGCGCGGAACCATGCGTGCTGGTCGGAGGTGTGGTTGGGCACGATGTCGGGGATCACCCGGATCCCGTGGTGATGTGCCTCCTCGATGAGCGCCTCCGCCTCCGTCACACTTCCGAACAGCGGGTCGATCTCCCGGAAGTCCGCCACGTCGTAGCCGTGGTCGGCCATCGGCGACTTGTACCACGGGTTGATCCAGATGGCGTCGATCCCGAGCGACTTCAGATACGGCAGACGCGAGCGGAGGCCCGCGATGTCACCGACGCCGTCACCGTTCCCGTCGGCGAAGCTGCGGATGTAGACCTGGTAGATGACGGCGCTGCGCCACCACGGTGCGGTGTTGGACATGGTTCGCGTGCTCCTTGCGGCGGAGGGTCGGCAGATTGATGTGAAGGGTCACTTGGCGGCACCGGCGGTGAGGCCGGCGACGATCCGGCGCTGGAAGAACAGCACCAGGATCACGAGAGGGACGGTGACGAGCACTCCGGCGGCCATCTGGCTGCCGAACGGTGTCTCGAACTGACTCGCCCCGGAGAACTTGGAGATCGCCACGGGCGCGGTCTGCATATCGGGCTTGTTCGTCATCGACAGGGCGATGAGGAATTCGTTCCAGGCGGCGATGAACGCGATGATCGCGGTGGTGAAGATGCCGGGCGCCGCGAGCGGCACGATGACTCTGCGGAACGCCTGCCCCCGCGTACAGCCGTCGACCATGGCCGCGTGCTCCAGCTCCTGCGGCATCTGCCGGAAGAACGCGGTGAGGTTCCAGATCGCGAGCGGCAGGGTGAAGGACATGCTCGGCACGATCATGGCCTGGTACGTGTTGATCCAGCCGAACCCGACGAACATCTTCAGCAGCGGGACCACGATCGAGACGACGGGGAACATCGACGTCGCGATGATCAGGGTGAGCACCAGACGCTTGAAGCGGAACTCCAGGCGCGCCATCGCGTATGCGGTGAAGGTGGCGAGAACCAGCGCCAGGGCGGTCGTGATGCCGGCCACGACGACGCTGTTGAGCAGAGCCCGGGTGAAGCTCTGGGACGGGTCGAGGACCGCCAGGTAGTTCTCGAAGGAAATCCTCGTGGGGAGCGGGGAGTTGTCGAAGATGTCCGACGTGGGGCGGAGGCTGGAGACCAGCATCCAGTAGAACGGGGCCAGGCAGTAGGCGACAACCGCGGCGACTCCCGCGTACAGCGCCCATGCACGTGCCCGGGCGGGGATCCAGAGAGTCATGCCGCCACCTCCGCGGGTCGGCGGGTCGGCCGGCGACGTCGCCGTCGAGGTGGCGCGTCGTCGTCGCCGACCACGTCGGCGCCCAGCAGCCTTACGAAGGCCAGCGCGATGAGGAAGACGTAGACGAAGAGGATGACGGCGTAGGCAGAGGCGGGGCCGAAGCGCACGTTGGCCGCCTGGTCCTGGGCGAGCATGGAGAGCGTCTCCACCGACGTCTTCTGGGCGCCGATGAGGATGTAGGGCAGGTCGAACATGCGCAGTGCGTCGAGCGTGCGGAAGAGGACAGCCACCAGGAGAGCGGGCTTCACCAAGGGCAAAGTGATGTTCCTGAACTGGCGCAGCGCTCCGGCCCCGTCGATCCTGGCCGCCTCGTATACCTCCTTGTTGATCACCTGGAGTCCCGCGAGGACGAGCAGGCCGATGAATGGTGCCGTCTTCCACACGTCCGCGACGATGACGGCGGCCTTGGCGTGGAAGCCTTCGGTGGTCCACAGCACCTGCTGCCCGATGAGCGCGTTGGCCACCCCGTCACTGTTGAAGATCCAGCGCCACAGCAGACCGGTGACCGCCGTCGGAATGGCCCAGGGCACCAGGATGCTCGCACGCACCAGGGCCCTGCCCCGGAAGGCGCGGTGCATGATCAGCGCCATCGCCACGCCGATCACCGCTTCCAGCACCACCGTGGTGACGGTGAGGAACGTGGTGTTCCAGAAGGCGTTCCAGAACCGGCCGCCGGCCTCGTCGCCGAAGATCGCGGCATAGTTGTCGGCGCCGACGAACGGGGCGCCGTCACGGACGAAACCTGTGCTCGGGTCGATGCCGGGGGCGCCGTACAGGGAGTCCTTCAGCGCGACGATCGTCGGGTAGAGCACGACGACCGCGAGAACCAGCAGCGTCGGCGATATCAGGAGGGCCGCGAGCCGGGCGGAACCGGCGGTGGTCGTGCAGGACTTCTCGCGGCTGCCCCTGTCGGGCTCGGCGCCTCGGGCGGACGAGCCGGTGCGGCCCGCGGCGTCGTCGGGCCGGTCCTCGGTAGAGCCGGGCAGGGTGTGCGTCTGCACCATGACTGTCTTCTTCACTGGTCCTCCGCCTGCTGCCGAAGTGACGTCTGCAGGTCTTTCAACGCCTGCTCGCTGCTCTTGTCACCGGTCATCGCCGCGTACGTCTCGCGCTGGATCGCCGCGGTGACATCGCCGTAGCCGACGACGCGGGGACGCGGAACGGCATGCAGGATCGACTGCTTGAGGACGGGGAGGTACGGATATCGCTCGACCAGTTTCGGGTCCTCGTACAGCGCCTCGTATGTCGGAGCGGCGGGCGCGAAGGCCAGGGTGAACCGCTGCATCTCCTCGCCGGCGAAGAACTTCATGAAGTCGATCGCCGTGGCCTTGTTCCGGGCGGAGGCGGACAGCGCCAGGTTGTGGCCGCCGAGGCTGGACGAGCCGGGGCCGTCGAACCCGGGCAGAGGTGCTACGCCGAACTTGCCGGCGACCTTGCTGGAGCCGTCCTTCTTGCTTGCGAGGGGAAACATGTACGGCCACTGCCGCTCGAAGATCACCTTGCCGGCCTGGAAGGCCCGCCGGGCGTCCTCCTCCTGGTAGGTGACGGCCTCGTGCGCGATGGTGCCGTCCCTGATCGAGCCGACGAGGAAGTCGAGTCCCTGCCTGGCCTCCGGGCTGTCCACCCGCGGCCTCCCACCGGCGTCCGTGACGACGCCGCCCGCCGAGTTGACGGCCTCGGCGAAATTGACCGTCAGGCCCTCGTACTTCTGGAACTGCCCGGCGTAGCAGGCCATGCCCCTGGCCTCAGGCAGCTTCTTCACCTCGGCGCACTGGGCCTTCATCTCCGCCCACGTGACGGGCGGGGCGGCGTTGCCCGTCTTCTGGAGGAGATCGGTGCGGTAGTAGAGCATGCCGCCGTCCGAACTCGCCGGCAGGGCGTACAGGCCCCCCCGGTACTTTCCGGTCTCCACGATCGGCTTCAGCATTCTGTGCAGGGGGAACTCGTCCTCCGGCAGCCGGTCGACCCAGCGGTGCGCCGCGAACTCCGAGGTCCACACGGCGTCGAGGGACAGCACCGTGTAGGCATCCGACCTCGTCGCAGAGTTCTGGATCATCTGCTGGCGCTGGGCGTCCGGGTCCGTGGGCAGTTCGATGAAAGTGACCCTTTCCTTCGGGTGCAGCTTGTTCCAGCGCTCGAGTACGGCCTGGACCGAGCCGGTGGAGTCCTTTCCGGCGGCGTAGGTGATGGGGCCGCGTCCCTCGAAGGCGGGGAGCTGCCCGGCAGGGGTGGTCGTGCCGCCGGGTGAGCCGCACGCCGCGAGGGTGGCGAGCGCCGCGGCTGCCGTTCCCGAGCGTCGCAGTGCTCTGGTCGGTGTGGTCCTCACTGTCTCTCCTGGTCGTGCGGAACCGGGGGCGGGGGATCGCCTGACAGCAGGCGTTCTCCCGTGGGGGACAAGAAGCGGGGATGCGGGGCGCGGGGCGCAGGACGGCCCGGCGCGGTGGTGGTGGTGCATGCGTTGTCCGGCGCTCGAGGGCATGGGCCATGTGCAGTTCAGTGCCGCAAGGGATCACCTTGGCGGGCACCGGAGGTCCCGGCGTGACAACGCTTGCACGCTAGGAGTCCCCGAAGATGAAGTCAATGCGCTACGTCCCGGTAATGCGGTGGCCATCTACCGATCAGCACCGGATCTATAGCCCTGTTGAGGCTTTAATCGGGTGGATTCCCGGTGGTGGTGGGCTGTGACAGCGCTGTCACGAAGCAGATTCGATCACCGCCCGTTGTGCTAACGTCCGGTCATGCCCGCAGATCACCGGCACCCCACAATGGCCGACGTCGCCGAACGGGCCGGGGTCTCCACTTCCACCGTTTCACGCACGCTGCGCGGCTTCGCGACCGTCTCGCCCGAAGTCCGCGCACGCGTCGAGAAGGCCGCCCGCGAGCTGAACTTCGCCGTCTCCCGTCAGGCCGCGAGCCTCGTCACGGGGAGGACCGGTGTCGTGGCAGTGCTCGCGCCCACACTCAACTCGTGGTTCATCGGCTCGGCGTTGTCCGCTCTCGCACCCGTACTGCGCGCCGCCGGAATGGAGTTGAACGTCTACCTCACCCCGGACATGGCCGAGCGCGACGCCTTCTTCGATCGCCTACCGGCCCGGCGGAACGCAGATGCGCTGCTGGTGTTCTCCTTCGACCTCACCGACAAGGAAAGCGCGCGCCTGGACGACCTCCAGATGCCGGTCGTCTACGTCAGCCAGCACGTCGACGGCCGGCCGAGTGTCTACGTCGACGACATCGCCGCCGCGCGCGCGGGCACCCGCCATCTGCTCAACCTCGGCCACCGCCGTATCGCTTTTGTGCAGTCGGTCGGTGCCAGCGGCTTCATCTTCAGCTCGCACGAGCGCCTGCTCGGCTATCAGGAGGCGCTCACCGAGGCGGGTGTCCCGCCGGACGACGACCTCGTCGTCGAAGCGACGGTCGGCGACAAGCGCAGCACCGCGGAGGCGGTCGGACGGCTGCTCAGCCTCCGCGAGCCGCCCACGGCCGTCTTCGCCGAACAGGACGAGCTGGCCATCTCCGTCGCCTGGACCCTGCGCAACAGCCATGTGGACGTACCCCGTCGCATGTCGGTACTCGGCTTCGACGACCATCAACTCGCCGAATGGTCCGACCTGTCCACCATCGCCCAGTCGCCGTCGGACCTGGGGCGGGAGGCCGGCCTGCTGACGCTCGCGCTCATCAACGACGGGGAAGCGGACATGGAGCGGCACATCGTGCTCCCCACGCTGCTGATCCCGCGCGCCAGCACCGCACCCCCGCGGAGTGACGGGCCGGAACTCGCGGCCGTTGCGGACCCGCGGTCCACGGGCGGTGCGCGCAGCGGCAGTTGAGGTTCCGGTCCTGAACGTCGCGCACGGGTGGCCTCCGGGCCCCGTCAGCCCTGCCTGCCGTAGCGCCATGCCAGCTCGGCGACGTCGGACGCGCCGACCGACGACGCATGCCGGCGGCGCCGGCTGCCGATGACATCGGTCAGCGAGATGAGCAGCGCGACGGCGACGAAGGCGACCGACACGAACAGCCCCGCGTCGTAGGCCCGCGCCCAGTCGCCCCGACCGAGCTGGGCGAAGAAGACGGACCCCACGGCGGAGATTCCGACGGCGGAGCCGACCCGCTGCCCGGTCTGCAGCGTGCCGGCCGCGCTGCCCGCGGACCCCACCGGAACGCGGTTCAGTGTCAGTGTCTGGTTCGGCGAGATCACCAGGCCGCTGCCCAGCCCGGCCAGCAGCAGCGGGGCCGCCATGGCCCACGCGACGCCCGGTCCGGGAACCAGCCGGACGGCGACCGCGGTCCCCGCGAGCCCTACGGCGACCATGGTCAGACCGACGGTGATCAGGGGCCTGCCGAATCGGCTCACCAGCTTGCCTCCGACGTGCGAGGAGAGCCCCGCGCCGGCCGCGAAGGGGGTGATGGCGGCGCCGGCCATCAGCGCGCTGAAGTGCAGGCCGCTCTGCAGGTACAGCGTGCTGACGAAAAAGATGGACGTGAATCCCGCGAAGTAGAAGAGGACGAGCAGGCACCCGAGCCAGTAACTGCGCACCCGGAACAGGGAAAGGTCGAGCACGGGTTCCTCCCCGCGCCTCTGCCAGCGCCGCTCCCAGCCCACGAAGCATGCGAGCAGAACCAACGCGAGGACGACGAGCAGCCACTTCTGCGGACCGTGCCACTGCTCCGCCTGGGCGAGCGGCAGGAGCAGCGCCAGCACCCCGCAGCCCAGGAGCAGCACGCCGAGGGGATCGAGCCGCCGCAGGGTGATGCGGGCCGCGGAAGGCGTGTCCGGCAGGAAACGTCTGGCGAGCACGAGGCAGACCGCCCCGATCGGCAGATTCACGTAGAACACCCAGCGCCAGCCGTCCTGCGCACCGGCGAAGTGGATGAGGAACCCGCCGAGCAGCGGTCCGACGGCCGTGGAGATGGCCACGACTGTGCCGAACATACCGAAGGCCCGCCCGCGCTCCGAGCTGGAGAACATCTGCTGGATCAGCGCCGAGATCTGGGGTGAGAGCAGGCCTCCCGCAAAGCCCTGCAGGACGCGCGCGACAACGAGCCACGTGCCGGACTGGGCGGCGCCGCAAGCCGCAGAGGCGACGGTGAACAGGGCGAGGCCCAGCATGAACACCGTGCGCCGCCCCCACGCGTCACCCAGTCGCCCGCCGGGGATCAGCAGGAGCCCGAACGCCAGCGCGTACCCCGACAGGACCCACTGCAGGACCGGCTCCGGCGCGTCGAGCCCCTCGCGGATCGACGGGAGTGCCACGTTGACGATCGACACGTCCAGCAGCGTCATGAAGCCGGCGATGAGACAGACCGTGAGCGCCTGCCACCGCTGCCCCCAGGACTGCTCCTCGTCTTCCTCGGGTGTCCGGGCACCGCCCGTCGGAGATTCACCGGGGTAATCCGATGTCACAGCAACCACCTCTCCGGCACACGGCCCGCAACGAGACCCGTCGAGCGGCTCGGTCTCCAGCATCGGACACTGTGGCAGCTCCACCGAGCGCAACAGGCCCGACCCGCACACATGTCGCCGGTGAATCCTCGCGCCTCCACGCGCCCCGCGCCGGGGCCCGGGCCACCCCGGCGCGCCTGCCGGGTGTACGGACGCGGCCTGGTAATCAGGACTCCATGACCGACAGCTCCATCCCCACGCCCGTGCCCATCCCCACGGTGCTGACCGTGACCGCTGTCTCCACCGTCGAGCCGACCGAAGAAGCCGAGGAGCACAGCGGGGACTCGTGGATGGCCATCAGCACCGTCGAGCAGGGCCGGCTGCTGCTGCACCTTCCGGGTGACACGTACCGTGCGGTGCTCCAAGCCGCGGAACTCCCCGCGGACAGGTCCGGCCCCGGACGCCTGACGCTGACGGACCGGGAGATCGCCGCCTACCGACGCTGGATCGCACAGTACTCGTAGAGGGCGCACGGGCGGGGGGCGACCCAACAGGGCGGCAGGGGTGTTGCGAGCAGCAGTCACTTACCTCCGTGTCGTCTTCTGCCGAGGCGCGGCACGTGTCGTGACAGGAGCCGCTCGATGTGCCGCGCCCGGGCACGCAGTTTCATGAGCTGAAGCTCCGCGGCTTCGATGCTCAGGGCACGGAAGGTGACGCGGCGTGTCATTCGAGACGGCGGCGGTCCTCGTCGGTCCACTTGCGGGTGTCGCGCGGCTCGACGTAGGGCTCTTGGTCGTGAGGACGGCCACCGATGATGGCGCGTTCCCGGCTGAGTTCGGCGTCGAACTCGAGGCCGAGGAGGATCGCGAGGTTCGTGATCCACAGCCAGACCAGGAAAATGATCACGCCGGCGAGGGTGCCGTAGGTCTTGTTGTACGAGCCGAAGTTCGCCACGTAGAAGGCGAAACCGGCGGAAGCGATCAGCCAGATGACAACGGCGAGGAAGCTGCCGGGGGTGACCCACTTGAACCCGCGGCCCTTCGCGTTCGGCGCGGCCCAGTACAGCAGCGCGATCATGAGAACCACGAGGACCACGAGGACGGGCCACTTCGCGATCGACCACACCGTCATCGCGGTGTCGCCGACACCGAGGGCGGAGCCGATCCGCTCGGCGATGCCGCCGGAAAGGACGACGATCAGCGCGCTGGCACACGCCATGACCAGCAGCGCCACCGTCACTCCGAGCCGCACGGGCAGCACTTTCCACGCCGGCCGCCCTTCGGGCAGGTCGTAGACGGCGTTCGATGTGCGCATGAACGCGGCCACATACCCGGAGGCCGACCAGATCGCCAGGAGCAGACCGACGATGGCCAGGACGGAACTCGTGCCGCCGCTGCCTTGCAGTTGCGTCACAGCGTTGGTGAGCACATCGCGGGCCGGCCCCGGTGCGAACTGCCGGAGGTTGTCCAGCACCTTCTCGGTGGCGCCCTGCCCGGCGACTCCCAGGAGGGCCACCAGTACCAGCAGGGCCGGGAACACGGACAGGATGCCGTAGTAGGTGAGGGCTGCCGCGCGGTCGGTGAGCTCGTCGTCCTTGAACTCCTTGCCCGTCCTGCGCAGCACCTGCCCCCATGACTTCTTCGGCATGGCGGTCGGGCTGTCGGGGGCGGCGCTCTCCGTGCCGGGAGCCGGACCGGGACGGCTGTCCGCCCCGCCGTCGGGCTGCGGTCCGGCCTCCTCCGGGCGGTGACTCCGCTCGGAGGAGGCCGGCTGATCACGATGCCCCGGTTTCGGAAGGTGTGCCATGTCGGGCGGGTGTCCGGCTTCATCCGCGGGAAACCTGTCTGCACACGTCCGGGTTCATGTGCGGGTGCCATGTGCCGGTAGCCCCATAGCCGAGCGCCGCCCCTTCCCTCAGCCGGGCCAGGTGCCGGTGAGGCGCCTGATGGCGGTGGCGCCGCCGCGGTCCACAGTGGCCTTGACGAGCGCGAAGATCGCGCCCTGCAACGTGGCGGCGAGCAGGACCTCAGGCCAGGTGCGGTCCTCGTCGGTGGCGTCCGGTGCCTCTTCGTCGTGCCCGAGACGCTTCCACACCTGGCCGAACGCCGCTCCCGCCAGTGCGCCGCCGGTGGCGCCGAGTGCCAGACCGATCGGCTTGTACGCGATCTTCGACGCCTTCACCGGCGCCTCCTGCGCCGTGCCAGCACCACCAGCAGCAGGATCGCCGCAGTCGCAGCCCCGGCGGCAAGGAGCGGGCCCGGGTTCCCGCGGGCCGTCTCGGCCGCGTGGTGCGCCTTGTCCTGCACGGGCTGCGGCGCCTTGGCCCGGAGCTTGTCCCCGACCATCGAGACGGACGAGGCGATGTGCTCCTTGGCGTGCGCGGCCTTGGCCGCGGCCTGCTCCTTCACCTCGGCGGCCGTCTGCTGCGCGCGCGCCTTCACGTCCGCCTTCGCGGCGAGTGCTTCCACGGTTCGGCCCAGCTGCTCACGAGTGTCCTCGACCTGGGCGCGCAGCTCGTCGGGGCTCGGCGGGGCCGCATGGGGCCGGTTGCCGTTCGGGGAGGAGTGGCTGCTCATCGATGGACCCTTTCCTTGATCTCCTGGACGTCCCTGTGCAGGCCGTCGATCGCCCTCTCGGGCTTCGGCGGGGTGGCCTCGCGGATGTTCTTCTTCCCCGCGGCGGCCAAGATCGCGGCGATCAGGAACAGGACGGCGCTGATGATCAGCGCGGCTGCCCACCACGGCAGTACGAGGGCCAGCGCGATGATCGCTGTGGCCACCAGTGCCTGCAGCCCCAGGACCGCGACCAGGCCGGCACCGCCGTACAGGCCGCCGCCCCTGCCGAAGCGTTTGCCCTTCTGTGTCATTTCCGCTCGTGCGAGCTGCATCTCCTCGCGGATCAGCTGCGAGATCTGCTGCGACGCCTGGGAGACCAGCGCGCCGACCGGTTCGTCCGACGTGTCCCGATGCGTTTGCCTCATCAACCTTCACCACCTTGAGGGTTCATGCGCACCGGGTTTCCCGATCCGCGCGGTTCATGACAGCGGATCCCGCATTCGTCCTGTGCGCCGTGCTACGGCGCCGAACCCTGCTTCGTCGTGTGCGGCGACGTCTGCTCCGGCAGACGTGACGTACCTCCCGCCCGTGGGAGATCGACTCCACCCCTACTGATCGGTACCGTCCACGGGAAGAGCGGCTGCCGGGTCGTCCCCGGCAGCCGGAGTGACATCACCACCTTGAGGCCGCGCGCCCGCAAGAGGCCGCGTGCCCGCAACACGACAGGGGAGATTGATGTTCCGCAAGGTTTTGGTCGCCAACCGGGGCGAGATCGCGATCCGCGCCTTCCGTGCGGCGTTCGAACTCGGTATCTCCACCGTGGCCGTGTACCCCTACGAGGACCGCAATTCGCTCCACCGCGCCAAGGCGGACGAGGCCTACCAGATCGGTGAAAAGGGCCATCCGGTGCGTGCCTACCTCTCGGTCGACGAGGTGATCAAGGCCGCGCGCAAGGCCGGTGCCGACGCCATCTACCCCGGATACGGCTTCCTGTCGGAGAACCCCGACCTCGCCGCCGCGTGCGCAGAGGCCGGGATCACCTTCGTCGGACCGCCCGCTTCCGTGCTGAATCTTACCGGCAACAAGTCCCGCGCGGTGGCGGCGGCCCGTGAGGCCGGGGTTCCCGTACTGAAATCGTCCGAGCCGTCCACGGACGTGGACACGCTGGTCGGCGTGGCCGACTCCATCGGGTTCCCCGTGTTCGTCAAGGCCGTCGCCGGCGGCGGCGGCCGCGGCATGCGGCACGTAGCCGAGCCCGCCGACTTGCGGGAGGCGATCGACGCGGCGATGCGCGAGGCGGAGTCGGCCTTCGGGGACGCCACCGTCTTCCTGGAGCAGGCCGTCGTCAACCCGCGCCACATCGAAGTGCAGATCCTCGCCGACGCCGAAGGGAACGTGGTCCATCTCTACGAGCGGGACTGTTCGGTGCAGCGGCGTCACCAGAAGGTCATCGAGATCGCGCCCGCGCCGAATCTCGACCCGGAGCTGCGCGAGCGCATCTGCGCCGACGCCGTCGCGTTCGCCAGGCACATCGGGTACGTCAACGCGGGCACGGTGGAGTTCCTCGTCGACGAGCGAGGCAACCATGTCTTCATCGAGATGAACCCCCGCATCCAGGTGGAGCACACGGTCACCGAGCAGGTCACCGGACGGGACCTGGTGATCGGGCAGTTGCGGATCGCCGCGGGCAGGACGCTGCCGGATCTGAATCTGGCGCAGGACGACATCGTCCTCAACGGCACGGCCCTGCAGTGCCGTATCACCACGGAGGATCCCGCCAACGGTTTCCGCCCCGACACCGGCACCATCTCCGCCTACCGTTCCCCGGGCGGTCCCGGCGTACGGCTCGACGGCGGCACCGTCCACACCGGCGCCGAAGTGTCCGCGCACTTCGACTCGATGCTGGTCAAGCTGACCTGCCACGGCCATGACTTCGCCAACGCCGCGCGCCGCGCACGGCGTGCGATCGCCGAGTTCCGTATCCGCGGAGTCGCGACCAACCTGCCCTTCCTCGGCGCGGTGCTCGACCACCCCGGCTTCCGCGAGGGCCGTGTCACGACGAGTTTCATCGCCGATCACCCGGAGCTGCTCCGGGCGCGCCCCTCGGCCGACCGCGGCAGCCGCATGCTCACCTATCTCGCCGAGACGACCGTCAACCGTCCCCACGGTCCGCGTCCCCAGGTCATCGACCCGGCCGCCAAGCTCCCGCTGACCGACCTGGGAAGTCCGCCCGCCGAAGGCTCCCGGCAGCGCCTTGCGGCCCTCGGACCCGAGGCGTTCGCGGCAGAGCTGAGGGCGCAGCGGGCCGTCGCGGTCACGGACACGACCTTCCGCGACGCGCACCAGTCCCTGCTGGCCACCCGGGTGAGGACGCGCGACCTGCTGGCCGTCGCCCCGCATGTCGCCCGCACGGCACCGGAGTTGCTCAGCCTGGAGTGCTGGGGCGGCGCCACGTACGACGTGGCCCTGCGCTTCCTCGCAGAGGACCCCTGGGAGCGACTCGCCGCCCTGCGCGAGGCAGTGCCCAACATCTGTACACAGATGCTGCTGCGCGGGCGCAACACCGTCGGCTACACGCCCTACCCCGTCGAAGTGACCGACGCCTTCGTCGCCGAGGCGGCGGCGACCGGCATGGACATCTTCCGGATCTTCGACGCGCTCAACGACGTCTCGCAGATGCGTCCTGCCATTGACGCCGTACGGTCCACCGGCACCGCGCTGGCCGAGGTCGCCCTGTGCTACACCGCGGACCTGTCGGACCCGGCCGAAGAACTGTACACGCTCGACTACTACCTGCGCCTCGCCGAGCAGATCGTCGACGCCGGCGCGCACGTACTGGCCATCAAGGACATGGCCGGCCTGCTGCGCCCGCCCGCCGCCCGCACTCTGGTGACCGCACTGCGCGAGCGCTTCGACCTTCCGGTGCATCTGCACACCCACGACACGGCGGGAGGTCAGCTCGCGACGCTGGTCGCCGCGATCGACGCGGGCGTCGACGCCGTCGACGCCGCCGTCGCCTCGATGGCGGGCACCACCAGCCAGCCGTCCCTGTCGGCGCTCGTGGCGGCCACCGACCACACCGAGCGCGCGACCGGACTCTCGCTGGACGCGGTCGGGGGACTCGAGCCGTACTGGGAAGCGATGCGCAAGGTCTACGCACCCTTCGAGTCGGGGCTCGCCTCGCCCACCGGACGCGTGTACCACCACGAGATCCCCGGCGGACAACTGTCGAACCTGCGTCAGCAGGCCATCGCGCTCGGCCTCGGCGACCGCTTCGAGCTGATCGAGGACTGCTACGCCGCCGCCGACCGGATGCTGGGCCGGCTGGTCAAGGTGACACCGTCCTCGAAGGTGGTGGGAGACCTCGCCCTGCATCTGGTCGGAGCAGGGGTCGAGGCGGCCGACTTCGAGGCCGACCCCGGCAAGTTCGACGTGCCGGACTCGGTGATCGGATTCCTGCGCGGCGAGCTGGGCGACCCGCCCGGCGGCTGGCCCGAGCCGTTCCGCACGCGTGCGCTCCAGGGCCGCCCCGCGCATGCCCAGACCCCGACCCTGTCGGAGGAGGAGCGACAAGGGCTGGCAGGGGACCGGCGGGCGACGCTGAACCGCTTGCTGTTCCCGGGTCCGACCAAGGAGTTCGACGCTCACCGCGAGACGTACGGCGACACGTCCGTGCTGCCCACGCAGGACTTCTTCTACGGCTTGGAGCCGGATACCGAGCACACGGTCACCCTGGAGCCCGGTGTCACGCTGCTGATCGAGCTGGAGGCGATCTCCGAGGCCGACGAGCGGGGCTTCCGTACGGTGCTGGCCACGCTCAACGGCCAGCTGCGTCCGGTGTCCGTGCGGGACGAGTCCGTCGCCACCGAGGTCAAGGCCGCGGAGAAGGCCGAGCGCGGCAACGATCACCATGTCCCGGCGCCGTTCGCGGGCGTGGTGACGCTCCAGGTGGAGGAGGGCGCTTCCGTGTCGGCAGGTCAGACGGTGGCCACCATCGAGGCGATGAAGATGGAGGCCTCCATCACCGCGCAGGCCGCGGGCACGGTCACACGGCTGGCGATCGGAAAGATCCAGCAGGTCGAGGCGGGAGATCTGCTCATCGAGATCGGCTGACACCTGTTGCGACCATGCGCGCGCGGCCGGCCCCGGTGACGTTCCCGGGCCGGCCGCCCGCATACGGGGCCATTGCCTTACCGGTCACCGGGTCGCTGCGGACAGGACCGATCCCGTGACGGACAGCTCGCCGCCGAACTGGGTCACTTGGGAAACGGTCACGTTCTCGAACGTCAGCGTGCGCGTGGGAGCGCCGGTGCGGGAGAGCCACGAAGGCAGGGCGTCCGGAGTCACGGTGACGCTGCGGTCCGCCGGGAGCGGCGCGCCGCCCAGACCGGTGACCGTGCCGGACAGTTTCCCGGCGTACAGGGTCACCACGTTCTTGCCCTTGATCGTGGACGTGGTCCCGGACCCGGCCCGCAGACGCACCGTCACGCCGGCGCGGCTCGCTGCCAGGTCGAGGTCGGCGATGTCCATCGAGCGGGCGGTGAATTTCAGAGCCTGCTGCGGCCCGGCCGCGGTGCGAACGGTGACGAGGCCATGGAAGGCGCTGCCGTGCAGAACGAGTCTGTCGGCCCGCATCACCCAGGGGACGTTCCCGGGGCGGTCGGTCGCGGCACGGGCGCGCGTCGTCTCGCGCTTCGCGCCGGGGTCGAGCAGCGTGCCGCCGGTTGCCGGTGCTCCCAGCAACAGGGCCGCCGGCAGAGCAGCCAGCGCCGGCATCCTGGTCAGGAACCGCGACGCCCGGCGGCTCACACGGGTCTCCGGCCGAGTGCGGACAGGGCGGCGGGGCTCGGCATCCGGCCTCGCCGCGGGACAGCCGGCAGGGTCCTCACGTTTCACTGGGGGCCTTCCTCCACCGGGAAGGCCCCGGAGCTGCGGTTCGGCGGCTCGGCATCGTCCGTGGGCGGTGCCCAGGCACACGCCAGTGAGCCGCCGACGAGCCCGCAGATCATGCCGAGGAACAGACCCCCGAAGTTCGCGACGGGAAACGAGACGAGGACGAGCAGCAGGGTCGTGATCCCGGCGAACGCCCGCACCTGCTGCTGGAACCAGAGGGTGACGCCCAGGACCATCAGCAGGACACCGATGATCAGCGCACCGGCGCCGGCCGTGGTGGACAGCGCCAGCGGGATGCCGGCCACGGTCAGGTGGACGTAGGGGAAGTAGATGATGGGCAGACCGGCCGCGAGGGTGAACAGCCCTGCCCAGAACGGCCGTCCGCGCCGCCACCCCCGGAATCCTCGCCGCACGTCCGCGGCGGCGGCACGCACCTCCCGGCGTCTGCCGTAGAGATCGAACACATTCCGATGTGAAGGGGAAGCGGGCGCGGAGCGCTTTTTGCGCCGAGAGGTCAGAAGCACTCGTGTCTGCCTTGGTCGAGCTGCAGGCGGAGGTCGGGGACCTTCATCGTGCTTGCGGAAACCGCGACCGCGGTCGCCTCCACGTCGGTCAGGACCGCCGAGACCGACTGCTGTGCGAAACCGTTCGGGTCGAAGAACCGCGAGTCCCTGTCCTCCGGGTTGATCGGCCCCTTACGGACCGCACCCGCGGCCACTCCGATGTCGATGTCGTCGAGGTTCGCCTGCCCGACCGACAGGTCCGTCGTGTCGATGAACAGGTTCTTCGCCTCGGTCGTCTCCCGGTCTCCGCCGGTGAGCCTCAGCGTGTACGGGCCCAGGACCGGGACCGGAGCCACCACGGACTGGCACAGCCCGCTGATCCTCGCCGACCGCATGCCCGTGACCGCGACCGGTACGAGCGTGCCCTTCCTGGTCACGTCGACCATGCCGTAAATGCTCAGACCACGGACATGGATCGTGTCCGCACCGACCTGGAACCTGTGACCGGAGATGAAGAACGACGCAGCCAGCGCTCCTTGCGCCATTCCGACACCGAGTGCTGCGGCGGCCGTGACGCCGGCGCCCAGGACCACGGCGAAGCGCTTCCAGCGGGTCCTGCCGAAGCTGTGCGACATTCCGTCCCCTCCGGTCAGGAAACTCCCCCGCATCTCGGGGCAGGGGGAGGTGATGATCAACGCCAGTGACGGATCCTAGGCTTCCTGCGCCGTCAACCGACGGCACGTCAACAGGGGCATACGGGTGATCCGCCTGGGCAGGCCGGCAGCACGCGGGCGAACCGGCGTTGCGGTCCCGTCGCCCCTCTCCGCCCGATGGCGGACAACACCATGCGCCGACCCCGGTAGGTCTGACGTGCGGATACCGGGGTATCCGCCCGGTCGGGCCACCCAGCGAGAGAGAGGAGCCGGTATGTCGGCAGTCACCAACGATGTAGTGGAGCTGATCCTGCAGGACCACCGCAGGATGGAGGAGCTCTTCCGCACGATGCGCAATGTCGAAGCCGATCGCGCGGCCGCCGTCGGCGAGTTCGCCGCGCTGCTCATCGCCCATGCCTCGGCCGAGGAGGACGAGGTCTACCCCGCTCTGCGGCGATACAAGAACGTGGACGAGGACGACGTCGAGCACGGCGTGCACGAGCACGAGGAAGCCAACGAAGCGCTGCTCGCGCTGCTCCAGGTGGCGGACACCACGACCGAGGAGTGGGAGGAGAAGCTCGAAGAGCTCGTCACCGCCGTCAACCACCACGCTGACGAAGAGGAGCGGACGCTGCTCAACGACGCGCGTGAGAACGTCAAGGACGACCGCCGGCAGGAACTGGGCAAGGCGTTCCTAGAAGCGCGTGCGAAGTACTTGGACGCCGACTGCGGCAGCGTCCGGTACGTGAGCCAACTGGTGGCCTCCCGCAAGGACTGACCGTCGGGCTCGCGCAGTTGACGGCAGCAGGGGCGGCGGGCGCGCGAGTCCGGCAAGACCCAAACGAGAGCCCTAGACTCGGCGGATGGCGAAGTACTTCGACGTGCACCCCGAGAATCCTCAGCGGCGCACCATCAGCACTGTGGCTGACAGCATCAGGTCCGGCGCGCTCGTCGCGTACCCCACCGACTCGTGTTACGCGTTGGGATGCCAGCTCGGCAGTCGTGACGGCATCAGCCGGATCCGGTCGATCCGCAATCTCGACGACCGGCACCACTTCACCCTCGTGTGCCAGAACTTCGCGCAGCTGGGCCAGTTCGTACACGTCGACAACGACGTCTTCCGCGCGATCAAGGCTGCCACGCCCGGCAGTTACACCTTCATCCTTCCGGCGACGAAGGAAGTGCCGCGGCAATTGCTGCACCCGAAGAAGAAGACGGTCGGCGTCCGCATCCCCGACCACGCCGTCGTGCAGGCCCTCCTCGCCGACCTCGGCGAGCCGCTTCTCTCCAGCACCCTGCTTCTGCCCGACGAGGAGGAGCCGCTGACGCAGGGCTGGGAGATCAAGGAACGACTCGATCATGTCGTCGATGCCGTGATCGACTCCGGCGACTGCGGGACGGAACCGACGACGGTCATCGACTTCTCCGGTGGCGAACTCGAGATCGTGCGCCGAGGAGCGGGGGACACCGCGCGGTTCGAGTAGCCGCGTCGACGCCTGCAACGCGGGGCGCAGGAGCGCACCGAGCCGAACCGCCGGGCCGCCCTTCCGTGGGAGAGGGCGACCCGGCGGTCGTAAGTCGTGCAGAACCGTCAAAGGTGCATGATCGGACAGAAGTTACTTATCGGTATGTCGTGACTTCATGCACGCGCAGCAGTAGAACGTGTTGCCGTTCACTCGAAAGTGAGGGACATCACATGACGCCTCCCACCGCGCACGATCCGTGTTCCAGAGGGTTGTCGCGCCGCGCATTCATCGCTGGAACCGGTTCTCTTTGCGGGGCCGTGATCCTCGCCGGTAGCGCCTCCGCGGCCCAGAGGAAGTCCTCTGCCTCCACGGCCCCGATCGCCGACGGGGCGCATGTACCGGTCCTGGTCATCGGCACCGGATACGGCGGCTCCGTCGCCGCTTTACGCCTGGCCGGGGCAGGCGTCGACGTGCACATGGTCGAGATGGGGATGGCCTGGGACACCCCTGGTCCGGACGGCAAGGTCTTCGCCAACACCACCCGGCCGGACCTCCGGTCCTTCTGGCTTCGCACCAGGACCAAGCAGCCCCTCAGCCACTTCCTCGGCTTCCCGCTCGACAAGGACGTACCCCGATACACCGGAATCCTGGACGCCGAGGAGTTCGGCGGCATCACGGTCTACCAGGGCCGCGGTGTCGGCGGCGGCTCCCTCGTCAACGGCGGCATGGCCGTGACCCCGAGACGGGAGAACTTCGGCGCCATCCTCCCGTCGGTGAACGCCGACGAGATGTACGGCGTCCACTACCCGCGCGCCAACGCCGGGCTCGGGGTCCGCCACGTCGACCAGGGCTGGTGGGAGGCAGCGGACTGCTACCAGTACGCCCGGGTCGGCCGGAAGCACGCCGAGCGCTCGGGCTTTCCCTTCGTCTTCGTGCCCAACGTGTACGACTGGGACTACATGGCACAGGAAGCGGCCGGAGCCGTCCCGAAGTCGGCGCTGGTCGGCGAAGTGCTGTTCGGCAACAACCACGGCAAGAAGTCGCTGCCCAAGACCTATCTCGCCCAGGCCGCCGCGACGGGCAAGGTTTCCGTCTCGCCGCTGCACAAGGTCACCTCGGTCACCCCTGCGGCCGGTGGCCGCTACACGGTCGTCATCGAACAGATCGACACCAGCGGAGACGTCACCGCCACCAAGGCCGTGACCGCGGACAAGGTGTTCTTCGCGGCAGGCAGCGTCGGCACGTCCAAACTGCTGACCAAGCTCAAGGCCACGGGCGCACTGCCCCGCCTCAACGGCGAGATCGGCAGCGGCTGGGGCGACAACGGCAACGTCATGTGCGGCCGTGCCAACCACATGTGGGACGCGACCGGCAAGCTCCAGGCGTCCATGCCCACCGCCGGCATCGACAACTGGCAGGCCGGCGGTGCGTTCGCCGAGGTCGCACCACTGCCCACAGGCATCGAGACGTACGCCTCGTTCTACCTGTCCATCACCAAGAACCCGCACCGCGCCGCATTCACCTGGAACGCCGCCGCCGGCAAAGTCGACCTGGACTGGCAGACCGCCTGGAAGCAGCCGTCCATCGACGCCGCACGGACCATTTTCGACAGGATCAACGCGAAGGAAGGGACCATCTACCGGACCGACCTCTTCGGCACGTACAAGATCTGGGGCGACCATCTCACCTACCACCCGCTCGGCGGCGCGGTACTGAACAAGGCCACCGACAACTACGGCCGGCTCCACGGCCACCCGAACCTGTACGTCATCGACGGCTCGCTGATCCCCGGCAACGCGAGCGTCAACCCGTTCGTCACCATCACGGCACTCGCCGAACGGAACATCGAGCAGATCATCGCCACCGACCTGTGACGGTGGCGGCCGGCCGGCACGACCGAGCCGTCCCGATCACCTCAGTGACCGGGCAGCGTGCACACGGTGTCGAGGCCCAGCACATGGTTGAGCCGGCCGAACGCCAGCCACGATCCGATGCTCATGCTCAGCTCCACGATCTCGACCTGGCTGTAGTGCGCCGTCATCCGGCCCCAGAATTCGTCGTCGAGACCGTGGTGATCCAGGGCGTACCGCTCCGCGTACTCGGCGGCCAACCGGGTGCGGTCGTCGAAGGCGGGGGTGGTGCGCCACCGGGTCACCGCGTCCGCGAAGTCGTCCTCGACCTTCTCGCCGTCGCGTTCGGTCCGCCAGTCGAGGCAGAAGGCGCAGCCGTTGATCTGGGCGATCCGCAGCCGCCCGGCCTCGAACTCCCGGAGCCCGAGGGTGGTGTGGGCGTACACCGCCAGAGAGAAGTCCGCGGCGGCGGTACCGATGCCGGGGACCATCTCACCCCACACGTACTCGATCGCGTTCCTGCCCTCGGGGATGTCGATGTTCATCGTCGTCTCCTTCCCAGCTTGCCGACTGCGGGGCGCAGCGGGACGTCGAGCGCGTCATAGAGGCCCGGTGCCGCATCCACGAGCCAGTCGATCGCGCTCACAAGCCGGCCCACCGCGGTTGCGTTTCCGCCCGCGGAGCGGTTCTCGCCCTCGTCCGTGGCCTCGACCGTGACCTCGATACGCGGGCGGCCCTCGATGATCACCCGGTGCGCCCCGCTGCCGTCGGGCGGCGCGGGCCATTCGGGTGCGCAGGAGGGGTGGATGCGGGTGATGTGCTCGACGACGATGCGAGGTTCGCCCTCGATGATCCCCTGCACCTCGAAGCGCACCGCGCCCTGGGTGCCCGCCTCGAACTGGCCCATCGTCCTGGTCCGCACCGTGGCGTCCAGCGGGCGACGTTCCATGGTCTCGCGGAGCTCATCGAGTTCGGCGCCGAGCGCCCTCGCCATCAGCCGGACCTGCCCGCCCCACACCATGGTCGGCACAGACGGCGCGAGCATCAACGGCTCGTAGTCCATCGGCTGGCCCATTCCCACCAGATACCGGACCGAGTCGGGCTGGTCGTAGGTGGAGTAGTCGAATATCTCCTGGCAGCGGATCGCGTCGACGGTCGTCCCGAGCCCGCTGATCAGCAGCGGCAGCACGTCGTTGCCCCAGCCGGGGTCGACACCGGAGACGAACATCGAGCCGCGGCCCTCGGCGACGGCGGCCAGCACCGGGTCCCGCAGCTCCGGAGGTGCGCTCGGGGGATCGTAGAGGGCATACATGGACGGCGTGACGACGACGGCTCCGGCCCTGACCGCCCGGACCACGTCGGCAAGAGCCTCGTCGGGCCGGATGTCGCCCGAGGCCGCGTACACCACCGCCCGCGGCCCGGCGGCCAGCACCGCCTCGACGTCGTCGGTCGCGGCGACCCCCAGTTCGCGGCCGAGGCCGGCGAGATCTCCCGCGTCGCGGCCGACCTTGTCGGGGTTGTGGACGACGACTGCCGCGAGCGTCAGGGAGGGATGGGCCTCCACGGCACGGATGGCCGCGCGGCCGACGTTGCCGGTACCCCAGACCACCGTGGAAATCATGCGCCGGAGGGTAACGCCGGTGCCTACAGGTTCCTAGAGCCATGACCGCAGGCATTGAACCGGTACGGCGAGCCCTTGGCCACCAGCAATGAAGGCCGACGCTGGTGGGGGTGACACCAGGCACCCGGATTCTGGACACCGAGCCCCGGCTCGACGGGCTCGTGAACAACGCCGTCGCCGGTGGCGGTGTCGACCCGTCGCGACGTGAACTGGGCCCGCAGGGACAGGAGTTGTTTCGTCGTCAACCACCTCGCGCCGTACGTCCTCAACCGTGCACTGCTCCCGCTGCTCGAGGCGCTGCGCGCCTACTGCCGCAGTGAGCTTGCGATGATCACGGCGACATTCGAGCCGGTCCACGAGCTCTCGAGCACCGGCGTCACCATGAACGCCCTCCACCCGGCCCCTCTGATGGACACGGACAGCACGGCCCGGAAGAGCTGACGCCGGGCGGGCGTCGCGGCCCGCGCCCCCGTCCCCGCGGGACGGCTGTCGTGTTCACGTACTTCTCGGGAACCGGCCACATCGCGGGCCATCGCGGGACACCAACCCACCAAAGACTTCTGGCGGTTCACACCGAACAGCCAAGGAGGACCCTGTGGGCGCTCGTCCCGTATCCCGGCGGCAGCTGCTCGGCTTCGGCGGTGCAGGTGCCGCCGCACTGATGCTCGGCACCGGTGAGTGGGGCTCCGGCTCCGCCTTCGCCGCCCCGGCCATGAAGGGCAACCCGTTCTCGCTCGGCGTCGCCTCCGGCGAGCCGCAGCCCGACGGCGTGGTGCTGTGGACGCGCCTGGCCCCCGACCCGTTCGCCGAGGACGGCATGGGCGGCATGCCCGCCAAACCGGTCCGCGTGCACTACGAGTTGGCCGACGACGAGCGGTTCCGGCGCGTGGTGCGCAGCGGCAGCGTGGTGGCCTCGCCCGAACTGGCCCACTCCGTGCACCCCGAGATCCGCGGGCTCCGGCCGAACCGGGTGTACTACTACCGGTTCCGCGTGGGCACCGACATCTCGGCCGTGGGCCGCACGAGGACCACCCCGCTGCCGTGGACGACCCCGAAGGACCTGACCTTCGCCTTCGCCTCCTGTCAGGCCTGGCAGGACGGCTACTTCACCGCCTACGAGCACATGGCGGACGAGGACCTCGACCTGGTGGTGCACCTGGGCGACTACCTCTACGAGTACGGGGTGAAGACGAACAAGCGCGGGGTGGCCACCGACGCCAAGTTCCACACGGAGACCGTCGACCTCGCCCGCTACCGGCTCCAGTACGGCCTCTACAAGTCGGAGGCCCCGCTGCAGCAGGCACATGCGCGCTTCCCGTGGATCATGACCTTCGACGACCACGAGGTGGAGAACAACTGGGCCGACGGCATACCCGAGAAGGACCAGGACCCGACGGCGTTCGTGCAGCGCAGGGCAGCCGCGTTCCAGGCCCTGTACGAGCACGCGCCACTGCGGCACACGCAGTTGCCCAAGGGCCCCGACGTCCAGATGTACCGCAGGCTCTCCTACGGCCGGCTTGCCGACTTCACCATGCTGGACACCCGCCAGTACCGGGACGACCAGCCGTGCGGCGACGGCATCTCCGCCGACTGCGCCGACCGCTTCGCCCCCGACCGGAGCCTGCTGGGCGCCGAGCAGCGCACCTGGGTGCTGAACGGCTTCAGCCGGTCCGCCGCCCGCTGGCACGTGCTGGGCAACCAGGCCCCCATGGGCCAGACCGACCATGACGCCGGCCCCGGCACCACCGTCTGGATGGACCCCTGGGACGGCTATGTCGCCGAACGCAACCGGCTGCTGGCCGAGGCGGACGACCGCGGGGTGCGCAACCTCGTCGTCATCACCGGCGACCGCCACCAGAACTACGCCTGGGACCTCAAGCGCGACTACGCCGACCCCGAATCGCCCACGGTCGGCAGCGAGTTCGTCGGTACGTCGATCACCAGCGGCGGCGACGGTGCCGACATGACGGCGGAGGGCACGCGCTTCCTCGCCGCCAACCCGCACATGAAGTTCTTCAACGGACAGCGCGGCTATGTGCGTGTACGCGTCGACCGCAAGCGATGGACGAGCGACTTCCGCGTCCTGCCGTACGTCACCCGTCCCGGCGCGCCGATCACCACCCGCGCGACGGCCGTCGTCGAGGACGGCGTCCCCGGCGTCCAGGTCTGACGTCGGCGGGCGACCGCCGCCGAGCACACCACCGGGCCAGGCACGGAGACCCGCGCCGCGCACACCACCGGGCCGGGCCGAATCGTTCGGCCCGGCCCGGTGGTCGAAGGCGCTTCCTCGCCGGTCAGCCCTGGGCGCGGCCCGTGAGGAGGTCACGGACCCGGTCCACCATCCCCATGCCGGGAGCCAGGAGCTTGTTGGCCGGCGGCGTGGACGGAGCGGAGGGGTGCGGGCGCGTCGGGGCGGACTCCTTGGCGCGGCGGACCTTCTCGCCGAGTTCCATCAGGAGGTCCGCGTTGCACGACTCGGCGAGGAGTGGGAAGAGCCGCTTCTCCTCGTCGGCGACGTGCGAGGTGACCGCCGACTTCAGCTGTGTGATCAGGGTGTCGAACCGGGGGTCGTCGGACTGGCAGTCCTCGAGCTCCTTCAGCATGCGCTCGACCTCTGCATGGTCGGCGACCTCCTCGTCCGCCAGGTCGTCTCCGTCGTCGACGTAGCGCCGCACCGCGGGGTAGAGGTACTCCTCCTCCGCGACGGAGTGCCGCACGAGTTCCTTGGTCAGCTCGTCCGCCAGCTCCCGTCGGCGCGGGTCTCCGACGCGCTGGGCTTCGATCTCTGCGAACATCTGGTCGACCTCGCGGTGGTCGGCCGTCAGCTCCTGGATGACATTCCCGCCGTGTCCCATTGTCCTGGCGTCCTCTCTCGCTGCTGCGAAGAATCCCCCCACGGGCGTTGCTGCCTCGCCTCATCGGCGACATTAACGCGGGTGTCCCGCTCCGGCGCGCGCACGCGGCGGGGGACAGCACACAAGATCCACCCACGCAGGCTCACCGGCGGTGCGGTGAGGCGGGATGCGCTGGAACGAGAGGTCAGGCCAAGTCCGGCACGGGCAGCCCGAGCCGAGCGCGCAGCAGGCCGTGGTGCAGGGCGGCGACGGGAGCCAGCAGGTCGGGATGGCGCAGGAGTGCGGCCGCCTGCCGGTCGCGTTCGTCGGGCGACACCAGACGCCGGTAGGCGCCGGTCGCGCCGTCGGCGAGGCCGGCCACCGCCGCCGAGGCGAGCTCTGCGCTGCTGAGCAGGCAGGCGGCCCAGCTGGCGACGACCTCGTCCACCCACGTGCGCCAGGCGCGCTGCTCCGACGGAACCGGCGTACGGCGGTCCGAATTGCTCAGGAAGTCGAGCCGGGCGGAGCCGCCGGGGCCGGCCATGGCCACGAGTGAGGCGTCCATGGGCGTCGGGTAGCGCAGCAGGGCGGCGGCCGTGACGGCCTGACGAGCCTGCGCCTCGCAGAGCGCCGACGACATCGCGCCACCGGTGGGCGGATAGGCGCGGGTGAGCCAGGTGGCGGTCGCCGCTATGAGTGGGGACAGATCGGCATGCACAGCGGGGCCGCCCGGTCGGGAGGAAACGGGGTGACGTACATAGTGGGGCGAAGATACAGCCGGTGCGTCCGAGGAGAAATGACGCACGTCACCCGGGGTCAGGGGGACGGTCGGCGGGGGGACCGTCGGGGCACCCAGGAACGGCCGGGGTGGCCGGGACGGTCGGGGCCCTGGGGGCCGCCGGGGGCGGTCGCGGGCGCCCGGACCGCCGCGACCTCGGGGTCGCCGGGGCGGCCGTCGGTCAAGTCGGCCAAGACTGCCGGACGACCGGGACCACCGCGGTGCCAAGATCGTTCGCACCGACGGGACGCTGATGAGGCGGCGCTGCCGGGCGCCCGGCGGCCGTCCGCCCGGGCCGGGCGAGACGGTGGCGAGCACCAGTACCACAGAGGACGCGGGAGCGGCCGGGACCACTGGGGCCGTCGGCCAGGACTGGCGAAACCACCGAGCGCGGCCCGCCAGGCCGGGCCCGCAGGCCGGGCCCGCCAGGCCGGGCCGGCAAGCCCTACAGGTCATCCCCGTACGGCGGCTCCGCGCCCGGCTTCGAGCAGGTCAGTGCTGCCGCCCGGGCGGCGAAGCGCAGGACCTCGTCCCACTCCTGCCCCGGCAGATCGGCGAGGGCGTCTCGCGTCAGCAGGTCCCGTTCGGCCAGCGCGTGCAGCAGCGCCGCGTTCACTGTGTCGCCAGCACCGATGGTGTCCACGACGTGGACGCTCTCGCCCGGCACGGAGCGTTCGTCCCCGTTCCGGGGGAAGACCGTCAAACCGTCCCCGCCATGGGTGATCACCACCGCACCCGGTCCGGCGTTCAGCCAGCCCCGGACGTCGGGCCCGAGCCACTGTGCGTCCTCCTCGCTGAGCTTCAGCAGACAGACATGAGGGAGCCAGTTGAGGAACCGCTCCCGGTAGGCGTCCGGGTCGGGGATCAGACCGGCCCGGATGTTCGGGTCGAGCGCGACGAACACCCCGCGACCGGCTTCCCGGCGCATCAGCTCCTCGTAGGCGCTCGCTCCCGGTTCGAGGACCAGCGAGCACGTGCCGAACGACAGCGCCCGGGTCGCCGCCGGCAGCGCGTCGGGCACCTGGAACAGCCGGTCCGCGGTGCCCTCGACGTAGAAGCTGTACGCCGCGGAGCCGCCCGTGCCGATCGACGCGACGGCGAGGGTGGTTGGCTCGGGGCCGCGCTGGACCAGCCCGACGTCGACGTTCTCCTCGCTCAGCCGCTCGACCAGCGACTCGCCGAAGGCGTCCGTGGAGATCCGGGAGCAGAAGGAGACCTTCGCCCCCAGGCGCCCGAGCGCGATGGCGGTGTTGTACGGGCCGCCGCCGCGGGCGGGCAGAAGCGGCGTCGGCGTACCACCGCCGGCCTGGGGCACCAGGTCGATCAGGGCCTCACCGGCGACGACGATCACGGAATGTTCCTCTCGTACCGTTCACACGGTTCATGCGGTTCATACGGCTTGCGCGGTGGACACGGTTCGCGCGGTGGTGGCGGAGGCCGGTGGTAAGGGACCGGCCGCGGCTGATCGGACACGGCCAGTATCTCCGCGCGCCGACGCACCTCGAGGCCGGCGGGATCCCTCGAGCCGCCTGAAGGCACCGCACCACGGTCGAGGTCTTCTTCGACGACGGCCGGTACACGCACTCGATGGAGGCCTTCCCCTACCTGGTCGACACCGGCCTCGCGCTGTTCACCGTCGACGGCAGCGCCGTCTTCAGGAACACCGTGATCAGGGAGTTCACCGTCTGACCGGCGGGGCGTCCGCGGCGGCCCTGACGATGGCGGCCGCGGCGGGTGCGGCAACGAGGACCGGGGTCGTGGAGCGCGATGCGCGGGCGAGCATGAAGGCGCCTTCCAGGAGGGCGATCACCGAGGTCGCCGTCGGGCGGGCCCACGGAGGTCCGCCGCGGCTCGGAGTCCCCCGGTACGCGTAGGCCGGTTGAGAACGACACTCGATGGGCAGACGGTCGGCGTCGCCCCCCCCGCCGGCCCACCGGCCGCGGCTCGGTCTGCGCAACCGCCATGGAAGGACCCACCCGTGACCGCACCCTCACCCCTCCTCGCCGGACTCGACGCACAACTCCCCGCGTTGCGGGAGCTCTATCAGGACCTGCATGCCCACCCGGAGCTGTCGTTCCAGGAGGTGCGGACGGCGGCCGTCGTGGCCGCACGGCTGCGGAGCCAGGGCTGGGAGGTCACCGAGGGCGTGGGCGGCACAGGTGTGGTGGGGGTGCTCGGATCGGCGGACGGACCGGTGGTCCTGCTGCGCGCCGACATGGACGGCCTGCCAGTGCTGGAATCGACAGGCCTGCCGTATGCCTCCACATGCACCGGGATCGACGCCGACGGCCACGAGGTCCCGGTGATGCACGCCTGCGGACACGACATGCACGTCACCTGTCTGCTCGGCGCGACGGCCCTGCTCGCTGCCCACCGGGGCGCCTGGCGGGGCACCGTCGTCGCCGTGTTCCAGCCCGCCGAGGAGGTCAGCGGAGCGCAGGCGATGATCGACGACGGGTTCGCCCGGCGCTTCCCTCGCCCCGACGTGTGCCTGGCGCAGCATGTCGGACCCATTCCGGCGGGCATCGCGGCCACCCGTCCGGGCACCGTCATGAGCGCTTCCGACAGTTTCCGCGTCCTGCTCTTCGGCCGGGGCGGCCACGGGTCGGCGCCGGAGAACGCCGTCGACCCGGTGGTGATGGCAGCAGCGGTCGTCATGCGTCTGCAGACCGTTGTGTCCCGCGAGGTGGGCGCCAACCAGGCCGCCGTCGTCACGGTGGGCTCACTGCACAGCGGCACCAAGGAGAACGTCATCCCGGACACTGCCGCGATGACGATCAACATCCGCAGCTCCGATCCCACCGTCCGCACCCGGGTGATCGCCGCCGTCGAGCGGATCGTGCGGGCGGAGGCCCTGGCGTCCGGTGCGCCGAAGGAACCGGACATCACCTTGCTGAGCAGCTTCCCGCTGACCGTCAACGACGCGGACGCGACGGCGACGGCCATGGCGGGACTCGAGTCGGAGCTGGGCGAGGGCAAGGTGTGGACGCTTCCGCAACCCATCACCGGCACCGAGGACTTCGGCGCCTTCGGCACGTCCATGGGTGTGCCGTCGGTGTTCTGGCACTTCGGCGGAGCGGACCCGAAGCTGTTCCCAAACCCCGACCCGGTGGTACTCGTCGACGGCGGGCTGCCGCCAGGAGTCCCGTACAACCACTCGCCCGACTACGCCCCGCTCCAGGATCCGACCATCGAACTCGGCGTCCGGGCGCTGCTGGCGGCGGCCGGGCGGTGGCTGAGCAGGGGAGCGGACTAGCCAGGGCCTTTCGTTTGGACCTTGACCGGGCTCGCGTGCCCTGGCACCGCGCCTCTCCCCCTCCGCCCTTGGGGCGTGGGGAAAGAGGCGCTCACTGACCCGGTCTGATCCAAACGAAGGACCCTAGCTCAGCGTCTTCAGCGCCGCCGCGTCGTACTGCTTCAGATCCTCGAACCGGTTCCCCAGGACCTTCGCCGCCCACTCCGGGTCCTGGAGCAGGGCGCGGCCGACCGCGACCAGGTCGAACTCGTCGCGCTCCAGGCGGTCGAGGAGCTCGTCGATGCCCCGGACCGGGGCGCCCTCGCCCCTGAAGCTGTGGATGAAGTCGCCGTCGAGGCCGACCGAGCCGACCGTGATGGTGGGCCTGCCGGTGAGCTTCTTGGTCCAGCCCGCCAGGTTCAGGTCCGAGTCCTCGAACTCGGGGAGCCAGTAGCGGCGGGTGGAGGCGTGGAAGGCGTCGACGCCGGCCGCGGCGAGCGGGGCGAGGATCGCCTCCAGCTCCTCCGGGGTCTCGGCGAGCCTTGCGTCGTAGGCCTCCTGCTTCCACTGGGAGTAGCGGAAGATCACCGGGAAATCGGGGGAGACGGCCTCGCGGACCGCTGCCACGATCTCGGCCGCGAACTTCGTACGTGCCACGGCGTCACCGCCGTAGGCGTCGGTGCGGCGGTTCGTGTCCGCCCACAGGAACTGGTCGACAAGGTAGCCGTGGGCGCCGTGCAGTTCGACGCCGTCGAAGCCGATGCGCTCGGCGGCCGCGGCGGCCTCGGCGAATGCGCCGATGACGTCGTCCAGATCGCGCCGGGTCATCGCCTGGCCCATGCCCTCGGTGCCGTCGACGCGGATGCCGGAGGGGCCGACGGCGGGGGCGTCGGCGTACGGCGGCTCGCCCTGCTTGCGCACCATGCCGATGTGCCACAGCTGCGGCACGATCGTGCCGCCCGCCGCGTGAACGGCCTCGGCGACCTTCGCCCACCCGGCCAGCTGCTCCTCGCCGTGGAACCTCGGCACGCGGTCGCTCTGGCCGGCCGACTCGTGGCCGACGTAGGTGCCCTCGGTGACGATCAGGCCCACACCCGCGGCGGCGCGGCGGGCGTAGTACGACGCCACGTCCTCGCCGGGAACGCCGCCCGGGGAGAACATCCGTGTCATCGGCGCCATCACGATGCGGTTCGGGACGGCCAGGCCGTTCAGCGTGACGGGCCGGGACAGGATCTCGGCCGCGCGGGAGGCGGAGGAAACGATGACGGTCACGGGGGCTCCTCGAGGTACCGGACAGTATGTGCACATGCATTTAATGCATACCGCCGGTCAACCGCTCCGGCGGTCACGGCATTCCGTCCGTCCGGCGGGACGCGCTGTGATCCCTGCCACGCGCCCGGAGTCACGGCGGCCAGGGTTCCGTGCCGAGGTGCACGGCACCGACCTGTGCCGAGAGTGCGGTGATCACCCATGGGTTGTCACTGCGGCCCCGCGCTCGCGGCCGCTGGGGACGGCCCGGTCGAGACACCGTCCCGCGAGGGCCGGCGAGGGTCTCCACGTCGACCTTGGGGCCGCCGTGAGGGCGGCCCGGTACAGCGGCAGCGGGAGCGCCGGCAGTCGGTGGAACGCCGAGGGCGTGGGGATGTTACAAGGCCAGGGAAGCCGCAGGCCCAAGTTCTTCAAGTTCCCAGCACCACATGCGAGTAGGGAGTCAGAATGCTTGCACAGGTACCACTCTCCGGGAGCCGCCGCATGATTGTGCTCGTGTCGACGCTCGACAGCAAAGCGACCGAGGAACTGCGTTCCCTGCGATCTGAGTTGCAGGGAGAGGAGGCATGGAGGGGAAGGGTCGAGCTGGTGGAGCGCCCTCCGGCTCAAGGAACGCTCGGCCCGGTGCTCGAGGCATTGCAACTGGTTCTCGAGCCAGGAACCGCTGCTCCCTTCCTCGCGGCTCTTGTGGCCTGGCTTCGCTGGCGCACGAGCGACATTGAGTTGACGGTACGACGCACCGACGATTCGACGACGGTGACGCTCTCGGGCAAGCGCCTCAAGGGGCAGGACGCTGCGGCGTTGACCGCAGATGTGGATCGGCTCAGCAAACACCTGTCCCGGCCCAGCAACAGCAGCGCGGACTGAGGCCTAGGTGCTCGTACTGTCGTCGCCGGGCGCCCGGGTCGTGCTGGTGGGCACGGCCAATCACCAGGCCGGGTCCCCGCTCCCCGACGTGCCCGCGGTCGCGACCTCCGTGGCCGACCTCAAGCTGTGTCTCACACAGCGATGCGGCCTGTCTTCGGAAGCATTGCGGACGATCGACGATCCGACGGATCCGGACGTAGTGGAGCAAGCGATCCGCGAGTCGGCCGGACAGGCCGAGGACATCTTTCTCCTCTACTACGTGGGACACGGGGTTCGATCGCCCAGCGGAGACCTTTATCTGGCCACTCAGGCAACGATGGACCTCTCCAAAGAGCGTGCGGTCAAGCAGGCTCTCCCCTTCTCCGAGATCAACGACGTCCTCTCCAGCACCTGCCGGGCGCGGACTATCGTCGTCGTCCTGGATTGCTGCTTCTCCGGCCTGGCCGAACTCCGCCCACCCGGTGACACGCTGCTTCTGACCTCCGCCACAGGGGAATCTGTCGCACTGGCCCCGGACGGGGACCGGCACACGTTGTTCACCGGCGAGCTCATCCGCCTGCTCGAGGAGGGCGATCCCCAAGGACCGCCGCGTCTGACTCTGAGCCGGGTGGCGGATGTCCTGCATCGTCGGCTTTCGATCGTGGGAAAGCCGCCGCTGCGGCGGTTCCAAGGGCTCACGGGACAACGCGTACTTGCTCCCAACCGTGCCTATGTACCGCCTCCAGCCCCCGTCGGGCCGGAACCGTCGCCCGGAGTGGACCACATAAGCCCGTACCTCGGGCTGCCGGCATACACAACGGCCGACGCGGAGCGGTTCTTCGGTCGTGAGGAGCTGGTCAACGAACTGCTGCGGGCTGCCAAGGCCCGTATGTCCCCTCCAGGACCTGGGGGACCGCTGCCGGGGCCACTGGTGGTCACCGGGGCGTCCGGGGTGGGCAAGTCCTCCCTCCTCCAGGCTGGGCTACTGTCACAGATATCGCGCGGAGGCCTCGGTCTACAGCACGCAGCGAACTGGGCACAGATCTTCGTCACCCCCGGCAGTGACCCGATGGGCGCACTGGCCGCTGGCTTGGCCTCGCACGCCGGAGTGGACCCGGAAACCCTGCGGGCCCTCCTCCAAGGGTCCAACCCCTGCCAAGCCCTCGCCCGGCTGCCCCACCAACGAGCCGTCGTCGTCGTGGACCAGTTCGAGGAGCTCTTCGCGCTCCATCCCGACCCAGACTTACACCTCCGCTACGCGCGCACCCTGGCCGCTCTTGCGGCTCCTGGCCAGGCCCTCGTCGCCATCGGCGTACGTTCGGACTTCTACGGCGCTTGCTTCGACCTGCCCCCGCTGAAAGACGCCGTCCGCGGCGGACTGTTCGTCCATCCGATGACACAGGAACAACTGCGCCTGGTCATCACCAAACCCGCCGAGGAAGCCGGGCTCGCCGTCGACCCCGCACTCGTCGACGTGATCTTGCACGATCTGGACAGCCACCCCGCAGCCCGTCGCCGTAGCTCCGCTCTGCCCTTGCTGTCCCACGCGTTGCTGTCGACCTGGCAACGGCGCGTGGGGGGGCAGTTGAGCGTTGCGCACTACCTGGCCATCGGGCGGGTGGAGGGAGCCATCGCGACCACAGCGGATGAGCTCTACGCCGCTCTGGACGAGGCTGGACAGCTCGAAGCCCGTCGCATCCTTCTCGACCTCGTCAACGTCACCGAGGACATGACGGAAGACACCCGGCGCGTGGCCCATAGGGCAGATCTCTCGCTCGACGGACGCGCGGCCGGGGTCCTCGACAAACTCATCCAGAGCCGGCTGGTCACCGCCGGCCGGGAATCCGCCACCGGCAGAGACATCGTCCAGCTCTCCCACGAGGCGCTGCTGGAAGCGTGGCCCCAGCTCGTCGACTGGATCGCGGAGGACCGCGAGCGCCTGCTGCACCGGCAGCGCCTGCGCCGCGACACGGCCGAATGGATCGAGGCTCGCCGCCGTGACAACTCCCGGCTCTACGGAGGCCCCCGACTGGAGATCGCGAAAGCCTCCGCGGAGGACGCCCGGCTCAGCGCCGACGAGCAGGCATTCCTGGCCGCGAGCCGACGGCGGAACTCACGTACGACGTGGTTGCGCCGCGCCATCGTCGTGGTCCTGTCGGTGCTGATGCTGGCTGCCTCCGGAGCCGCCGTCGTCGCGTTCCAGCAGCGAGCCGCCGCACGCGCAGAGCGTGATACAGCCATCTTCAACCGACTTGAGGCCCAAGCGGACAACGTGCGCGGTGTGAACGCCTCGCTGGCCGCCCAACTCGATGTCACCGCCTATCGCATGCGGCAGACCCCGGAACTCCGCTCACGACTGGTCAACATCGCAAACGGCATCCTGTCCAAGCCCTTATGGGGACATGCGGGAACTGTCTACTCGGTCGCCTACAGCCCTGATGGGCGCACCCTCGCCACTGCGGGCGACGACAAGACGGTCCGGCTATGGAATCTCAGCGATCGTCGTCGCCCCAGCCCGCTGGGGCAGCCGCTTACCGGACACGGTAGTTGGATCCAGTCACTGGCGTTCAGTCCAGACGGTCGTACGCTGGCCAGCGCCGGCCTCGACAAGACGGTGCGCCTCTGGAACGTCGGCGATCCAGCCCGTCCCACCTCACGGGGGCGACCCCTGACCGACCGCACTGGGCCCGCGCTGGCAGTGGCGTTCAGTCCTGACGGGCGCACGCTGGCCAGCGCCGGCCTCGACAAGACAGTGCGCCTGTGGAACATCGCCGATCCCGACCACGCGACACCGCTGGGGCAGCCGCTCACCGGACACACCAACGGCGTCTTCGCAGTGGCGTTCAGTCCTGACGGGCGGACGCTGGCCAGCGCCGGCCGCGACTCGACGGTGCGCCTGTGGCGCATCACCCCCGGGACCCAGGCACATGCGCTCGGGCAACCGTTGAGAGGCCACAAGATGTCCGTGTACACGGTGGCGTTCAGCCCCGACGGACGCACCCTGGCCAGCGCCGGAACCGATCAGGCCATCCATCTGTGGGACGTTCAAGATCCCGCCCACCCCGCTCCGGTGGGACAGGGCCTCGGCGGCCACACCGGCACGGTGCATGCGGTGGCGTTCAGCCGCGACGGGCACCTGCTGGCCAGCGCAGGGATGGACAACACGGTCCGCCTGTGGAACATCACCGACCGCGCCAATGCCTCCGCCCTCGGGTATCCCCTGAGCGGCCACAACGGCCAGGTCCAAGCCGTGGCCTTCAGCCCCGACGGACGCACTCTGGCCAGCGGCGGACGAGATGGCAGTGCACGGCTGTGGCATCGCCCGGGCACACTCCTGACTGGCCACCGCGGAATCGCCTTCTCCGCGGTGTTCAGCCCTGATGGACGCACGCTGGCCAGTGCAGGAGGCGACAAGACCATTCGCCTGTGGAACGTCAGCGATCCGGGCCGGCCTCATCCACTTGGGTCGCCGCTGACCGCACACAGCAACTTGGTCTCCTCCGCGGTGTTCAGCCCTGATGGACGCACGCTGGCCAGTGCAGGAGCCGACAAGACCATTCGCCTGTGGAACGTCACCGATCCGGGCCGGCCTCGCCCACTTGGGTCGCCGCTGACCGGCCATACAGGCACGGTGGGCGATCTGGCGTTCACGCCGGATGGCCGGATCCTGGCCAGCGGAGGAGCCGACCATACGGTGCGGTTGTGGGACCTCACCGACCCCTTGCACCCCACTGCACTGGGCGGCCCTCTGCAGCCCGACGCCTCTGAAAACACCCATGTGGCGTTCAGTCCGGACGGGCGCATCCTGGCCACTACCAGCGTAGCCACGACTATTCGCCTGTGGAACATCACGGATCCGGCTCGTCCGACACCTTTGGGGTCCCCACTGACCGGCCACTCCCAGACGGTCTCCACAGCACTGTTCAGCCCGGACGGGCGCACCTTGGCCAGCACCGGGGCCGACCAGACGGTGCGCTTGTGGGACCTCACGGATCCTGGGCGGGTCACACCGTTGGGGCAGCCGCTGGTCGGTCATGTCGGGCCGATCCACGCCATGGCATTCAGCCCGGACGGGCGCACCTTGGCCAGTGCAGGAGCGGACACCTGGGTGAGATTGTGGGATATCAGTGACCGGGCCCACCCAGAGCCCTGGGGTCGCCCCTTGGCCGGCCACACCGGCACCGTTAAGTCGATTGAGTTCAGCCCCGACGGCATGACGCTGATCAGCGCGAGTGTTGACAGGACGATCAAGGCATGGCTACTCAGCACCGATAAGGCCGTGGAGCACATCTGCGCGACCACCGAGACGCTCACTCCATTTCAATGGAAGTTCTACCTCCCCGAACTCCCATACCGTGCCCCTTGTCCCTGACCGGCTGATACGGGTTCGAGCGCGGTCGCGGGGCGGCGTGCGGCCGCGTCCAGCGATCCGGTCAGGGCGACGGCACGCCGCCCGGCGGGGGCTGCGATCCGCTTGTGAAACGGACCGTGTCCACAATGTCGCGCTGCTTGCTCCCGATCGTCTCGCCGAGGAAGTCCTCGACGTAGCCGGGGGATCCAAGACGGGACGAAGTCCTGTCGACCGGGGCAGGACGGGCAGCAAGCATCACCTGATCACCGACGCCACCGGCATCCCGCTCGCCGTCATCTTGACCAGCGGCAACCGCAATGACGTCACTCAGCTGACCCCGCTCCTCGATGCGGTGCCACCGGTGCCGGGCAAGCGAGGTCGGCCCCGGCGCCGCCCCGACGTGGTGCTGGCCCGACCGCGGCCACCACCACGACAAGTACCGCCGCCTGGTCTGGGGCCTCGGCGTGAAACCGCTCATCGCCCGTCGGGGCGCCGAGCACGGCTCCGGCTCTGTACTGAGATCGCCCAGTCCAAACAAGGACCTTCCGGCATCCTTCGCCGCCTGATGGACCCAGTCAGTACGCAATCCCGAAGTCCTCGGTGAGCGGACGCCTTGAGTCCGGGGTCCCGTTTCACTGCGACGCGTGCGGCCGGAGCAGGTACAGGCTTGAGGTTATGCGGTAGCCACAACCTTCCCGGCCATGACCTGGGGAGGGTTCGGGAGCAGTGATGCGAGGTTCTCCCGCACGAAGCCCGCCGCCCTCAAGACTGATTCCTCGGCACCTGCCTGGTCCTGGAAGACGCTCGTGGAAACCATCACTCCGTTCCCCGCATCGACCCAGTAGTAGGCCACGAAGCCGGGGACCTGGCGCATGAGCGGCACGAACCCCTCGTTCACGAGACGTCCCGCCTCGGCCGGATCGGTCACCCCTTCGTACATCCGGACTGCTGCATACATCGCCGATCTCCTCACGCGAGGTTCCGGATTCGTCGTCCGAGACTCCGTACCCGCAGCGCAGGCACCTTGCTCGCGAGGCTCCGGCAATCACCGGAAGAGCCGCCTCCGGTGATCCGAACGGCGGCTTCCGGTCCGAACACACGGCAGGGTGATTTGCCATGTACGTGCCCCTGGCGAATTGCAGGTCATGCGCACCGGCAATCGCATTCCTTACAGGCAGCCGGAGGCTCTCGCCAGTGGCGCCGAGCGCTATCTGCCTGCCCGTGACAAGGGACCGGTCCGCCGGTTCGTGCGCGACTTCGCCGACTTGCGGTTTTCGAAGGGGGTAGCGGGGCACGCACCGGGTCCGCCCGGGCCGGCTCCCGGGCGTCCCCGCACTCAAGCCGTCGTCCCCAGGGCCTGGCCTGCGTTGCGCATCCGATCAGGGGGCCGACGCCAGGAACTGAGTCGCCGCCAGCTCCCCATACAGCGGATCCGCCGCCACCAGCTCGCCGTGCGTGCCCACCGCCCGTACCTTCCCCGAGTCCATCACCACGATCTGGTCCGCCAGCGTCACCGTCGACAGCCGGTGGGCCACCACGAGCACCGTCACATCCCGGGCCACCTCCGCGACCACGTCGCGCAGCGCCATCTCATTGACCGCGTCCAGTTGCGAGGTCGCCTCGTCCAGGAGGAGCAGCCGTGGCCGCCGCAGCAGCGCACGGGCGATCGCGACCCGCTGCCGCTCGCCGCCCGAGAGTTTGGAGCCACGGTGCCCGACCACCGTCTCCAGGCCGTCCGGCAAACGCTCCACGACCGCGTCGAGCCTGGCGCGTACGAGCACGTCCCGGATCTGTTCCTCGCTCGCCTCCGGCGCGGCAAAGACCAGGTTCTCCCGCACTGTCCCTGCCAGCACCGGAGCGTCCTGCTCGACATAGCCGATCGCGGCGCGCAGATCGGCCAGCGGCCAGTTCCGTACGTCCTTGCCGTCGACGAGGATCCGTCCGCCACTCGCCTCGTAGAACCGCTCGATCAGCCCGAAGACGGTCGTTTTGCCGGCCCCGGACGGGCCGACGAAAGCCGTCATCCCGGCGCCGAGAACCTCGAAGGAGACTCCGTGATGGACGTACGGAAGATCGTCGCGGTAGCGGAAGGTGACGTCCTCGAAAACCACCGACGCCGGACCTGTGCCCGCCTCCCCCCGCGGCGTCGTCAGCGTCTCCGTTTCCAGCCGCTCCGCTTCCACGATTCGCGCGATCGCCGCCGAGCCCACCTGGTACTGCGAGGCCGCCTCCACGAGCCTCGACACCGGGTCGATCAGATAGAAGAGGAAGAGCAGAAAGGCCACCAGCGTGGATACGGAGATCGCGCCGGAGGCGACCCGCGCCCCGCCGATCCCCAGCACCGCCAGGAACGACACCTGTACGGCCAGGCCCACCGACGACCAGGCCGCCGACTGCCACTTCGCGGACCGTATGCCGTGCCGCCACGCCTCCCGCGCCGCCCTCGACACGACCGCCGTCTCGCGCTCCTCGGCCCCCGATGCCTTGACCGTACGGAAGGCCCCGAAGGCCCTCTCCAGCACGGTGGAGATCTCGCCGACCGCCTCCTGCGAGCGCTGTGTCGCCTGCGCGATCTTCGGCATCAGCAGCCCGACACAGCCGCCGACCAACACGATCACGCCCAGCGTCACACCGAGCAGCACCGGGTCCATCAGGCCCATCATCACGATCGTGGCGACGAAGGCGAGCCCGCCGGTCGCCGCCGAGACGATCGACTGGGTGGTCACCGCACGCAGCAGAGTGGTGTCGGAGGTAACCCGGGACATCAGATCGCCGGGCTGGGTCCGCTCCACCTCCGGCAGCCGCAGCCGCAGTAGTCGTCCGATCAGGCTGCGGCGAGCGGCCAGCACCACGGACTCGGCGGTGCGCTCCAGGATGTACGCGCCGACGGCCTCGATTGCGGTGCCGAACACCACCAGCGCGGTGAGCAGCGCCAGGATCCCGGTGATGGACTGATCGTCGCCGAGCCGGTCGACCAGGGTCTTGGCGGCGAGCGGCTGGGCAAGACCGGTGACCGTGCCGACAAGGGTCAGGGCGGCGCCGAGAGCGACGACCCAGCGGTGCGGGCGGAAATGCGCGTACAACGCCCGCCAGGTCTCACGGAAGGGCATTCTGACGGGCGGCTTCTCGAGGCCAGTGGCGTCTACGGTGTCTGTGGTCTCTGCGGTTTTCGCGGAGGTTTCTGCGGTGGTCACCTCAGCGAAGACGCGATATCCCCCTGAACACCTGAGCGGTTGCCCGAATCGGCTCAGCCGCGTACGCCGCACAGATGCAGCAGGGCCGCGCGTCCGCAAGGAACGACCCGATCGCCGCCGGGTCCCCACCCGATGCCGTCGGGGGTGCGCAGGCCGCCCGCGACGTAGGAGACCTTGCCGGTCTTCCTGTTCACCTGGATGGTGGTGCCGCGGTTCTTAGCGGGCTGCGGGTCGGTCGTCGCGCCGCCGTAGTTGATCGCGACGGAGGGGTTGACCAGGCCGTCGCCGGGAGCGTCGGTGCCGCTCTCGCACTCCTTGCGGCCGGGTGCGATCACACGTACGACGTCGGCGGCGGTGCTGAGGACGGAGTCGGTACGCGGTTTGCGGAAACCTGAGGCTCGGACGAGTGCGTCGCACACCCTAGGAGGCTCTTGTTCACGGTGTCCATACTTCGTCATCACTGAGTACAAACTTCGTCCGGAGGGTGGGGGAGTGATGGCGCCTCGGGGCGACTTCGTCTGTTGTTGAACAAAGTTGAGGGGGCGTCATGGCGGTCGGTCCTGCCCGTGCCAGTCGTCCCTGGGGCCGCGGCTCCACGGCGCGCCGGGCGCTCGGCCCTCGGGCGAGTGATGCTTGTTCTTGTTCGTAACGCGGGCCTAATGAACATCTATTGACATGTCAGCGCCCACCCCGCCAGAGTCTTGACCGCCAGTGATGCCGATCACGGACCGAGGAGCGTTCCCTCATGCCCGAAATCCCCGCAGTATCACGCCGTCTGCTTCTGGGAGGAGCTCTGGCCACCGGGGCGACGCTCGCAGCCGGCGCCGGCGCAGCCCAGGCCGGCACGGTGGCCCAGAGCGGTGCCGCGCCGGCCTCCGCGCCGCGGCGCAGGCCCGGCCAGAAGTCCATGATCAACGTGCCGTACGACGCGTACCGGACCGTCCGCGTCGGCGTCATCGGTCTCGGCAACCGGGGTTCGGGCATGTCCGAGGGCTGGTCCGCCGTCCCCGGCTGTACGGTCACCGCGGTCTGCGACATCAGGGCCGACCGCGCCAAGCGCACCGCGGACCGGCTCGTCGCCAAGGGCAAGCCGCGCCCCGCGGAGTACGGCGGCTCCGACGAGTCGTTCGCGCAGATGCTGAAGCGGGACGACATCGACCTCGTCTACATCGCCACGCCCTGGGAGTTCCACTACCAGCAGGGCCGGGCCGCGATGCTGGCGGGCAAGCACGTCATCGTCGAACTGCCCGTCGCCACCGAGCTCGACGAGCTGTGGGACCTCGTCGACACCTCCGAGCGCACACGCCGTCATCTCATGCTTGCCGAGAACTGCAGCTACGGCCGCAACGAGCTCGCGATGCTCAAGATGGCGCACGAGGGCCTGTTCGGCGATGTCACCAACGGCCACGGCGGCTATCTGCACGACCTGCGCGCGCTGCTGTTCTCGGACACGTACTACACCGACGCCTGGCGCCGGCTCTGGCACACCCGCAGCACCGCGTCCTTCTACCCCATGCACGGGCTGGCGCCGATCGCCGCCGCGATGGACATCAACCGAGGCGACCGGATGACGGTGCTGCGGGCCACCGCCACTGAGCCGAAGGGTCTCGCCGACTACCGCGAGCGCTTCGTGCCGAAGTCGCACCCGTCGTGGAAGGAGACCTACATCAACGGCGACCTCGTCACCTGCATGATCGACACCGCCAAGGGCCGGGTCATCCGTGCCGAGCACGACGTCAGCTCGCCGCGCCCGTACAGCCGTATCAACAGCCTCGCCGGAAGCCGCGGCATCTTCGAGGACTACGCGGGCACCTCCACGACCGGCGGCCGCGTCTACGTCGAGCCGGACCACAGCGGTCACGCCTGGCGCGACTTCGACACCTACCGCAAGGAGTTCGACCACTGGCTGTGGGAGAAGATCGGTGACGACGCGGCCAACAACGGCGGCCACGGCGGCATGGACTACGTCCTGCAGTGGCGCACCGTCCAGCTGATGCGCTCCGGCCAGGTCCCGGACATCGACGTCTACGACTCGGCCGCGTGGTGCTCTCCTGTGCCGCTCAGCGTCAAGTCCCTCGCCGCCGGCGGCCGTCCGGTCGGGATCCCCGACTTCACCCGGGGCTCTTGGGTCAACCTGCGGATGGGCCTGGACTCGCGTACGTCCGAGATGCCCCCGGTCACCTGACGACCCAGCCCTTTCGCGAAGGAGACGGACAGTGGGACCAGCCCGACTGATCAGGACGCTCAGAGCCACGGCCGCGGCAGGGGCGGTACTTCTCGTCCCCGCGCAGGCGGTCGCGGCCGAACCGGAACCGGCGCCCGTCGCCGCCAGGACGGAGGTGACCATATCGCCGGTCGACCTCGAGGGGCCGGCCATCTCGGCGGTGAAGGTGACCGTCAGGAATGCCGGTCCCGACAGGTTGCGGTCGGTGAAGGTGTCGTTCGCCGGACCGGTGGGCTGGGCCGTGCAGCCGGCCGAGCGCAGCGTGGACGGTGCCCTGGCCAAGGGCCAGGCCGTCGACACCGAGTTCAGGATCCAGGTGCCGGAACAGCGCCCGGGGTTCACCGTCCGGACGTTCACCGCCACCGCGACGTACAAGGGTGGTGACGGCGCAGGGTCGGCCACCGGCACCCGGTCCCAGCGCACGGGCGAGCCCGTGGCGAACCTCGCGGCCGCCTACAACAGCGTCGCGATCACCGACGAGAGCAACACCGCGTTGGGCGACTACGACGGGGAGGGCAACAGCTTCTCCGCACAGAAGCTCGCGGCGGTCGGACTGACCCGCGGTGCTTCCGTGAGTGCCCTGGGCGCGAAGCTGACCTGGCCGGACGTGCCGAGCGGCACCAAGGACAACGTGTCGAGCGCCGGACAGGCCGTCGCTCTGAGAGGCCAGGGCAGCAAGCTCGTCTTCCTGGGCTCTGGCGTCGGAAGCGGCGCGACGGGAAGCGCCACCGTCTACTACGAGGACGGCACGTCGACCAAGGGTTCGTTCGGCTTCCCCAACTGGTCGTTCGACCCCGCCGACGCCCACGGTGCGACGCTGGTCGCGTCGTCCGACGGCCGCAACCGTCCCAGCGGATACGGAAACGCGGGGATCGCCTACCGCGTGTTCGCCCACTCGATCCCGCTCGACGCGACCAAGCAGGTCGACTTCGTGGTACTGCCGGGCAACGGCAACATCCATGTCTTCGACATGGCCATCGCCTCCTGATGCCGTTCGCGCGAGCGTGATCCGCGACAACCGCCCCCGGACTGCTCCTCGGTCCGGGGGCGCCGGTCGTCGCCGCCTCGCCGCTCCCGCGTGCCTCGCAGGGCGACTCAGACCGCCATGACCTTGATGCCCGCTTCCGTCAGGCGCGCCGCCATGTCGGAGGGGAGCGCGGAGTCGGTCACCAGGACGTCGATGCGATCCAGCCCGCAGATCCGGGCGAAGGCGCGCTTGCCCATCTTGGACGAGTCGGTGACGACCACGACCCGACGCGCACGCTCGGCGAACAGCCGGCTGATGCCGGCCTCGTCCTCCTGGTGGGTCATCAGGCCCAGTTGAGGGTCGACGCCGTCGACACCGAGCACGGCGACGTCCAGCACGACCTCGTTCAGCACGCCCACGGTCAGCGGTCCGACCAGCTCGTACGTCTGCGGGCGTGCCACACCGCCGGTGACGACGATCTTGATCTGGGGGCGCACGGCGAGCTCGCCGGCGATGTTGAGCGCGTTGGTGACGACGGTGAGCGCGGGCCCCGACGTCTCCGGGGAATCACGTCGACCGCCGCCCGTGCGCAGCGCCAGCGCCCTCGCCACCTCGGTCGTGGTGGTGCCTCCGTTGAGACCCACGACCTCTCCTTCGCCGATCAGCTCGGCGACGGCCGCGGCGATGCGCTGCTTCTCGGAGGCGTGCCGTGAGGACTTGTAGCGCAGGGGCAGTTCGTAGGAGACACCATGGGCGATGGCGCCGCCCCGGGTGCGTACGAGCATCTGCTGCTCGGCGAGTTCGTCGAGATCCCGCCGGATGGTCGCCGGCGAGACCTCGAGTGTCGTCGCGGTCTCCTCGACGTCCAGCCTGCCCTCGGCGGCCAGCAATTCCAGCAGCTTGCTCCACCGCTCGTGCTTGGACATGTGTCGGACTCCTTCGGGCATCGTCCTGCGCTCTCGTCACGCTATGGGACGTGGGGGCGGGCGCCTCAGCGAGGTCAGGTGCATGCGTGGAAGTGATCGTAGTCCCGCACCAGAAGGCAGATCCACGCATGCCTGCTGCATGCCGGCCTCGGCAACGTTCGCGTAACGACCCCTGGACCGGGGCCTTGTCGCTGCTGAATACTGCGCGACATGAGTGATGCTCGCAACTGCTTGAAAAGGTCGCAGTTTGCGCAGCTTCATGCAGCGAACGGGGGGCAGTCGTGATCGACGGACCGGGCCCGACGGGCGTGCTGTTCGCCTTCGTCGAACGCCAAGTGGTGTCCGGACCGACCGCCGGCTCCGTGAAGTAGACCGGTTCCTGCGCCGCAACGTCAGAGCCATCCCCAAGGAGTTCAACACTTTGTCCAGCACCAGCTCCTCCCGCACCTCGGCCGAGATCGCCTCGCAGCCCGCCGTCTGGCGGCAGGCGGCCCGCTCGCTGCCCCGGCACACCGCAGCCCTGCCCCGCCGGGGCGAACGCGTCGCCGTGATCGGCTGCGGAACCTCCTGGTTCATGGCCCAGTCCTACGCCGTCCTGCGCGAGACCGGTGGGCACGGCGAAACCGACGCCTTCGCCGCCTCCGAGTTCCCGCACGGCCGCGGCTACGACCGGATCGTCGCCATCACCCGGTCCGGCACCACCACCGAAGTCCTCGACCTGCTCCGGCGGGTGAAGGGCACCGTCTCCACCGGAGCCATCACCGCAGACCCGGCGACCCCGGTCATGCAGACGGCCGACGCCGTGGCCGTACTGGATTTCGCGGACGAGGAGTCCGTGGTCCAGACGCGTTTCGCCACCGCGAACCTCGCACTGCTGCGCGCCCACCTCGAGGCCGAGGGCGCTCTGCCGGGCGGGGTGCGGCCCCTCGACCAGGCGATCCAGGACGCCGAGCGGGCCGTCGACGAGCCCCTCGACGCCGCAGTGTGCGGCGCCGAGCAGTTCACCTTCCTGGGGACCGGCTGGACCTACGGCCTGGCGCTGGAGGCCGGACTGAAGATGCGCGAGGCCGCCGGCGCCTGGACCGAGGCCTATCCGGCCATGGAGTACCGCCACGGGCCCATCAGCATCACCGGCCCCGGTCGTGTGGCCTGGGCGTTCGGCACGCTTCCGCAGGGACTCGCGGATGATGTCGCACGCGTCGGCGGCACGCTCGTCGCCGAGTCGCAGAACGCCGCAGGCGACCTGGATCCGCTCGCCGACCTTGTCCGCGCCCAGCGCCTCGCGGTCGTGCTCGCGGAGTCCCGCGGACACAACCCCGACCGGCCGCGCAACCTCACCCGGTCCGTCGTCCTCGAGAACAGCCATGCCTGAGGACCATGACGACGACCCCAGGGGCGTGATCGCGCCGGACGTCGCCGGCACCGGGACGACGGGCGCGCTCCTGGACCGCGGCGCGGTCGGGCCGGTGCCTCTGCGCCGTCCGGCGCCGAGTGCCCTGCGAGGCCCGTGGCGCTGACGCGGCCGCCGTCCCCAGTGCCGCGGCCGGAGACATCGACCCCGGCACCCACCACCCCTTCCGTACGACCGAATCCGTGGAGGTACCCCATGCCCCTCTCGCCGACTGACGACATCGTCCGTTCCGCAGCCGAAGGGGGTGGGGGCGTGGGGGCGTTCAACGTCGTGCAGCTCGAGCACGCCGAGGCCATCGTCGCCGGGGCGGAGACCGCGGCCCGGCCCGTGATCCTGCAGATCAGCCAGAACACCGCCCGCTACCACCGGTCACTCGAACCGATCGCACTGGCGACGCTCGCCGTCGCCCGCGCGTCGAGCGCTCCCGTCGCGGTCCACCTCGACCACGCCGAGTCCGCCGACCTGGTGCGGCAGGCCGTCGAACTCGGCTTCACCTCGGTCATGTTCGACGCCTCCAAGCTCCGTTACGACGAGAACGTGGCGGCCACGCGCGAGATCACCGCCTACTGCCACGCGAGGAACGTCTACGTGGAGGCCGAGCTGGGCGAGGTCGGCGGCAAGGACGGCGCCCATGCCCCCGGCGTGCGCACCGACCCCGACGAGGCGCAGGCGTTCGTCGCCGCCACGGGCGTCGACGCGCTTGCCGTGGCCGTGGGCAGCTCCCACGCCATGCTCACCCGGGACGCGGTACTCGACTTCGCGCTCATCTCGCGCCTGCGGGACGCCGTGAGCGTCCCGCTCGTGCTGCACGGCTCGTCGGGCGTCGGTGACGCCGGGCTCATCAAGGCGATCGAGGCCGGCATGACGAAGGTCAACATCTCCACTCACCTCAACAAGGCGTTCACCCACGCCGCGCGCACCTACCTCGACGCCCACCCCGAGACCGCCGACCCCCGCAAGTACCTCGGCCCCGCCCGTGACGCCGTCGCCGCGGAGGTGGCACGCCTGCTGGAGGTCCTCAGCTGACGTGAACGGGCGGGAGCCGGGCATGGCGGGTTCCCCCGGGATCAGGCCAGTTCGGCGTGGTGGGTGCGCCCGCGGGAGCCACCGACGGCGACGGTGAGTTCGGGGCGGCGCCCCGGAGCCACCGTCACCGTGTCGTCGGCACGGATCACGGAGAACACGGGATAGGGCAGCCGTACGGTGACCGTGTCGCCGGTACGGCCGGGATCGGCCACCGCGACCGAGACGCCTTCGTCCCTGCGGGTCACGAGCACCGAGGCCGGTCCGTCGGCGGTGATGCCCGCGGCGGTGCCCGCCTGCCAGAAGTGCGCCGCTGTCAACCCGTCCCGGCGGACCTCGACGGCCTGCGCCCCGACCGAGTTGAACACGATCCGAACCGGCCGCGACCTCCGCCAGGCGGCGGTGGAGGCGGGGGAGGCGCCGGGCAGCAGGACGTAGGCGTAGGTGGCGTCGGCGGGTGTGGTCCCGTGGTCCAACCAGAGGGTCAGGTACCGGCGGGTGACGGGATTGGCACTGCCCCCTGTGTCGGCCCCGACATTGATGATCCGCCAGGCGCCCGTGCGCTCCTCGCGCAGAGCGCGCAGCGCTGTGCCGTCGGGGAAGACATAGCCGCCGACTCCTTCGAGATGCGCCCAGCCGGCTCGGCCGAACGCCTGCGACCAGCCCTGGGTGCCCGGCTGCGGACGGCCGTCGATCAGCAGCCGCTGTTCGCCGGCCTCATGCAGATTGCGGTTCTCGACGACAGTCTCGATGGTGCGGCCGTCGTCGGCGGAGATGCCTGCACCGAGGGCGATCACAGCGTTGTCCAGGAAGAACCACGCCTTCCTCGCCCGCAGGGTGCTGCCGGCCGCGATCAGTTCCATGGCGGACACCCCGAAGCGGCCGCCCAGCGCGGCACCGCCCGCCACCACGTTCGTGGGCCGGTAGAGGCTGGTACCGGCACCGGTGCCGGCGTCGGCGCGCGGCCGGGTGTCCACGGTCGTCCCCGGCAGGCGGTACGGGTCGACGGTCGGCCAGAACGCGTCCCCGAACTGGCTGAGGTCGTCCGCGTCGTAGAGATACGTCATGCCGTCACCGGTGTACCAGCCGTGCAGGTTCTCGCCGTTGCCCGCCTCGTACCCCGCGATCCGCCGGGAGGACAGAGACAGCGCGAACGCCCAGCCCGGCCGCCGGTGCACCACACGGTCCATGTCGGCGAAGACGGTGTGACCCGTAGCCCGGCCCGCAGGACGTACGCTGTCGTCGGCCAGCAGCGTTTTGGAGCGGGCGACTTGGGCGATCCCCACCCGGGCGAGATACCGGTCCGTCCGGTTCCGTGCGATCCAGCCCTTCACCGTCGCGCGCCACTTCTCGGCGTAGGCGGCGGGTGCACCCTCGGCCAGGAGCAGGATGCTGGAGATGACATCCGCACCGCCGTCGTGGTCGACGGAGCGTTCGCGGGAGATCGCCCGTCCGCGCAGCGCGTCCATCATCAGGCCGTCGAAGATCACCGGCGCGAAACAGCGGTCCACCGCTTCGTAGACCACGGAGACCTTCGGATCGGTGACCGCCCAGGCGGACCCGGCGAGCAGCGCGATCATCTGCGCGGCGCCGCCGAGCAGCACCGCTCCGTACGATCCCGTGTACGCCACTGCGCCGTGCTGGACGAAGGAGCCGTCCTCGTAGAAGCCGTCCCCCGACGTCACGTACCGGAACAGGCTGTTGCGCCCCGAGTCCCTGGTGTCGGACAGTCCGTCGCGGGCCAGCGAAATCTTCCCGCCGTCCCGCCCGAGCAGCCCGCGCAGCGCGACGATCACGCACTTGTCGGACCGGTTCGCACCGGTCTCGGAGAGCGCAGGGGAGTTGGTCCGGCGATCGGGCGTAGGGACGAACGTGTCGACCGTCCGCAGGTACAGGGCAAGGTCGGCGGCCGGGACGACGGTGCGCAACAGCACACAGCAGTCCATCAGGGCGCGGGGGGAGCCGATCTCCCAGAACCACCAGTTCCCGCTTTCCCGAGCCGTCGCGTTGTAGGCGCGGTCGTGGAGGAAACGCAGAGCGGCGACCAGGGCGGAGGACAGTTCCGCCGAGCCGGTGAAGGAGGTGCCGGGGGTGGTCCAGGCCGTGGCGAGAGTACGCAACCGGGTATAGCTCTGGCCGAAGTTCCCCGGATCGGTCACGGGGGAGAGGTCCGACCACAGCGCGCTACGGGACGCGGAGCGGTCGAGCCGCGTCCACAGATCTCCGGCGGTGGAGTCCAGGGCGGCCAGCGCGGTGGCGAAGTCGGGGTCGCCCGGGTCGAAGTCGCCGCCGGCCAACTGCCGCGCGGTGCGGTCGAGCAGCGCGTCGTACGGATCGCCGGGCTCTGCCGCGGTGGCCGTATACGCCGCGCCGACCCCGGCCGCTGTGGGGAGGAGCGCGGCGGCCGCGCCTGCCGCGCCCGCCGCGAGAAGGAAGCGTCTGCCCGGACGCATGTGGGTGGGATTCACTGCTGGTTCCCTTCGGATGCGGTCGGCGGTGCTGTCGATCGGTACGCGTGAGGCAGCATGTAAGCGCTTGCTATGTGACGCAAGAGGCCCGGCGATGTCTCTGCTTCGACTTCCGGGCCGGCCGGCCGTGCGACCTCAGCCGGTCGACCTGGACACCAAGACCTGGTTGGTGAATATCCGGCTCACCCGCACGGTCGGCGTCTCTCCCACCTGCTCCTCCACGCGTAGATCGTGTCCGCGGGGTCGCGGCACGGCCCCCGCGCGGTGCCGACCGCGGCGCAGGGCCGTGCTCGTAGGCTGCCTGCATGATCGTTCGCAGTGGCGCAGGCCGACGTCCCGGCTACGTGGCGGCCGCCCTGGTCTTCGCCATCGGCATGGCCGGGACGACGCTGCCCACCCCGCTCTACGGGCTCTACCAGCAGGAGATCGGCTTCACGGAGCTGATGGTGACTGTGGTCTTCGCCGTGTATGCCGTCGCCGTCATCACCGTGCTGCTGGTGGCGGGCAACTACTCCGACGAAGTGGGGCGCCGCCCCGTGCTGCTGTGTGCGATGGGGTTCTCGGCAGCGAGCGCCGCATGTTTCCTTCTGGAGGACGGCCTGCCCCTGCTCTTCGCCGGCCGGTTGTTCTCCGGTTTCGCGGCCGGACTGCTGAGCGGTGCGGCCACGGCGGCCGTCATCGAGCTGGCCGGGCCGGGGCAGAAGGCGCGAGCCGGGTTCGCGGCCACCGCGGCGAACATGGGCGGCCTCGGTTGTGGGCCGCTGCTGGCCGGATTCCTCGCACAGTACGCCGCGTGGCCCCTCGCGCTGACCTTCCTGGTCCACCTCGCCCTGCTCTCCGTGGCGACCCTGCTCGTCCTCGTCCTGCCGGAGACCGTGGAGCAGCCGAAGCGGTGGCCGCGGCTGAAGCCGCAGGGCGTCACCGTGCCGGACGAGGTGAAGGGGGTGTTCGTGCCCGCGTCCGTGGCGGCCTTCGCCGGTTTCGCGCTACTGGGCCTGTTCACGGCCGTCGCCCCCAGCTTCGTCGCCAGGACGCTGGACGTGCACAACCTCGCCGTCTCGGGGCTGGTGGTGTTCTCCGTGTTCCTCGCCTCCATCGCAGGACAGACCCTGAGCGGACGTGTCGGCGCCCGGCGTGCGCTCCCGGCAGGCTGCGGCGTGCTCGTCGTCGGCCTTCTGGTGGTCGCCGCGTCCTTGCTGACGGAGTCGCTGCCCCTCCTCGTGGCGGGCGCGATCTGCGGGGGAACGGGCCAGGGCCTGGCGTTCCGCGCGGCACTCTCGCTCGTCGGCAACGCGGCACCGGCGGAGCACCGCGGCGGCACGATCTCGGCGTTCTTCGTCGTCGCCTACACCGGCATCTCGCTTCCCGTGGTCGGCGTGGGCGCCCTGGCACAGGAGTGGGGGCTGCGGACAGCGGGGCTGGTCTTCGCCGGATGCGTGACGGCGCTCGCGGCATGCGCCGGGCTCTACGCGGCCCTCAGACCACCGACCGCCGCCCCGAACGAAGGAAGCCCCGGCACGGCGACGTGAGTACCCATCAGGTCTGGGGCTCGGGGACGGGCCATTCAGGTCCAACCGGGCAGGTGTGAGCCGCCCCTGCCCATGAGGGTATGCAGCTGTTTGTCCAGCCGACCGGAGCCCTGCGCGGTGCCCCGGCGGCAGCGCTCTGACCTCCCGTTGAGGCATGTCCGCCCGATATGGGGGAGGACGATTGCGACGTGGCCGAAATCGGGATTGCCGGGCCGGAATCCCGGCGATCACTCGACCCGCGGCGGGCATCCCTGGGCAGACTCCGCAGCATGACCGACTCTGCTCTCTGGATCTCGTCGCTCACCGCCGGTACGGCTGTGCTCGCCAGTTGGGTCACCAGTCGCGGAACCGCCCGGGCCGCGCGAATCCAGGCCGAGGCGGTCGAACGGACGCAGCGCACGGTGCGGGTGAGCGAAGCGCGACGTGCCGCCTATGTGAGCCTCATCGAACAGGCCCACAAGATGGCCGAGTTGTACTGGAAGGTCTCCGACGTCTTCGCAGTGGGCGGTACACGCAGCGAACAGATACCCGCGCTGAAGGAGGTGCAGGTCAGCCTCAGGGAGGAATACGGCAAGCTCCGCCACTTCATCTGGGTCATCAACCTGGAAGGCCCGGACGATGTCGCCGAGGCCGCGGAGAACCTTCGACTCTCCACCAGGCCGCCGTACCGGGCGCTCACGGCATCGATCGCCGGCGACGCATGCGCCCCTGCGGACTTCGACCAGTGCTATGCCCCCTTCTGGCAGTCCGTGCTGGCCTTCGTCTCCGCCGCCCGAGCCGCAGTCCACGACCTGTAGCTCACGGGGCCGCACAGGCCGAGGAAGGCGCCGGCTCAACGGAGCGTTGTCGGAGTTGTACGGACACCCTCGCATCGCCCACGATGCGGGCGGGACATCCGGAGACAACTCCTACCTCCCAGCACCGGGCTGCTTCGATCTTCGTCATGGCGTCACGATAGGAGGGACGCCGCCACATCATGCAGGCATTGGCACCTTCTGGCGGGGCACAAGAGATCCAGCGTAGGCAGTTCGCGGCTCGACAGTCGCAGGGAGAGTGGTGTGATGCGCACGGTGGGCGTCGAGGAGGAGCTTCTCCTCGTGGATGCGGAGTCGGGTGAGCCGCGTGCTCTGTCGTCGGCGGTACTCGCCGCCGCCGGTCGGGAGGGCGGGGGCTGCCGGGAGGTGTTCGAGTCGGAGCTGCAGCGCGAACAGCTCGAGTTCGCCACGCGACCGCAGAGCTCGATGGAAGATCTCGCGGAGGAGATCGTCCGCTGGCGCGCAGAGGCCGCCCGCCACGCCGAACGCCTGGGTGCCGCGGTCGCGGCCCTCGCGACGTCCCCTCTCCCGGTGAGTCCGTCCCTGGCGGCGGGCGAGCGGTATGGCTGGATGGCAGAGCAGTTCGGGCTGACCACGCAGGAACAGCTCACCTGCGGCTGCCATGTCCATGTGTCGGTCGAGTCGGACGAGGAAGGCGTCGCGGTCCTCGACCGGATCCGCCCCTGGCTCTCGGTCCTGGTGGCCCTCAGCGCGAACTCCCCTTTCTGGCAGGGCCGGGACAGCGGCTACTGCAGCTACCGCAGCCGAGTCTGGGGCCGCTGGCCCTCTGCCGGGCCGGTCGAACTCTTCGGTTCCGCCGACCGGTACCACGAGCAGGTGCGCGCGATGGTGGGCACCGGCGCCCTGCGGGACGAAGGCATGATCTACTTCGACGCCCGGCTCTCGCACACGTATCCGACCGTGGAGGTCCGCGTGGCGGACGTCGGGCTCGACCCGTCGACGCCGGTACTCGTGGCCACGCTCGTCCGGGGCCTGGTCGAGACCGCGGCCGGCGAGTGGCGGGCCGGTATCCCACCCGTTCCGCACGGTGTGGGCCTGCTGCGGCTGGCGGCATGGCGGGCCGGGCGATCAGGCCTGGACGAGCAGCTGATCCACCCGCTCACGATGTGCCCACGACCCGCCGGTGAAGTCGTCCGCGCGCTGCTCGACCACGTCCGGGACTCCCTCGACGCGTCCGGCGACGTGGCCCGGGCGGAGGAGGGCGTCGCCTCGCTGCTGGCAGCCGGTAACGGAGCCGCCTTCCAGCGCGACGTGATGAAGCAGAAGGGCAGTCTCCGGGACGTCGTCGCGGCCTGTATCCGCAAGACCTCCGGCAGCTGACAGCGCCGCGGCGGCGCCCGACGGCTGGTCGCAGTCTGATGCGCCGGGTACGGCGGTTCGGCTCTCGGCGCATGGCACACATATGGGACCCGGCGATGTATGGACCTGCGCAGTTGGGGCATACGCCAGTCAGGCCCCGCCGCGCATCCCCCGTCGCGGCGGGGTCGCCCGCGTTCAGCGCCGGGACATGTCGGCAAGGTGTTGTGTACCGGCGCCTTGTACCGCCTCTCGAGAGGTCAGCCACTCCGCCGGGCGGTCACCAGGAGGTACTCCCATTCCATGGCGAGACTGCCTGCCTCGTCGCCCTGCTGCCGGGCGAGGTCGGCGAGAGCCACGTCCAGCTCCGCCGTCCGGTCCGGGGAGTCCGCGATGTTCCGGTAGACGGCGATCGTCGGACCGTAGGCGGCCTTGAAGTAGTCCCGGAAGTCCTCCGGTGTCTCGAAGTGGTCCACCTTCACCGTCTGCCGACGCATGTGGACATCGCTCACCCGGTCGCCGAGGAGTGTGCGGACATGCTCCTCGTTCCCCCACAGCGGTGGTGGCTGCGCGCCCGTCGGTGGCGGGGGCGCGTACGGCTTCATCACGGCGAACATGCGGCCGATGAAACCCTCGGGCGTCCAGCTGAGCAGGCCGATCATCCCGCCCGGTCGGCAGACGCGCACCAGTTCGTCGGCGGCGGCCTGGTGGTGCGGGGCGAACATGACCCCGACGCAGGACATGACGGTGTCGAACTCGCCGTCGCCGAACGGCAGCGCCTCCGCATCCGCCTCGCGCCACTGGAGATCGGTGCCCTGCTTCTCGGCCAGTCTCCGGCCGGCCTCCAGCAGCTCGGGCGTGAGGTCGGATGCCACCACGTCGGCGCCCGCCCGAGCGGCCGGTATCGCGGCATTGCCCGTACCGGCCGCGACGTCCAGCACCCGTTCGCCGCTCTTCACCCCGCATGCCCGGACCAGCGCTGTCCCCAGGTCCGCGATGAGGTCGTCGGCCACGGCAGGGTAGTCGCCGAGCGCCCACATCGTCCGGTGCTTGGCCTTGAGGGCCCGGTCGGCCTCGGTTGCATCGATCGCTTCGGTCATGGCAGATCTCCTCGGGCTCTTGCCGGCAGCCGCCCGGGTGACGGCCGTACCGACCGACATCACCACTCTTGCCAATGAACCAAGGATAGAAGCGGGGGCCCTTCCGGCCCCGCTCAGACCTCCAGAACCAACTTGCCCCGGGTGCGGCCGTTCTGGCTGACACGGAACGCCTCTGCCGCCTCCGCCAGGGGCAGCACCCGGTCGATGTTCACAGTCAGCGCACCCGAGTCGGCCAGCCGCCCCAGCTCGGCGAGACCGTCGCTGCTGGGTCGGACCCACACATGGTGGCCGCCGCGCCGGGTCACGGAGGCTTCGACGATGGACGCGACACGGGAAGGATCGGTGAGCAGCTGCTGGGAGATCTCGACGGCATCGCCGCCGATGTAGTCGACGGCCGCGGTGATGCCGTCGGGGGCCAGCTCGCGGACGCGCTCGCCCAGCCCGTCTCCGTAGGTGACGGGCTCCGCGCCCAGGGACCGGAGGAAGTCGTGGTTGCGCTCGCTCGCCGTGCCGATGACACGCGCACCCTGAGCCTTGGCGATCTGCACGGCGAACGACCCCACGCCGCCGGCCGCGGCGTGCACCAGGACGGTGTCTCCCCGTGTGACGCCGATGCGGGCGAGTGACTGCAGGGCGGTGAGTCCCGCGAGCGGCACCCCTGCCGCCTGCCGCCAGTCCAGAGCGGACGGCTTGTGCGCCAGGGTGCGGACAGGAGCGGCGACCAGCTCGGCGTAGGTGCCGTGCTGCACCTCGTCCTTCCGGACGTAGCCGTAGACCTCGTCCCCCACCGAGAACTCGGTCGCGTCGAGACCGACCGCCTCGACGACGCCCGACACGTCCCAGCCCGGAATCAGCGGGAAGTGGACGTACATGACCGGGTCGAGATACCCCGCGACGATCTTCCAGTCGACAGGATTCACCCCCGCGGCCTTGACGCGAACAAGTACGGCATCGGGGGCGATCTTCGGATCGGCGGCGTCCGTGAACTCCAGGACCTCAGAGCCGCCGTAGTGGTTGACCGTGATGGCTCGCATGATTCCTTTCTCTCACAACGACGGGGGGTCCTGCCCGTCGTGCCCGCCGCGCCGTCGTGCTCGCGTACCCGCCGTTCCGTGTCGGCGCCGCGAGCCTGGGTACCCGCGAAGCGTTCCGGAGCCGCACCACGAGGAGACGCGATGAGTGACGAATACCGTCCGGAGGGCTTCGAGGACAGCGACGAACCGCTGCCGCGCGACATGCCCGACCAGCAGGCCGGGACGGAGGACCCGTGGGACCCGGAGGACCGGGCGCCGGGAGAGTCCGGCCGAACGGCGGACGAGAACGCGGATGACGTCCCCGACGTCGACGAAGCCGGAGCCGGCCCCCAAGACGCGCCCCCCGACGAGCAGGCCAACCCCGAGATGCCGACCCCGGACGAAGCGACCGACTGAGCGCTGCGGGGCACGTCCCTCGCGGTCGCCGCCGGTTCCCTCCCGGCGGCGGCCAGACGCATGGTCAGATGCCGAACTCCGCGGGGGAGACGCCCAGTACGGCGCAGGCCTCCCGGATGACGTCCTGCTCCGCCGGTTCGACGTAGCCGTCGGCGCCGGCGATGACGATGCCGATCTGGATCACGGCCCGGGCTTCCGTCGGCTTCTTCGCGGCTTTTCCGACCTCCTGCATCACCGCCGCCTTGCCGAGCTGGAAATTGGCCGACAGCTGGTCGGCGTGCTTGTTGAACCGCTCGCGCAACTGCTCCGCCGGGAAGTTCTGCAGGACGTCGTTGGTGAGGATCAGCGACTCCACGTGCTGCCGCTCGCTCGCGTCCACGTGCCCGTCCGCGGCGGCCACGAGCGCACACATGGCCATCGACGCGTCCCTGAAGGCGCCGCTCTTCAACTCCGTCTTCAGAGAGGTGAGCTGTGACTTCAATGTATTCACCAGCTGGGCGCGCGAGCCGCCCGCGGACCGCGCCCCGGGGGCGTGGCCGCCCGTGCTCCGGGCGCCCTGGGGCTGCTGCAGGCTCTTGGCCTGGTCCTTGATCCGGTCCCACATTGCCACTGGTGCCACCTCGGCTTCTGCTCAGGTCGTTCGGTCGTCGTGACGCGCGCCGCGGCGCGTCATCCTGCCAACGCTCGGGCTCCGTCACGCGTTCCATTTCCCGGCGGATTCGATCTTTTGCACGCGTTCGGCCCAATGCCTGTACCTCGTTGGAGGGACTTCTCGTCGTGGCGCAACGTCGACAGGCCCGTGGCGGGCAAGGGAGGCACATCCAGGAGGTTGTGCCCCATGAGACCGCCCGTGTACGGCCGAGCCGTGCGTCCCGGCGACCGTTCGACGGTCCCGGTCGCACGAGCAGCCGTCACAGCTGTGCTGGTCGTGGTGACGGTCCTGGTCTCGCTGATCGCCGCCGATCCGGCCGCTGCGCAGCAGTACGCGCCTCGTGTTCCCGCACAGGCCCCGGCCGATTCCGCGGGGGAGAGGTGTGCGGAGTCGCCCGACGTGGGGCAGCAGGCATCGGCCCGGACCGGCGGGCCGCGTACCCGTCGGCACACCGGTCCCGGTGCCTGCCCCGGACCGCGCTCCCTGCCCTCCTGCCCCTGGTCGCGGCCGGCCCACGGCCCGGCTGCCCCTGGGAAGCCGCCTCGGCTGTCGGCCGTGAGGTGTGTGGTTCTGAGGTGCTGACAGCGCCGCTCCGTCCGGTGTCCACCGGCGCCGGAGCAGTCCGCAGACAGCAGCCGACCACTGCCCGAGAGGTGCAACAGCCATGCCCAACGATCCCTTCGCTGTTCTCAACGCCCTGATCCGCGCAGAAGCCGCCCGAGGTGCGGCATCGCGGGACGCCCGACATCTGTCCGAGTCCCCTCAGGGCGGGCGTACGGATGTGGTGGGCGCAGATGCCCGCGCCGCGTCCGACGTCAGCCGTCTGTCCGACGTCAGCCCCCTGTCCGACGTCAGCCCCCTGTCCGACGTCAGCCCCCTGCCCGACGTCAGCCGTCTGTCCGACGGCAAGGGCGCAGCCTGATGCACGGGCGGAGCCGGCAGGGGTGATGTGGCCGACTCCGCCCAGCTCGTTGCATCCACCGGTATGGCGCGTTTGAAATATTAAGCGTACGCACATAGCTTGCGGAGAAGGGTTTTCCCGACCAAGACAGCGCCGCCCCGCATCCCGAGGGTGCCCTCAGGGCGGCCGAGACAGGCGTCATTCGCATCGAACTGACCGGCCGCACCGTCGTCGTCACGGGCTCCACCGCCGGCATCGGGAGGGCCATCGCCGTAGCGGCAGCGCGTGCCGGTGCAACGGTCGTCGTCAACGGTCGCGACGAGACCAGGACGCAAGCGGCAGCCGACGAGATCGCCGAGGAAGCCGGTGCCGGGGAGGTGCGGCCGGTCGCCGCTGATGTGTCCACCGCCGAGGGTGCGCAGCAGCTCCTCGACGCCGTGCCCGACTGCGACGTCCTGATCAACAACACCGGCATCTTCTCCGCGACCCCCGTCTTCGAGATCCCCGACAGCGAGTGGCAGCGGTTCTTCGAGGTCAACGTCCTCAGCGGCGTGCGGCTCGCGCGGCACTACGCGCCGCGCATGGCCGAACGCGGCTGGTGCCGCGTCCTGTTCATCAGCAGCGAGTCCGCCGTGATGACCCCCACGGAGATGGTGCACTACGGCGTGACGAAGACCGCCCAGCTCGCGGTCTCGCGCGGTATGGCCCAGGAACTGGCCGGTTCGGGCGTGACGGTCAACTCGATCCTGCCCGGTCCCACACTGACGCCGGGGGTGGAGGAGTTCATCGCCGACCGCGTGGAGCCCGGCGCCGGCTTCGACGAGGCGGAGGCGGCGTTCATCAGGCAGGAACGACCGACCTCGCTGCTCGGTCGGCTGATCCGGCCCGCCGAGGTCGCGGCCCTGGTCCTGTACGCCGCTTCCGAACACGCTTCGGCGACCACCGGTGCCGCACTGCGCGTGGACGGCGGCGTAGCTCCCACACTCATCCCTTGATCGCCGTCACTGCCCCTGTCCCTCGTGGGCCGTCGCAGGGGGGACGATTGCACCGGCGCCCTTCCGGACCGCCTGCACCACCGCTTCGTGCAGTGCCCGGCTCGCTTCCTCCGAAGGGCACCGTGTGGGGCTGCCCGTCATCGTGAACCAGTCGGTCGCGCCGGTGAACTGCAGAGCGACGTTTGCCATGCCATCGGCCCATGTGGTGTGCACGGTGAGGTTCCCGGTCATCACGCCGGCCTCCTCGGACAGCGCACCGCCACGCCCTGTGTACACATTGCGAGTTGTCCAAGACGCCCAGGTCATTACTCCAGCGTCACACCACGCCCCCGGATACGCGACCGACGGCGCGGCCCTTCCGTGGCTCATGCGTCGGACGACGGTGCGCCTCCCCAGCGCGGGGGGCGCGCCCGCTCCCCAGGGCAGGGCCGCGCCCAGCCTCCTGGGGCAGGGGCAGCCCCCGCTTCCTAGGGAAGAGCCGCGCCCCGCGCCGTGACCCAGAGCTCGTACCACTCCTCGTGACTGAGACGGGGCTCCCCCTGCGCGGCGTCCCGGCACGCACGGATGCGTTCCGGACGGGCGCTGCCGACGACCGGTGCGATCGCGGCAGGGTGCCGCTGGAGCCACCACAGCAGGATCGTCTCCGGGGTGGTGCCCTTCGCTTCAGCCAGCGCCGCCACCAGGCGGGCGGTCGCCTGCTCGGTCGGCGTTGCCTGATTGCCGCTGAAACGGCCCTGAGCGAGGGCACCCCAGGCCTGCAGCCGGATGTTGTTCGCCCGGGCGTGCTCGACGGTGCCGAGGGGGAAGCCGATCGACGCCGCCTCGGGGGTGTTCACCAGCACACCGGCTTCCAGCCAGTCGCGTCGATGGAGGCTCATCTCGAGCTGGTTGGCGACCAGCGGGAGATCGAGCCGCGACTGCAGGAGCGAGATTTGCGCGGCGCTCATGTTCGACACACCGAAGCTGCGCACCAGGCCCTGGTCGTGCAGCGACATCAGGGCCCCGGCGAGCTCGTCCGGGTCGGCCAGCGGGTCCGGCCGGTGCAGGAGCAGGATGTCGACGAAGTCGGTGCGCAGACGGCCGAGGCTCTCCTCGACACGCCGGATCACGGTCTGTCCCCGCAGGTCGTACATGCCGGGGCGGTCGCCGTCGGCGAGCCGGATGCCGCACTTGGTCTGCAGGACTATGCGCTCGCGCAGCTCCGGCGCGCGGGCGAGGATTTCGCCGAATACCGCCTCGGCCTTTCCGTGGCGGTAGATGTCCGCATGGTCGAACGTCGTGATTCCGCTGTCGAGGGCGGCCTCGACCGCCGCTTCGGCGGCGGCGACGTCCGCCGCGGAATGGGGTGTGGTGTCCCAGCTGCCCCCGAGGCCCATGCATCCGTACAGCAGCCGCTCGCCGCCCATGTCCGTCTCCGTCACGGGCCTCACCCTTCCATGCGCCGACCACTGGACCCAAACGAGTATCGGGCCCTGCCAGGACAGGCGCGGTGTCCGCCATAGGAGGAGGATGGGAGGAGGTCGCGGCGTGGTCGGCCTGCGATTTCCCGGCCCCGCGGAGCGGCCGGGAGGATCTCATGGACAGTCCGGAAATCTACGAACTCGTATTCCAGGAACCTGCCGTGGAGGACGACGTGGTCGTGGTGCGGCGCACCGAGAGAGTCGGTGCGGGCGGCTACCCGATCTACGAGGACGACACGGGGATCGTGCGCGCAGAGATCAGCGAACGGGGAGAAGTGCGCATGATGGCGAGCGGAGGGCACCAGGTCCACCCGTTCCCCGTGGTCGCCCGGCCGCCTACCCCCCACTCGACGGGGCACGGGGCACGCTGAACCGCGCCGAAAGAACGTCCGGAATTTCGTGCATACCCCGTGCCGGACGGGGCATGCGATGCTCGAGAGAGCTCGACCGGCCCACCCCCCTGGCCGGTACCGAGCCGTCGCGGCCTCGTCACCCATCCCCCCCGGGCGGCGGGGCCGCTCCTCATTCCGCAACGGGTACATGGGCGGTCGGTCCCTGCCGTCCGCCCCCGAACAGATGAGCTCTACGCGCGGCCGCACGCCGCCGCAGCTGCAATGGACGGGTGACCGCGCCCCCCGACGACTGCCTCGCGCGCAACGAATGGATCTGCGGCGACTACATCTCCACCCGTAGCGAGATCCTGCTCGACGCAGTGCTCCAGCACCTCGGGCTCACCTTCACCGCCGTCCTCGTCGCTCTGGTGCTAGCCGTCCCCCTCGCCGTGGCCGCCCGTCGCTGGAAGTGGGCCACCGGACCCGTGGTCGGCGTGACGACGATCCTCTACACCATCCCCTCGCTCGCGATGTTCTCCCTGCTCCTGCCGGTGTACGGACTGTCCGCGACCCTCGTCGTCGCCGGTCTCACTCTCTACTCGCTCACTTTGCTCGTGCGGAACATCCTCGCCGGGCTGCGCGCCGTGCCCGAGGAGACCCGGCAGGCCGCGCGCGGCATGGGCTACGGCCCGGTCCGTTTGCTGCTCGCCGTGGAACTCCCGCTCGCGCTGCCCGCGGCCATGGCGGGACTGCGGATCGCCACCGTCTCCGCGATCTCCCTCGTGACGATCGGCGCGATCGTCGGCCACGGCGGTCTCGGCAACCTCATCTACTCGGGCATGAATACCTTCTTCAAGGCAGAGGTGCTCACCGCCTCCGTCCTCTGCGTGGTCATCGCGATCGCGGCCGACCTGCTGCTCCTGATGACGCAATGGCTGCTCACCCCCTGGACGCGGAGGCAGGCAGCATGAACACGCTTGCCTCCGCCTGGGACTGGCTCACCACGTCCGCCCACTGGACCGGCGACGGGGGCATCGGGCAGCGGCTCCTCGAGCACCTGTATCTGACAGGTGTCTGTCTCGCGCTCAGCTGCCTGGTCGCCCTGCCGGTCGCGCTGATCCTCGGCCATCTCGGCAAGGGCGGGGCACTCGCCGTGAACATCTCGAACGTGGGACGGGCCGTGCCGACCTTCGCCGTCCTCGTGCTGTTGCTGCTCAGCCCGCTCGGGACGCACGGATCCTGGCCCACGGTGATCGCCCTCGTTCTCTTCGCCGTCCCGCCGCTGCTCACCAACGCCTACGTCGGAATGCGCGGGGTGGACCGTGATGTCGTGCAGGCGGCCAGAGGCATGGGCATGACCGGATCGCAGCTGCTGCTCCGCGTCGAACTGCCCTTGGCGCTCCCGTTGATCCTGACCGGCGTACGCATCGCCGCCGTGCAGCTCGTGGCCACCGCGACCATCGCTGCGCTCGCCGGAGGCGGCGGCCTCGGCCGGATCATCACGGCGGGTTTCAACCTCGCATCCACTGCCCAGGTCGTGGCCGGCGCCGTTCTTGTCGCCGCCTTCGCGCTGGTCGTCGAAGGCGTCTTCGAGGCCGTGCAGCGGCTCGCCCCCGCGTGGGCCGCCGGGGATGCCCCATGAGTGCGCGCCCCGTCGTCGTCGCCGTCGTGCTCCTCGCCGCCACCGCCTGCTCCACCGGCCCATCGCTCGAGAACCAGGGCAAAGTCACCGCACCGCCGGGCGACAGCCGCCACCTGACCATCGGCTCCGCCGGCTTCACGGAGAGCGACCTGCTGGCCCGGATGTACGCGCTCCTGCTCGACGACGCCGGTTACGAGACCACCATCCTGTCCGTCACCAACCGCGAGCTCTACGAACCCGCGCTGGAAAGCGGACAGATCGACGTGGTGCCCGAGTACGCCGCGACCTTCGCCGACTGGCTCAACGCGAAGGCCAATGGTCCCGACGCGCCGACCGTCGGCTCGCCCGACCTTCGCGCGACGATGGCCGCGCTGCGCAGACTCGCCGCCCCACGGGGTCTGACGGTCCTCGCCCCCGGGAAAGCCGTCGACCAGAACGCCTTCGCGGTCACCACCGCCTTCGCGCGCAAGTACCGGCTGAAGACGCTGAGCGACCTGGGCAGGTCCGGGCAGCCGGTGCGCCTCGCCGCCGGCGACGAATGCGTCCAGCGTCCCTACTGCGCTCCTGGTCTGAAGAAGACCTACGGAATCGACATCACCGCCGTCGACCCCAAGGGCGTCGGCACCACGCAGGCCAAACAGGCGGTCCAGAGCGGGCAGGACCAGATGGTCCTCACCACGACCACCGACGCCACGCTCGACGACTTCGGCCTGGTGCTGCTCGCCGACGACAAGCATCTGCAGAACGCCGACTACATCGTGCCGGTCGTCAACCGGGCCAGGGCGGGCGGACGCGGCGCCACCCATGCGCTGGCCGCGCTCAACAAGGTCCTCACCACCGCCGACCTGGCACGGCTCAACGAGCAGGTCGACAGCTGGCGGCGGCTGCCGGAAGACGTGGCGCGCACCTACCTCGAATCCAAGAAGCTCCTGCCGCCCTCAGGGGAGTGAGGTGGCCGGGCGGGGCCGGGGAGCCGCCCGCTCAGCCGATGTCGTACACGTCGAGCCGGCCGCACATGCCGAACCGCCCCCGGGCGGCGGGCCGTTGGGACCGCAGCCGTGCCTGCGCGAGATGGTCGGCGTCGCCGCGTTCGAGGCGGTCGAGCTGCGCGCCGGTCGCCGCGGACGCGGCGGCTGCTCCGTCCCGCCAGCGTCCGCGCCACCGGCCGACCAGCGGCCGCACCAGCGCCGCGGCGGCTCGGTGGAAGGCCGCCAAAGGCTCCGGATCGCCGGCCTCGCCCGCCTTGCGCAGCGCCGCGAACCCTTCGAGGGCGAGATCACGACGTCGGCGGGCCGCGGCTTCCAATACCTCCTCGGGGCCCGCCTCCGGCAGGGTGACGGCCGCGCGATAGGCGTCGGGGTCGGCGAGCAGAGGCGGCGGCAGGGTCAGCACCGCGTCGCCCGCTTCCGGCAGGCCGCAGTTCTGCATCAGCACGATGATGGTCAGCCCGCCCTCGTTGACCAGCCGGTGGATCGTCCCCGGCGTGAACCAGACCAGCGCGCCGGGCGTCAGCTCGGTCTGCTCGAGCCCGGATGCCGTCAGGGTCTGCACCGCCCCCCGGCCGCCGGTCACGGCGTACCCCTCCGAACAGCTCAGATGGACATGGGGCGTGCCGCCGCGCAGGCCGTCGGCGGCCTCCCAGTCGTACACCTCCAGCCGAGAGACGCCGATCCCGCCGGGCAGGCCGTCGTACCCGACGGCGGACATGTCGGCCGTGCTCGCCATGGAAGCTCCTTCGGACGGGGACGGCGGGCCTGAGCCCCACCGGACGGCAAGCGCTTTCCATCCGGAAGTTAGGACTTCCCGGCGAGGCGGTCAAGGGCGGGCGGCGGGCGTCGCGGTAGGTCGGGCTCGGCCCGGCCGCCCGTCTCAGGCGTCCGAGACCGAGTCGAAATCGACTGCGTCGCGTGCCACGCCCTGTGCGTCGGCATCCACCGAGCGGCGCAGTGCCTCGTGGAGTTTTGCCGGGGTCAGTACGCCGAGGAAGCGGTCGTGGTCGATGACGGCCACCCAGCCCGCGTCGTGTTGCAGCATCTCGCTGAACGCCTGCTTCAACGGGGCACCGACCGGAACCCACGCCTCCATGCGCCGGGCGAGATCACCGACGGTGCCCGTTCCCCCGGCGTTCGACAGGGTGTCCGCGGAGACCCAGCCGTGCAGCTCGCCGCCGGTGCCCAGCACCACGGCCCACCGCGCACCCTCCCTACGCAGCCGCGCTGCGGCCGATGCCGTCGGCTCGTCGACGCGGGCGACCGGCGGCTCCTCGAGGTCGTCCCGTTCGATGCGCGTCACCGACAGGCGCTTGAGGCCGCGGTCGGCGCCGACGAACCGCGCCACGTACGGGGTGGCGGGCGTGCCCAGGACGGCGCCGGGAGTGTCGAACTGCTCGATTCGCCCCTGTCCGTAGACCGCGATCCTGTCGCCCATCCGCACCGCCTCCTCGATGTCGTGGGTGACCAGGAGGACCGTCTTGCAAACCGCCGACTGCAGGTTCAGGAACTCGTTCTGGAGCCGTTCGCGTACCACCGGGTCCACGGCGCCGAACGGTTCGTCCATCAGCAGCACCGGCGGGTCGGCGGCCAGCGCGCGTGCGACCCCGACCCGTTGGCGCTGCCCGCCGGACAGCTGCGCCGGGTAGCGCGAGCCGTACGTCTTCGGGTCGAGGCCCACCAGGTCCAGCAGTTCGGCCGCCCGGGCGCGGGCCTTCGCGCGCTTCCAGCCGACCAGTGAGGGAACCGTCGCCGTGTTGTCGAGAACCGTGCGGTGCGGGAAGAGGCCGACCTGCTGGATGACGTAGCCGATGCGCCGGCGCAGTTCGACCGGGTCCACAGCGGCGATGTCGGAGCCGTCGACGAGGATGCGGCCCGAGGTGGGTTCGATGAGGCGGTTGACCATCATCATGGTGGTGGTCTTTCCGCAGCCGGAGGGGCCGACGAGGGTGACCAGCTCGCCTTCCGAGACCTCGAACGACAGGTCGTCCACGGCCGTGGTGCCGTCCGCGTAGACCTTGCTGACCTGCTCGAACCGGATCATGCATCCACGCTAGAAGCGGGGGTGCGGCCGCGCACACGGGCCGGACTGTCCGTGTGCGCGCACGGACGGGCGCCTCGCGCGGGCCTCGCCCCCGTCGTGCCGGTCGTGGGCCTCGCCCCCGTCGCGGGGAGGCACGCCTGTGTCCTGTATGCCCCTGCGCATCGCCGAAGTTCATCGGAGCTTCCGCCTTCGGGGCGATGCGGCCCGAGCGCCGCGCGGCAGTCGGCGGTGCGGTCGGCAAGACTCTCGATGTCCGTGCGCGGCCACCGGCCACCTGGCCACTCGTCCGCACGGGGCTCCTGTGTTTGTCATGACCCTTGCCGCCGCCCGAACGCGCTGCTATTCCTCTTGGTTAGGAAAGTTTCCTTCCAATCAGTCGGCCGTCCCCCTGGCCGAGCCCGGCCCTTCCGCCCAGCCAACGGAGCCCCCCATGAGACCGGCACGGTTCTGGCTACGCCCCCTCGGCAGCGTCGGCGTCCTCGGCGCCGCCCTGCTCCTCGCGCTCACCACCGCAACCCCCGCCACCGCAACCCCCGCCCCCGCGGCCCCCGCCCCCACACCGCCGACGACCGCCGCAGGCGTCACCCACGAGGCGGAGCACGCGACCGTCTCGCGGGGTCTGATCGAGTCCAACCACACCGGATTCACCGGCAGCGGGTTCGTCAACTACGACAACTCCACCGCCAGTTACGTCCAGTGGACGGTCAACGCCGCGCAGGCCGGCCGCGCCACGCTGGTTCTGCGCTTCGCCAACGGCACCGCCGCCGACCGGCCGATGGACATCACCGTCAACGGCACGCTCGCCGCCGACGACCGCTCCTTCCCCGGCACCGGTTCCTGGACCTCCTGGTCGACGGTCACCGTCACCGCCGACCTCAAGGCGGGAGCCAACACCATCAGGGCCACCGCGACCACCGTGAGCGGCGGCCCCAACGTGGACCACCTCGTCGTCGACGCGGTGCCCACGACCGACGGCACACCGGCGGCGGTCAACGGACAGCTCGAGGTCTGCGGCACCAAGCTCTGCAACCAGTACGGCAACCCCGTCCAACTGCGCGGCATGAGCACCCACGGCCTCCAGTGGTACAGCCAGTGCATCACCAACGGCTCCCTCGACGCCCTGGCCACCGACTGGCGGGCCGACGTGCTGCGGATCTCGATGTACGTGCAGGAGGGCGGGTACGAGACCGACCCGCGCGGCTTCACCGACAAGGTCCACTCGATCATCGAACAGGCCACGGCCCGCGGTATGTACGCGATCGTCGACTGGCACATGCTCAGCCCCGGCGACCCGCACCACAACCTCTCCCGGGCGAAGACCTTCTTCACCGAGATCGCCCAGCGCCACGGAAACAAGAAGAACCTGCTGTACGAGATCGCCAACGAGCCCAGCGGCGTGAGCTGGTCGAGCATCAAGAGCTACGCGGAGGAGCTCATCCCGGTCATCCGCCGCATCGACCCCGACGCCCCGGTACTCGTCGGCACGCGGGCCTGGTCCTCCCTCGGTGTCTCCGAGGGCGCGAACGAGTCCGAGGTGGTGAACAATCCCGTCAACGCCTCCAACATCATGTACACGTTCCACTTCTACGCGGCTTCGCACCGGGACGAGTACCTGAGCACGCTCTCCCGCGCCGCTGACAGAATCCCGATGTTCGTCACCGAGTTCGGCACCCAGGACTACGCCGGCGAGGGGGCCAACGACTTCTCCATGGCCCAGCGCTACCTGGATCTGATGGCGAGCAAGAAGATCAGCTGGGTCAACTGGAACTTCTCCGACGACAACAGGTCCGGCGCCGTCTTCCACAGCGGCACCTGCAACAACAACGGCCCGTGGGCCGGGACCGCGTCGCTGAAGCCCGCCGGTGTCTGGGTCCGTGACCGGATCAGGACACCGGACAACTTCCCGACCGACTGATCCGGCACCTGTCCGCGTCCCCGCCCCTCCGCTGTGATCCACTGGACGGGCGGGGGCGCACAGGAACAGGAGCAGCAGTGGCCAGCTACCGGCAGCCGGGCGTCGTTCTCACCGACCATCACTTCACCGCCCCGCTCGACCACGGCGACCCCGCCGGTGAGCAGATCGAGCTCTACGGCCGGGAAGTCACCTCCGCCGCGCACGCGGACGCGGACCTCCCGTGGCTCGTGTACCTGGAGGGCGGGCCCGGCAACGCCGCCCGCCGCTTCGTGGGCAAGCAGGCCTGGCTGGGGCGGGCGACCCAGGACTTCCGCGTACTGTTGCTGGACCAGCGCGGCACCGGACGCTCCGCACCGCAGAACCGCCAGACGCTTCCGCAGCGGGGAGGGCCGCAGTCACAGGCGGACCACCTGGCCCTCTTCCGCGCCGACAGCATCGTCCGCGACTGCGAGGCGATCCGGCAGCGGCTCACCGGCGGAGCGCCGTGGACCGTGCTCGGCCAGAGCTTCGGCGGCTTCTGCGCCACCCACTACCTCTCCACCGCCCCCGAAAGCCTGCACACGGTCCTGATCACCGGCGGACTGCCCTCCCTCGACGCCCACGCCGACGACGTGTACCGGGCCGCCTATCCCCGTATCCGGCGCAAGGTCGAGGCCCACTACGCCCGCTATCCGCAGGACGTGGAGCGTGCCCGGCGCATCGCCGAACGTCTCGCCGAGCAGCCGGCGCAGCTGCCCGGCGGCTACACCCTCACCGTCGAGGCGTTCCAGTCCCTGGGCATCGTGCTCGGCGGTGGCGAGGGCAGCCACCAGCTGCATTACCTTCTGGAGAACGCCTTCGTGCGCACCGCCGCCGGCCATGAACTCTCCGACGCCTTCCAGGAAGCCGTACGCCCGATTCTCTCGTTCGCCGCGAACCCGCTGTACGCCGTGCTGCACGAGGCCATCTATGCCCAGGGCGGGAGGCCGACGGCCTGGGCCGCCGAGCGGGTGCGCGCGGAGTTCCCGGAGTTCGATGCCGCCAAGGCCCTCGCGGACGACCAGCCGTTGATGTTCACCGGAGAGACCATCCACCCCTGGCACTTCGAGGTGGACCCCGCCCTGCGGCCGCTGCGCGAGACGGCGGAACTGCTCGCCGGCCGCACCGACTGGGCGCCGCTGTACGACCCGGCCCTCCTCGCCGCCAACGAGGTGCCGGTCGCCGCGGCCGTCTACCACGACGACATGTACGTCGACACCGACGACTCGCTGCGCACCGCCCGCGGCGTCCGCGGGCTGCGCACCTGGGTCACCGACGAGTACGAGCACGACGGTGTGCGGGCGAGCGGGCCGCGGGTGGTGGACCGGCTGCTGGCGCTGGCCCGCCAAGAGCTCTGAGTGGTGATCAATGGATCCGTATCCTGCGGAACATGACCGATCAGAAGAGCGAACAACTCGAGCCGATGCCGTCCGACTGGCAGCGCGCGCTCGCCGTCGTCGCACACCCCGATGACCTGGAGTACGGCTGTGCGGCCGCCGTCGCGGGGTGGACCGACGAAGGCCGCGACGTCGCGTATCTGCTGGCCACCCGGGGCGAGGCCGGGATCGACGGCATCGCGCCCGCGGAGTGCGCACCGCTCCGCGAGCGTGAGCAGCGGGCGAGTGCCGCCGTCGTGGGTGTCTCCACGGTGGACTTCCTGGACCACAGGGACGGTGTGATCGAGTACGGCACGGCGCTGCGGCGGGACATCGCCGCGGCGATCCGCCGCCACCGGCCCGAACTGGTCATCACTCTCAACCACCGCGACACCTGGGGCGGCACGGCCTGGAACACCCCCGACCACCGTGCCGTCGGGCGGGCGACCCTCGACGCGGCCGGTGATGCGGGGAACCGCTGGATCTTCCCCGAGCTCATCTCCGAACAGGGCCTCGAGCCGTGGGACGGGGTGCGCTGGGTGGCGGTCGCCGGCTCGACGAGCCCTACGCACGCCGTCGACGCGGGCCCCGGCCTCGAGCGGTCGGTGGCGTCGCTGCTGGAGCACCGGCTGTACATCGAGGGCCTGACGGAGCAGGACCCGGAGGCGTACTGCCGCACGTTCCTCACCGGCATGGCCGAGATGGCGGCACCGCGCTTCGGAGGCCGTCCCGCAGTGGCGTTCGAGCTCTTCCCGCGATGACGCCGGCGCGCTCGCGGCGGGCAGCGGTGTCGGCCGCGCAGCCCGGCCGCCGGAGCCGTCCGTGACGTGAGCGGTCACGTCACGGGCGGTGACCGGCCAAGGCCGGGCCCCCGGCCGCACATCTGGCCGGATCCGCACGTGTGGGCCGTCGCACGGCCCGCACCGGTGAAGACGGCCCGTCCCCAACGATTGACACAACCTCATACGCCTGGTCAATTGCGAATGTTGTGATGCGCGAACTTCCTTGTGCGACCCCAGCGGCCCATGGAGGAAAAGTGACGCTTCGCCCGACCCGTCTCGCCGTGCTCGCCGCGGCCCTCACCCTCTTGCTGACGCCGGCCGTCGCCCGTGCGGCCGACCAGCCCAAGGCTGCCGGCGCCGAAACCCCGGCCATCACCCCGACCCCGCAGTCGGTCCGATCCCTCGATGACCGGGTGACCATCACCTCGACCGTCACACTGATCCCCGGAGAGAGCGCCGACCCGCAGGCCGTCCAGGTCACCGAGCAGGCGCTCCGCGACGCGGGCGCCCAGCGGATCGTGCACGGCGACCGGCCCGTGCGCGACCGGCTCACCGTTCATGTCGGCTCCGCGGCGGCACTCGGCGCGCTGAACCTCGAGGAGCCCGACGGGCTGCCCGCCGACGGTTATGTGCTGGGTATCGGCGAGGAACGTGTCGTCCTGGCGGGAAAGGACACCGCCGGCACCTACTACGCCGCCCAGACGCTGCGGCAGCTCCTCCCGCACCGCGACCGGCCCGGCGCGAAGGTCGGCGGACTGGCTGTCCGGGACTGGCCGGCCACCGGACTGCGCGGTGTCATCGAGGGCTTCTACGGCACGCCGTGGTCGCATGAGGCGCGCCTCGATCAGCTCGACTTCTACGGCGAGCACAAGATGAACATCTACGTCTACTCGCCCAAGGACGACCCGTATCTGCGGGACAAGTGGCGCGAGCCCCACCCGGCGCGGGAGCTGGCACAGATCCAGGAGCTGGTCGACCGGGCCGCCGAGCGCCATGTCGACTTCACGTACGCCCTGTCGCCGGGCCTGTCGATCTGCTACAGCTCCGACGCGGACACCGCGGCGCTCATCGACAAGTTCCGGTCGATCTGGGAGATCGGCGTCCGTACCTTCGCCGTGCCGCTCGACGACATCAGCTACACCTCGTGGAACTGTCCGGACGACCAGGCCAAGTGGGGCACGGGCGGTGCCGCGGCGGGTGCCGCGCAGGCCCACCTGCTGAACCGGGTGAACAGGGAGTTCATCGCCGAACACCCCGGTGCGCAGCCGCTGCAGATGGTCCCGACGGAGTACTACAACGTCACCGCCACCCCCTACAAGAAGGCGCTGGCCGAGCAGCTCGACCCGGACGTCCTCGTGGAGTGGACCGGCGTCGGGGTCATCGCGCCGACGATGACCGTCGCCCAGGCGAAGGCCGCCCGTGCCGTGTTCAACCACCCGATCCTGACCTGGGACAACTACCCGGTCAACGACTACGTCACCAACCGGCTGCTCCTCGGACCTTTCAACGGCCGTGAGAAGGGCCTGCCCGCCGAACTCGCGGGCATCACCGCCAATCCCATGATCCAGCCCCACGCCTCCAAGATCGCCCTGTTCACCGTCGCCGACTACGCCTGGAACGACGCCGCCTACGATCCCAGAGCCTCCTGGGAGGCCGCGGTGCGCTGGTACGCGGGAGGCGACACACGCGCGGAACGCGCCCTGCGGATCTTCTCCGACGTCAACTACAGCTCCCGGCTGAATCTCCAGCAGGCCCCCGAACTCGCGGCCGCGTTCGAGCGGTTCTGGCGTGACGGCGACGAGCGCCGGCTCGACCGGGTGCTCGGTGATCTGCGCGCCGCGCCGTCGGTGCTCCGTGACCGTCTGCCCGAGCAGAGCTTCGTCGACGACGCCGGTCCCTGGCTCGACGCGACCGAGGCGTGGGCGTTCGCGGCCCGTACCGCCCTGCGGCTGGTGGGGGAGGCGCGTGACAGCGACGGCCGCGAGGCCTGGGAACTGCGCCAGCGGCTCCCCGGACTCCTCGCCACGGCCCGTTCGTTCGTCTACGTCGGGCTCGACGGCCGTCCGGTGCCCGTGACCGTCGGCGAGGGGGTGCTCGACGTCTTCGTCGACGACGCGATGGCCGAGCACGACCGCATCCTGGGGGTGCCGGGCGCCGTCAGGGCGGCGAGCAGCATCGGTCCGTACCGCGACAACGTCGTCTCGCGCATGATCGACGGCGACGACGCCACGTTCTACTGGAGCAGCCGCGCGCCTGCCGTGGGCGACACCGTCGGCGTCGACCTGCGCCAGGAACGCGAGTTGCGTTCGGTCAAGCTCGCCATGGGCAAACCCACGAGCCCCAACGACTATCTGCGCCAGGGGGTGCTCGAATACTCCTCGGACGGTGCGAGCTGGCAGCAGCTCGCCGCCTTCACCGGGCAGCCCGACGTCACGGCCACCGCTCCGGCGGGCACCAAGGCCCGTTTCGTGCGCGCACGAGCGACCGCCAAGCAGACCAACTGGCTTGTCGTCAGGGAGTTCGGCGTCGTGACGGACAGTGCGTCCGTCACCGGCGACCCGCCCGCGGTGGCCGGTTCCTCACTGAGCGCGGCCGCCGACGGCGACCTCGGCACGGTCTACCGTGCGGCGCGGACGCCACGGGAGGGCGAGGCCCTGACGGTCGAGCTGGGCAAGCAGCGAACCACACGATCGGTGACGGTCCTGCAGCCGTCGGACACTGCCGTGCGCGCCACGGTGGAGCTGCGGGGGCCCGACGGCACCTGGCGCAGGGCGGGTGAGCTGCGCGGACCGTACACGCAGCTCAGGTTCGGGCCCCGCGAGATCGACGCGGCGCGTCTGGTGTGGCGCAGCGGAGTGCCGCGGATCGCGGAGGTGATCGTCAGCTGAGGACCGAGACCCTGCGTGTTTGACAAAACCCCTTGCTGTTTCTGCAATGGGGTCCATGGAAGACGACGCACGGCTCGACGCCGTACTGAACGAGGTCGGCCCCCGGCTGCGCAGGATCCGGCGCGAGCGGGGGGCCACCCTCGGCGCGCTCTCGGAGGCGACGGGGATCTCCGTGAGCACGCTGTCCCGGCTCGAGTCCGGCGGACGCCGGCCCAGCCTCGAGCTGCTGCTGCCCATCGCCCGTGCCCACCAGGTGCCGCTGGACGAACTGGTCGGCGCGCCATCGGTCGGCGACCCCCGGGTGCGCTCGAAGCCGATCGTCCGTGGCGGGCGCACGATGTATCCGCTGACCAGCCGGCCCGGTGGGCTGCAGGCGTACAAGGTGACCCATAAGCCCTCCGCCGAGCAGCCGGAGCCGCGCACGCACGAGGGGTACGAGTGGCTCTACGTCCTGTCCGGCCGGCTGCGTCTGGTGCTCGGCGAGCACGACGTGGTGCTGAGTGCGGGGGAGGCCGCGGAATTCGACACCCGGGTGCCGCACTGGTTCGGCTGCGCCGACGACCGGCCGGTCGAGTTCCTGAGTCTCTTCGGCCCCCAGGGCGAGCGCATGCATGTGCGGGCCAAGCCGAAGCGGGCCTGAGGCGGGTCATGGCGTGCCCGCTCTTCCCGGACGGGCAAGCGACCGCTTAGTATGTGGCGCAGCACAGTACTGCCCTACGTGTGGGAGGCCCCGAAATGCAGGCATGGCGAGTGCACCGCAACGGCGAGCCGAGCGAGGTGATGCGGCTCGAAGAGGCGGACCGGCCCACGCCCGGGGAGGGGCAGGTCCTCCTGAAGGTCCGCGCGGCCAACATCAACTTCCCCGACGCCCTGCTCTGCCGGGGCCAGTACCAGGTGCGGCCCCCGCTGCCCTTCACCCCCGGAGTGGAGATCTGCGGCGAAACCGAGGACGGCCGCCGCGTGATCGCCAACCCCGTCCTCCCGGGCGGCGGGCTCGCCGAGTACGTGGTCGCCGACGCGGCCGCCCTGCTCCCCGCGCCCGAGGCGCTCGACGACGCGGAGAGCGCCGCGCTGCACATCGGCTACCAGACCGGCTGGTTCGGCCTGCACCGGCGGGCCGCTCTCGAGGAGGGCGAGACCCTGCTCGTGCACGCGGCCGCGGGCGGCGTCGGCAGCGCTGCCGTACAGCTCGGCAAGGCGGCCGGAGCCCGGGTGATCGGCGTCGTCGGCGGCGCGGACAAGGCGGCCGTCGCCCGTGAGCTCGGCTGCGATGTTGTCGTCGACCGTCACGCGGACGACATCGTCGCCGCCGTGAAGGAGGCGACCGGCGGACGCGGCGCGGATGTGATCTACGACCCGGTCGGCGGCGACGCGTACGCCAAGTCCGCCAAGTGCGTGGCGTTCGAAGGCCGGATCGTCGTCGTCGGCTTCGCCAGCGGCGACATCCCCGCCCCCGCCCTCAACCACGCGCTGGTCAAGAACTACTCGATCATGGGCCTGCACTGGGGCCTGTACGCCACCAAGGACCCGCGCTCCATCGCCCGCTGCCACAAGACGCTCACCGAGTACGCGGCCAAGGGCCTGATCAAGCCCCTGATCAGCGAGCGCGTCGCCTTCAAGGACGCCGCGGATGCCGTGCAACGCGTCGCCGACGGCACCACCACGGGCCGCCTGGTCGTCATCCCGGACGGAGTGGGCCGATGACACAAGCAGCCGAACTCGTCGCTCTCACACGGGATCTGCTCGCCGCCCACCCGCCGGCCGAGACCGACCGCGCCGACTTCCTCAAGGCGCGCTTCGACGCCGGACTCGCCTGGGTCCACTTCCCGAAGGGCCTCGGCGGACTCGACGCCCCCCGCGCCCTCCAGGCCGTCGTCGATGCCGAGCTCGCCGCCGCGGGGGCTCCCGACAACGATCCCCGACGCCTCGGCATCGGCCTCGGCATGGCGGCGCCGACGATCCTCAAGTACGGCTCCCAGGAGGTCAAGGAGCGCTTTCTGCGGCCCTTGTGGGTCGGCGAGGAAGTGTGGTGCCAGCTGTTCAGTGAGCCCGGCGCCGGCTCCGACCTGGCGGCACTCGGCACCCGCGCCGTGCGGGACGGGGACGACTGGATTGTCACCGGCCAGAAGGTGTGGACCTCCAGTGCGCACGTCGCGCGGTGGGCGATCCTCATTGCCCGTACCGATCCGGACCTTCCCAAGCACCGGGGCATCACCTACTTCATCTGCGACATGACCGACCCCGGGGTCGAGGTGCGGCCACTGCGCCAGATCACCGGCGAGGCGGAGTTCAACGAGGTCTTCCTCACCGGGGTGCGCATCCCCGACGCCCACCGGCTCGGCGAGGTGGGCGAGGGCTGGAAGGTCGCGCAGACCACGCTGATGAACGAGCGCGTCTCGATCGGCGGCATGCGCCTGCCGCGTGAGGGCGGCATGATCGGCCCCGTGGCGCGGACCTGGCGGGAGCGGCCCGAACTGCGCACCCACGACCTGCACCAGCGGCTGCTGACCCTGTGGGTCGAGGCGGAGGTGTCCAGGCTCGCCGGAGAGCGGTTGCGCCAGCAGCTCGTCGCGGGCCAGCCCGGCCCCGAGGGCAGCGGCATGAAGCTCGCCTTCGCCCGCCTCAATCAGGAGATCAGCGGTCTCGAGGTCGAACTGCGCGCCGAGGAAGGGCTGTTGTACGACGACTGGACCATGCGCCGGCCCGAGCTCGTCGACTTCACGGGACGCGACGCCGGCTATCGCTATCTGCGTTCCAAGGGCAACTCGATCGAGGGCGGCACCAGCGAGGTGCTGCTGAACATCGTCGCGGAACGCGTTCTCGGGCTGCCCTCCGAGCCGCGCAACGACAAGGACATCGCCTGGAAGGACCTCGCGCGATGACGGACCTGCTGTATTCAGAGACCGAGAACGACCTGCGCGCCGCGGTACGGTCGCTCGTCGCCGCCCGCGGCGACACCACCGCACTCGCCGCCCGCGCCGAAGCCGGTTCGCCCGGCGACCCGCGGCTGTGGACGTCCCTCGCCACCGAGATGGGCGCCGCGGGCCTCCTCGTGCCGGAGAAGCTCGGCGGCCAGGGCGCGAGCCATCGGGAGGCAGCGGTCGTGCTGGAGGAGCTGGGGCGCGGCGTCGTCGCAGCGCCGTATCTCACCAGCTCCGTCGCGGCCACCCAGACGCTGCTGGCGCTGGACACCGAGACGGAGGCCGTCGCCGCACTCCTCGGCGCGCTGGCGGAAGGGCGACGTACCGCCGTGCTCGCCGTGCCGCTGTCCACGGCGCCGGACGGTCCGCTGCCCGACGGCCGGGCGCGCGTCACCGGCGTCGCGGACGCCGCGACGGCCGATGTGCTGCTCGTGCTCAGGGCCGACGGTCTGTACGCGGTGGAAGCGGCGGAGGCTGTCGTCGAGCCGCTGACCCCGCTCGACCTCACCCGCCCGCTCGCTGCGGTGGCGGCCACGGACGGCGGGACGCGGCTCGCGGACGCGGCGGGCGGCGAGGCCGCTGTGCGCCGAGGACTCCTCGCCGGCGCCGGTCTGCTCGCCTCCGAGCAGCTCGGCCTCGCCGAGTGGTGCCTGGAGGAGACGGTCCGGCACACCGCGGAACGGCACCAGTTCAACCGGCCCGTCGGCTCCTTCCAGGCGCTCAAGCACCGCATGGCTCAGCTGTGGCTGGAGGTCGTCTCGGCGCGGGCGGCTGCCCGGGCCGCCGCGGACGCGCTGGCGACGGACAGCGCGGACGCCGCGGTGTCGGTGGCGGTCGCCCAGGCGTACTGTTCACGGGTCGCGGTCCACGCGGCGGAGGAGTGCGTGCAGTTGCACGGCGGCATCGGTATGACGTGGGAGCACCCGGCCCATCTGTACCTCAAGCGCGCCAAGGCGGACGAGATCGCCTTCGGCGCACCGGGGCGGCACAAGGAGACTTTGGCCGCTTTGGTCGACCTGCGGGCGCCGTAGCACCCCGGCCCGTAGCCCCGCTCCCGTAAGACCCCCAACTACGTCACGCCCTTTACGTGCTGTTTAATTGCGAGTGCTTTGCAATAACAGCTGATCTTCAACAGGGGTGTACGCGCATGACGGGCCGATCAATACGGGCTGCGGCCGCCACGGCCATGGCCGCCGCGCTGACCTTCGGCGCGGCGGCCTGCTCCAACCCGGACGGCGAGCAAGCGGGCTCCACGGCGAAGGACTCGGCGGTCGTCGGCATCGCCTACGAGCCCGACAGCCTCAGCCCGCTCCTCGGCTACGGGAAGGACGGCAACTCCAAGATCTTCGACGGCCTGCTCGCCTTCGACGAGGACATGAAGCTGCGGCCCGCGCTCGCCGCGAAGCTGCCCGAGGTCACCGCCGACGGCCGCACCTACACCTACAAGCTCCGCCGAGGCGTGAAGTTCAGCGACGGCAAGCCCTTCGGCGCCAAGGACGTCGTCTTCACCTACCGGACCATCCTCGACAAGAAGACGAACAACGCGTCCAGGACCGAACTCGACGCCGTCGAGGACGTCAAGGCCGTCGGCGACGACACCGTCGTCTTCACGCTCAAGTACCCCTACGCGCCCTTCGCGCAGCGCACCGTCCTGCCCATTGCCCCCGAGCACGTCGCGGGCCGGCAGGACGTCAACACCGGCCCGTTCACCACGAAACCGATCGGCACCGGCCCCTACATCCTCACCGGCTGGTCCAAGGGCGAGAAGCTCAGCTTCAGGGCGAACCCGAACTACTGGGGCGGCGTACCCGCGGTGAAGAGATTCACCATGGCGATCATCAAGGACGACGACGTCCGCGCCACCCGGCTGCGCGCCGGCGACCTCGACGGCGCGATCCTGCCGCCCAACCTCGCCAAGGGCTTCAAGACCGAGCCGGGCAGGAAGACATACGAGGCCACCACGTACGACTACCGCACCGTCACCCTGCCCACCCACAACAAGGTCGCGGGCGACACCGCCGTCCGCCGGGCGCTCGACATCGCCGTCGACCGTCAGGCCATGGTGGACAGCATCCTCGAAGGTGCGGGCAAACCCGCCTACGGCCCCGTCCCCACCGGCAGCCCCTGGTTCACCCAGGGCACGGAGCGCCGGCACGATCTCGCCGGGGCGAAGAAACTCCTCGACGAGGCCGGCTGGAAGGCCGGCAAGGACGGCATCCGCGTCAAGAACGGCGTCCGCGCCGCGTTCCCGCTCTGGTACCTCACCGGCGACAAACTCCGGCAGGACCACGCCCTCGCCTACGCCTCCGACGCCAAGAAGGCCGGCATCGACATCACCATCAAGGCCGGCACCTGGGAGGTCATCGAGCCGAGGATGGAGCACGACGCGGTCCTCGCCGGCGGCGGCGCACCCGGCGACCCCGACTTCGACCAGTACCTGCTGCTCACGTCGTCCCTCGCCGGCGACGGCTTCAACAACATGGCCTGGTACGACAACCCGGCCGTCGACAAGGCCCTCGAAGCGGGCCGTCGCAGCGGCAAGACCGCCGAACGCAAGGCCGCCTACGACACCGTCCAGCGTGAACTGGCCAAGAACCCCGGCTACACCTTCCTCACCCACATCGACCACGTCTACGTCGTGAACGACAAGTGGAACGGGCTCACCACCCAGACCGAGCCCCACGACCACGGCCTGGCCTCCGGCCCCTGGTGGAACATCGAGGACTGGACGCCGAAGAAGTGAAACCCGCCTTCCCCACAGCGGCGATGGCGCGCATGGTGGGACGGCGGGCGCTGTTCGCCGTCCCCGTCCTGCTCACGGTGACCTTCGGGGTCTTCGCCGTCGCCGCAGCCTCGCCCTTCGACCCCGTGAAGGCCTACACCGGCACCGCCGGGCTCACCGCCTCGCAGGAGAACCTCGACCAGATCCGCGCCAACCTGGGCGTCGACGAGCCCCTCGTCACCCGCTGGTGGAACTGGCTGACCTCGGCGCTCCAAGGCGACCTCGGCGACTCCAGCGTGATGCGCAGGCCGGTGGCCGATGTCGTCGCCGAGCGGATGGGCTGGTCGCTGCTGCTCGCCGCTGCCGCGTTCGCGCTCGCCATCGTGCTCGGCACCGCCCTCGGCGTACTCGCCGCCCGCCGCCGCGGCGGACTCCTCGACCGGGCCGTCAGCTCCCTCGCCTACACCCTGGAAGCCGCCCCCGCCTTCTGGCTGGGGCTGCTCGCCATCTGGTTCTTCGCGCTCGAACTCGGCGTGCTGCCGGCCGGCGGCCTCACCGACACCGCCAGCGACACCGTGACCTTCGGCCAGGTCGCAACCCATCTGGTGCTGCCCGCCGCGGTCCTCGGCATCAGCCAACTGCCGTGGTTCTTCCTGTACGTGCGCCAGGGCGTCGGCGACGCCCTCGACGAGGACCCGGTGCGCGGCGCCCGCGCACGAGGGCTGAGCGAGGGCACCGTGCTCGTCGGCCACGCCCTGCGCTCGGGGATGCTGCCCATGCTCACCCTGATCGGCTCCCGGGTGCCCGAACTCATCACCGGAGCTCTGCTGGTGGAGACCGTCTTCAGCTGGCCCGGCATCGCCGCCGCCACCGTCCAGGCCGCGACCTCCGTCGACTTCCCGCTGCTCGCCGCGCTCACCGTGCTCGCGACCGCGGCCGTCCTGCTCGGCAACCTCCTGTCGGACCTGCTGTACGGTTTGGCGGACCCGAGGGTGGGCTTCGATGGCTGAGCTCGTATGGAAGTCCCATGGCCGCACACGCCGCTCCACCCGCACGGTGCGTGTCACGGTGTCCGCCGTGATCGTCGCGGCCGTCGCGATCGCCGTGCTGCTCGTACCGCCGCTCGCGCAGCTCGACCAGCAGGCCGTCGACTTGTCGATGAAGCTGCAACCGCCCTCGCCCGCGCACCCGTTCGGCACCGACGACGTCGGTCGTGACCTCCTGTTGCGCTGCGTCTACGGGCTGCGCGTCTCGCTGCTCGTCGGGCTGGTCGCGGCGCTCGTCGCCAGCGTCATCGGCACCGTGGTGGGCGCCGCCGCGGCGGTGGGAGGCGGCTGGGTGGACCGGGTGCTGATGCGGCTGGTCGACACCTTCTCCTCCGTGCCGCATCTGCTGCTCGGCATCTTCGTCGTCGCCATGTTCCGCCCCGGAGTATGGCCGGTGATCGTGTCCGTCGCCCTGACGCACTGGCTGTCCACCGCCCGCATCGTCCGCTCCGAGGTGCTGTCGCTGCGCTCCCGCCCGTACGTCGACGCGGCGATCAGCGGCGGCGCGTCGCGGTGGCGGGTGACCGCGCGGCATCTGCTGCCCGGTGTGCTGCCGCAGGCGGGCCTCGCGGCCGTACTGATGGTGCCGCACGCGATGTGGCACGAATCGGCCCTGTCGTTCCTGGGCCTCGGGCTGCCCACCCACCAGGCGAGCCTGGGCAACCTGGTGCAGACCGCACGTGGTTCGCTGCTCGCCGGTGACTGGTGGCCGACGCTGTTCCCTGGACTGTTCCTGATCATCCCGACGCTCGCCGTGGCGGGCCTCGCCGGCGCCTGGCGCGAACGGATCAACCCCCGCCGCCGATCGGAGCTGATGCTGTGAACGTGCGACCCTCCGGCTCCACACCCGCCGACGCCGGGCCCGCCCGCCCGTCGGCGCAGGCGTCTCAGGCCGCGTCCTTCCCTGCGCCGCACGCGGCACCCGTGCTGGCCGTCCGCGGCCTTTCCGTACGGTTCCGCATGCGCGGTGGACGGCATGTGGCAGCCGTCAGCGACGTCTCGTTCGACCTTGCCGCGGGGGAGTGCCTCGCCCTCATCGGCGAGAGCGGCTGCGGCAAGTCCGTCCTCGCCTCCGCCCTTCTCGGGCTGCTGCCCGCCAACGCGCAGGCCGCCGGATCGGCCGTCGTCGACGGCATCGAACTGCTCGGCGCCGACGAACGGACGCTCGCCCGCACCGTACGAGGTCGTCGCGTCGGGCTGGTGCCACAGAGCCCGGCGGCCCACCTCACCCCGGTACGGACTGTGGGCTCGCAGCTCGCCGAGACGGTGCGGCAGCTGACCGGCGTCCGTGGCCGCCACGCGCGCGACGCGGCAGAAGCGGCGGCCGAACGGGCGGCGTTCCCCGCCGACCACCTCGACCGCCACCCGCACGAGCTCTCCGGCGGACTCGCGCAGCGCGCCGCCACCGCGCTCGCCCTCATCGGCGACGCGCCCCTGCTGCTCGCCGACGAACCGACCACAGGCCTGGACCGGGAACTCGTCGACCGCACAGCCGACGAACTGCGCCGCCACGCGGACGACGGACGTGCACTCCTGCTGATCACGCACGACCTCGCGGCGGCCGAGCGCACCGCCGACCGGGTCGCCGTGATGTACGCGGGACGCATCGTCGAAATCGCCGACGCGGACGACTTCTTCCGCGGCCCGGGGCCACGGCACCCCTACGCCCGTGGCCTGCTGAACGCGCTTCCTGAAAGGGAGTTCACCCCCATCCCGGGGCTGCCGCCGGAACTCGGCGATCTCCCCGACGGCTGCGCCTTCGCCCCGCGCTGCGACCGCGCGGACGACGCCTGCGCCACGCTCCCGCGCCTCGCCGACAGCGTCGCCTGCCACCATGCACAGGAGGCGCAGCGTGTTCGAACTGCGTGACATCACCGCGGGCTACGACCACCGCAAGCCGGTCGTACGCGGTGCCACGCTCGCCATCGCCCCCGGCGAGTCCGTCGGCCTGCTCGGACCCAGCGGCTGCGGCAAGTCCACGCTCGCCAAGGTCGCCGCACTGCTCCACCGCCCGGACGCCGGCCGCGTCGTCCTGGACGGCGAACCGGTCGAGGGCTGGCGCCACGCCGCACCCCGGGCGCAGCGCACCGCCGTCGGTGTCGTCTTCCAGCAGCCACGGCTGTCCGCCGACCCGCGGCTCAGCCTGCGGGACCTGATCGCGGAGCCCCTGAGGGCCACCGGCCACAAGCGGGCCGAGATCTCGGCCCGCCCGGACGAACTGGCGCTGTCCGTGGGCCTCACCGCCGAACTGCTCGGCCGCCGGCCCCACGAGGTCAGCGACGGCCAGCTGCAACGCGCCTGCCTGGCAAGAGCGCTGGTGCTTCGCCCGCGCTGGCTGGTCTGCGACGAGATGACGGCCATGCTCGACGCGTCGACGACCGCGGCGCTGGTGGCCGTGGTCGAAACCTACCGCCGCACACACGGCGCGGGCCTGCTCGCGGTGGGCCACGACCACATCCTGCTGAACCGCTGGTGCGACCGGACCGTGAACTGGCCCGAGATCACGCAGGGGTGAGGCAGCAGCCGGGGCCCTGTCCTCGAGCGATCCCTGTCGGCACGGGTGCCATGGTGTCGTCGCAGCGGCGGCGAGCAGCCGTCATCGCGTGCGCAGGGCCGTGACGGCGAAGCGTTCGACCTCGGCGACGTGGCCGCCCGTGCTCGCGACGAGGGTCAGAACCGGGTCGCGGGCGCCGGTGAAGGAGACGGACGCCGACCACGGATGGTCCTTGCCGCCCGCCGAGACGCAGCACGAACTGCCCAGCGGCGACGTGGACGAGGGCTGGTGCACCTGGACGTGGATGGTTTCGTCCACGCCCGTGATCCGGCCGCCCGCACGCACCGGGGAGCGCACGACCGAGCCGTAGGCGGGCTTGGTCACGGTGAACGTCGTGTCGTCGGTGCCCACCACTTCCCAGGGGGCGTTCGGGCCGGAGCCGTAGCGCACCAGGTGGATCACGGCCGCTGTGGCCCCTGCCTCCGGGCCGCTGCCGCCGACGCCGATCCGTGCCTCGGACTTACTGACGGAACGCGTGGTGACCCGGTCGATGTCCTTGAACCCGAGGAAACCCTGGGTGAAGGAGAGAGCGGTCTGCGCCGGGTCGAGATGCCAGGGCTGGTGGCCGCCGGAACGGTATTCGCGTTCCCATGCCCGAGCCTGGTCGAGCGTGGCGAACGGCCACAGCGGCTGCAGGCCCTCAAAGCCGCCCAGTCGGCCGTCACCGCTGGGCGCGGGTGGGGAGGGCGGTTGCGTGCCCGGAGGTGTGCCGGTGGCCGTGGCGGACGGGGCGGGAGCAGTGGCCGACGCCGAGGGCGTGGGCGCCGTCCCCGACGCGGAGGACGGCGATCTCGTCGCCTGCGACGCGCCGCCGGAGCCACCGCACGCGGTGAGGATCAGGCCGGTCGCGGCGGTCACGGCCACGAGGCGGAAGGGGATCCGGATGTTCATTGATGCCCCCAGGCACGAGTACCGACTCTCGGTACTCTTCGTACCAGCCATCGTGCCACCGGCGGGATCGCCGCTCCAGTTCCTCATCAGTCGTTTCGGCGGCAGCCACGGAACCGGACGACAGGGTGGCGTACGCCCGCGTGCTCGGCCGTCAACGGCCAGCCCTCCGCGCCCCCTTGGCAGTCGATATGACGAATGGCCGAACTCTTGGTGGCCCTCTGCCCATGGGCTCGTGCCCGGCGGATACTCACCGGAGTCCCTCCCGACCCGCCGAGCCCGGAGGCCCTCGTGCCCACCACCCGCCGCAGAGTCGTCACCACCCTCGCCGCAGCACTCGCCGGAGCCGTGGCGGTGCCCGCCCACGCCCGGGCCGCCACGAACGCCGGCGCGACCGACCGGCCGCTGCGCCGGGCGCACGCTCACAACGACTACCTCCACGAGCGGCCCCTGCACGACGCGTTGTCGCACGGCTTCACCAGCCTCGAAGCCGACATCTTCCTCGTCGACGGCGAGCTGCTCGTCGCCCATGAACCCGCCGAACTCGATCCCGCCCGCACCCTGCGCTCCCTCTACCTCGACCCGCTGCTCGCCCGGGTGCGCGCCAACCACGGCAGCGTGTACCGCGGTTACCGACGACCGGTGCAGCTGCTGATCGACATCAAGGCGGACGGTGCCGCCGCCTATCTCGAACTCGACCGCCAACTGAGGCGCTACCGACACATGCTGAGCAGCAGCGTCCACGGAAAGGTAGACCTCGATGCCGTCACCCCGGTCATATCCGGAGACCGCGCGGCCCGCGTCCCGATGGAGGCACAGCCGGTGCGGTACGCCTTCTACGACGGCCGCCTCGAGGACCTCGCCGCCAATGCCCCGGCTCCCGCGTCGTTCATCCCGCTGATCTCCAGCAACTGGACCCACAGCTTCAGCTGGCTCGGCGCCGGGGAATTCCCGGCCGGGGAGCGCGAGAAGCTGCGCACCCTCGTCGCCACGGCCCACCGCCGCTCCCAGCGGGTCCGCTTCTGGGCGACACCCGACGCGGCAGGCCCGGAACGGGACGCCGTCTGGCGCGAGCTGCTGGCAGCAGGCGTCGACCACATCAACACCGATGATCTGGCGAGCCTGGAGCGCTTTCTGCGCCTCAACGGCCGCTAGGTTCTTACGTCGAGAGACCCTGCTGTCCCGCCTCGGCCCAGATGCACCCGTACGGCGGACACGCCAGTCGGCCGTACGGGACCCCGGCTACGCCAGACTGGCCGCCGAATGCCGCAATTCCGGCGCGGCGGAGGAGGTTGGCGATGGCCATTTCGATCTCGGTGGTGCTGCTCCTGCTGGTGCTCGCAGTGATCTTTCTGCGCAGCGGAGGGCTGAAAATGTCCCATGCGCTGGTCTGCGGCCTGCTCGGGTTCTTCCTGGCCGGCACCAGCATGGCGCCGACCATCCAGGAAGGCATCGCCGCCACGGCCAACGTCGTCGGCAGCCTCAGGCCCTGATGACGCCCGCCGGGAAGCCGTGCCGCGGCAACGGTGTTGAACGTATGGCAGTGCCATCGACGACGGGACGAGAAAAATGCCTCTTGAGGGTGAGTACGAGCCCAGCCCCGAAGCATGGGTGCGTCAGCAGGTCGAGGAGTACGAGAGCTCCGGCGGTACGAGGGGAACGACGATGCGTGACATGCCCGTCGTCATCCTCACCACCCGCGGTGCGAAGAGCGGCAGGATCCGCAAGACCCCGCTGATGCGCGTCGAGCATGCCGGAGCGTATGCGCTCGTCGCCTCGCTGGGTGGCGCGCCCAAGCACCCGGTCTGGTACCACAACGTCAAGGCCGACCCCCACGTCGAGCTCCAGGACGGGCCCGTCCGCAGGGACATGATCGCGCGTGAGGTGACTGGCGAGGAGAAGGCCGTGTGGTGGGGGCGTGCCGTGGAGGCGTACCCCGACTACGAGGACTATCAGAAGCAGACCGACCGCGAGATCCCGGTCTTCGTCGTCCAGCCGCCGGACCGGGACCGCTGAGCGGACCGCCGCACGGCGGACGGGTGCCGGGCGAGTAGAGGGGCGCGAGGTCGACGAGGCGGAGCGTGGGCGCCCTCCGGTGCGCGTCCGTCGGGCAGGTGGGCGTGGGCGCTGCCCACACCCACGCTCCACTTCTTGTCAGACCGTCTCGCCCAGCGCGCCCGCGAGGGCTTCGGCCGGGTCCGGCGACGCGGGCCCGGCCGGCGCCCACGCGCCCCGTTCCTTGCGGAACGGCCACCACTGCCCGTCGCCCCCCAGACGCAGCTGTGTCAGGGCGCCGACGACCGTCCACCGGTCTGGGCCCGCAGGGCGCAGCCGAGGCCGGTCCGCCTCGTCCGCCCACGCAGCCGCAAGGCAGTTCACCGCTCTGGCGTGCTGTGCGGCGTCCGGCGTGAAGTCCTCCTCGAGCACCGCCAGCCCGGCGGCGGCACCGTAGCGCCATGCACGGACAGCCAGTTCGAGCTCGGCGCGGCTCCGTCCCGTACCGGCGGCCAGCCTTCCCGCGATCACCGGGCCTGGAACCGACGCGGCCATCCGCACCGCGTCCTGGTCCCGTGACGGCGCGGGTTCGGCATCCTGCTCGGCGTGGCCGGGCGCGAGGGCCTGCCGCAGCATGAGGTGGGCGCGCGTCGCCGCATCCGCCGCGAGGAACTCCAGTGCGCCGGCATCGAGTCCGTCGGCCGGCGTAGTCCGCGTGTCGAGCGCGGGGGCGGGCCCGGGGCCGTCCGGCAGCACAGGCGGACCGGGAAGTGGCGGCAGGTCGCCGGCCGCCGCGAACGCCTCGTCGGCGCGCACCCCCGCCCGCACGGGTGTCTCGTCCGCCTCCGGTGGGTGCGCCCGTGCGACGCTGCGCAGCTGGAGCTCGTCCAGCAGTCGGCGCTCGCCGCGTCCCCGCATCAGCAGCAGCACGAACGGGTCCTGGTCCAGCAGGCGCGCGACCTGGTAGCAGAGCGCCGCCGTGTGCGGACAGTGGTCCCAGGCGTCGCAGGTGCACTCGGGCTCCAGGTCGCCGATGCCGGGGAGCAGTTCCACCCCGGCCGCCGCGGCGTCCTCCACCAGATGCGGCGGCATGTCCCGGTCGAGCAGCGCCGCGATGTGTCCGGCGCGGTCCGTGGCCGTGTCGAGGAAACGGTCCCAGTCCTGATCGTCGAGCTGCTGGAGCAGCACGTCACTGCGGCAGGCCGTGCCGTCGCGGTCCCTGACCACCGCCGTGATCCTTCCCGGCCGTACGGTGACCGCCCCGACCGCACCCTCCCGGGCGTGCCGGCGGCCCCGCCTCAGCTGCTCGCTGTCGAGGGCGGTGTCCTCCAGGGCCTTCAGCCAGGCCTGACCCCACCAGCTCTGTGCGAAGCCCCTGCCGCGAGCGGGGGGCAGCGCGGCGAAGGTACGCTCGTGTTCGTCCGGTCCGTTCATCGCCCAGCTCCTCGCAGTTCCACCAGATCGGCCAGTTCGGCGTCGGTCAGTTCGGTCAGGGCCGCCTCGCCGGAACCGAGCACCGAGTCGGCGAGGTCCTTCTTCCGTTCCAGCATCCGCGCGATCCGGTCCTCGATCGTCCCCTCCGCGATCAGCCGGTGGACCTGCACCGGCCGGTCCTGCCCGATTCGGTAGGCGCGGTCGGTGGCCTGCGCTTCGACCGCCGGGTTCCACCACCGGTCGAAGTGCACGACATGCTCGGCCCGTGTGAGGTTCAGGCCGGTGCCCGCGGCCTTCAAGGACAGCAGGAACACGGGCACTTCGCCGTTCTGGAAGCGGTTCACCATCGCCTCCCGCTCCGGGACCGGCGTGCCGCCGTGCAGGAACTGCGTGGGCACGCCGCGCGCGGCCAGGTGCTCCCCGAGGAGCCGTGCCATCCGGACGTACTGGGTGAAGACGAGCACGCTCGCGTCCTCGGCCAGAATGGTGTCGAGCAGCTCGTCGAGCAGTTCGAGCTTGCCCGAGCGGCCCGCGATGCGGGGGCGTTCCTCCTTGAGGTACTGCGCCGGGTGGTTGCAGATCTGCTTGAGCGCCGTCAGCAGCTTCACCACCAGACCGCGCCGCTCCATCCCGTCGGCCCCGGAGATGGCGGCGAGGGTCTCGCGGACCACCGCCTCGTAGAGCCCTGTCTGCTCGGGCGTCAGCGACACCGCGCGGTCGGTCTCCGTCTTGGGCGGCAGCTCGGGTGCGATGCCCGGGTCGGACTTGCGCCTGCGGAGCAGGAACGGGCGTACCAGCGCCGCCAGCCGGCGGGCCGCCACCGGGTCGGTACCGCCCTCGACAGCCTGGGCGTAACGGCTGCGGAAGGTGCCGAGCCGCCCGAGCAGCCCCGGTGTGGTCCAGTCGAGGATGGCCCACAGCTCGGACAGGTTGTTCTCCACCGGGGTTCCGGTGAGCGCCACGCGGGCTTTCGCGCCGATGGTGCGCAGCTGCCGGGCGGTCGCCGAGTACGGGTTCTTGACGTGCTGCGCCTCGTCGGTGACCACCATGCCCCAGGAGACCTCGGCGAGCCGGGCCGCGTCGAGGCGCATCGTGCCGTACGTCGTGAGCACGAACTCTCCGGCGCGAAGCTCCCCGAGGGAGCGTGCCGCCCCGTGGAAGCGCCGCACGGGGGTGCCGGGCGCGAACTTCTCGATCTCGCGCTGCCAGTTGCCCATCAGCGAGGTCGGACAGATCACGAGCGTCGGGCCGGCGCCCGAAGTCTCGGTCTGCCGGTGCAGATGGAGGGCGATGAGCGTGATCGTCTTACCGAGCCCCATGTCGTCGGCGAGGCAGCCGCCGAGGCCGAGGGACGTCATGGTGTGGAGCCAGTTGAGGCCGCGCAGTTGGTAGTCGCGCAGGTTCGCCGCGAGCGCCGCCGGCTGCCCGATGTCCTGCGGCGCGTTCTCGGATGCGGCGAGCCGTTCGCGGAGCCGTTCGAGCGGGCCGGAGGCCTCGACCTCGACCGTGCGTCCGTCCACCTCCACCGTTCCGGTCAGCACGGCACCGAGCGCGTCGACGGGGGACAGCTTCCGGTCCTGGCTCTCGCGGGCGCGCCGTGCCTCCGCCGGGTCGATGAGCACCCACTCGTCGCGCAGGCGCACCACAGGGCGGCCCGCCTCGGCGAGCTGGTCCAGTTCGGCACGCGTGAGCCGGCTCTCCCCGAGCGCGAAACGCCAGTCGAAGGAGAGCAGGGCGTCCGCGGAGAGGAACGACGGCAGCCCCGACGACTCGTCGCTCCGCGCCCGCTGCTCGTCGTCGGGAGAACCGATCACGGCACGCGCCGTGAGCCTGCGGGCCAACTGCCTGGGCCAGTGCACCTGGACCCCGGTGGCCGCGAGAGCCCGCGAGGCTTCGCCCAGCAATTCGGTGACGTCCTCGTCCGCGAGCTCGATCGCGTCGGGCACGGCGGCCTGCAGCAGCGGGGCCAGCGGTGGCCAGGCGTGCGCCGCACGGCGCAGCGCGAGCAGAGCGTCCAGCCGGGCTCGCGCCCCGAAGCCGGCGCCCGGTGCCCCGGTCTGAGCCCACACCTCGGCCGCGTCGGCCACGAGCGTGGGGTCGCTGACGCTGTGGATCTGTAGCACGGCGCGGAACGCGGGCGCCTCGCCCGCCGTCTCCGCCTGCTCCAGGCCCGGGAGTTCGACGCGCAAGGAAAGCCGCACTCCCGCGTCGTGCCCCGCGGCGACGTCGGCGGCCCACTCGCGCCGATCGGGCAGGTGCTGGGGCTCGGGCGCGGCGAAGGCGGGGCCGCCCGCGGCGAGCGGGGCGGCGGGGGAGCGGGGCATGATGTCCGCGATGGCGTCGAGGAACTGCCGCAGCAGCCGCTCCGGTTCGGGCAGGAGCAGCGTCCCGTCCGTTTCATCCAGCGGCACGGCATGCGCCGTGGGCGGCATCGACGCCGAGAGCGCACGCAACCGCTCGAGATCTTCGGGCGCGAGCGGGCCCATGCGCCACGCGTCCATGTCGGTGGGGCTCAGACCGGGCAGGAGAAGCCCGCGTGCCGCCATGTGGAGCGCGAGCAGCGCAGCCGCGCCCCAGAACGCCGCCGATTCCGAGGCGTTGGCAGAGCCGCGGGCCCGGGTCAGGACCGGCATCGCCTCCTCGACGGGCAGCAGCAGCGCGCTTACGGCGGTGGCGTGGACGCCGGGCGTGACGGCGGTGGCGTGGACGCCGGGCGTGACGACGGTGGCGCGGGCCTCGGGCGTGACGACGGTGGCGCGGGCGTCGGGCGTGACGACGGTGAGCGAGCGGAGCGCGTCGTCGGCGACGGGAAGCGGGCCGGCGTCCGGTCGCCAGAAGGCGATCACGCCCGAGCGGGCGGGATCGCCCGGTACGAACACGGCCGAGCAGGCGGCGAGCGCGGAAAGGAAGTGAGGGGCCGGAGAGGGGATTGCCGAGGGAGTCGCGTGCACAGCGATGGCGCATTCCTCAAACTTGACTACTGCGGGACCGAGTCGCCGAGGGTACCCCACCCGGTCACCGTTCGGCGGCTTCCCTTCGGTGACGTGGCTCACTCCACGCCCTCTCCCGCACTGACGTACCGTCGACGGTGTAGCCAGCGCCATCCCGGGGAGCGGGATTCCCCCCGCCCGGCCCGGGTGGTGGCGCCATGGCCTCGAAGGGCCCCCGGTCCATACGTTTATCAGGCCGGAGAGCCGGACAGTTCGCGGATCCGGCCTGACCTCGTCTTTCGCGCGTCCGGCGCACCCGTCGTCCACAGACCGGAGACCCACCATGCCCCAGGGCACTGCCACCCTCGCCCCGCCCATCGCTCCTACGAGAACCAAGCCGGTCAACGGCAGCGAGTTCGCACCGCTGCTGCGGACCGTCAAGGAGCAGGGACTGCTGCAGCGCCGTGCCGGCTGGTACACGCGTGGCATCACCGTGAACCTCCTCGCCCTCGCTGCCGTGATCACGGGCGTGGCACTCACCGGAGGGTCCTGGTGGGTGCTGCTGTTCGCGCCGCTGCTGGCCCTGTTCTCGACCCGCGCCGCCTTCTTCGGTCACGACGCCGGACACGCGCAGATCAGCGGCGACCGCCACACGAGCCGGATCATCCAGCTCGTCCACGCCAACCTGCTCCTCGGCATGAGCCAGGAGTGGTGGAACGACAAGCACAACCGGCACCACGCCAACCCGAACCACATCGACAAGGACCCCGATGTCGCGGCCGACGTCCTGGTCTTCACGGAGAAGCACACCGCGGGCCGCGCCGGACTGCTGGGGTGGCTCACCCGCCACCAGGCCTGGCTGTTCTTCCCGCTGACCACCCTCGAGGGCATCGCGCTCAAGGTCTACGGATTCCAGGCCGTCTTCTCCCCGCGGCCCGCAGGCCGCCAGTCGCGCAAGGACCGTGCCGTCGAAGGCGCGCTGCTGATCGCCCACCTCGCCGCCTACGGCACGCTGCTGCTGACCACGATGCCCGTCGGGCAGGCGGTGCTGTTCGCGCTCGTGCACCAGATGGTGCTCGGCCTCCACCTGGGCATGGCCTTCGCGCCCAACCACAAGGGCATGGAGATGCCCGACGAGGAGACCGGCAAGGACTGGGGCCATCTGCGCCGCCAGGTCCTCACCTCGCGCAACATCCGTGGCGGTCTTGTCACCGACTGGTTCCTCGGTGGCCTCAACTACCAGATCGAGCATCACCTCTTCCCGAGCATGCCTCGCCCCCACCTGAGGCTCGTACAGCCGCTGGTGCGTGCACACTGCCGCTCGCTGGGCATCCCGTACACGGAGACCGGACTGGTCGAGTCGTACCGCCAGGCACTGACTCATCTGCACGAGGTCGGCGAGCCGCTGCGCAAGGCCGCATAGTGGAAACGCCGCACCGTGGAACTGCGGGACGGGCACGCACGTTCTGACAGCAGAAGCGGCCACAGCCGCGGAGGAGGCGTCGGAAATGACGACACGCACGAAGATCGTGATCGGGGGAGTGGCCGTAGGCCTGCTCCTGATGCCGTTGCTGGGATTCTGGCTGTCGCTGCTGGTGGTGCTCGGCGTGCCGGCGGTGGCGTATCTGATGCTGGACCCGAGCCAGCGCCGCCGGCTGCGGCGCGTCTCGCGCAAGGAGATCGGCCGCTGACGGTCGCGGTTCGCGCGCCGTCGCCGCTCCGGCACGGCCGCGTCTGCGGCTGACGCGCCCCTGCTGCCGCGACAGCGATGGCGTGACACCGATGAGGAGAGCCGCGGGCGGGACCACTGATGCGTGGTCCCGCCCGCGGCTCACGTCGTGCTCGTGCTGGGCCGCCGCGCTTCAGGACGGGTGGACGGCCACCTTCTCCAGCGCCTCCAGCAGGGCCGGCAGCTCCGGTCCGCGGCCCACCGGCACCACCTGACCCGGCTCCTCGTCCAGCAGGACGAAGGCGATGTCGTCGGTCCTGGCCACCAGCGACCAGCCGGGGCCGTCGGCACGCAGCGTCCGTGCCCCGCCCGGCGCGAACGACGACCGCACCCGGCCGGGCGGCGGCGCCGACTCGACGTAGGCGCGCGCCTCCTCGAGGGCGCGACGCACGCCGCCACGGGGCTGCCTGCGCTCCTGCTCGGACGTGTTGTCGGAGACCAGCGCCTCCGCGTCGTCGATTCCGGAACGCCACTGCGCCCACTGCAACGCCACCTCGTCGGCGCCCAGCCTGCGCTGGGCGGGCCCCCAGCCTTCCGTGTCCGGCGGGGCGAGCGGAGGCCGGTCGCCTTCCTCCTGGTCAGGGTCGTGCGGCTCGGGCACCCCCGGCGCGGCGACTGCGAGCGCCAGAGGCCAGCCCGGCAGCGCCGCGACGACGCTGCTCTCGTCGGGGGACAGGTCGTAGTCCATCCCGCAGTCCCAGGAGGCGATGGCGACCGCGACCAGCGACACGTCGTCGACCACGACCGTCCAGCGCGCGCCGTCGGAGTCCTGCCCGAGCACCAGGCCGTAGCCCTCGGCGTACGGCTCGAGGTGCAGCGCCTGGCACGCGGCCGGGTAGTCGTCGCCGAGCACGCTCGGGAACTGCGCCGGTGTGAGCAGCGCCGCGGTCAGCACATACAGCGAGTCGTCGTCGACGGTTCCTTCCGCCCCGGCCACGGCAACCTCCCCATCCCATCGTCGTCGGCGCACCTTAACCAGTGAGTAACCCGCACGTCGAGGGCCCCCGGGCGCTAATTCGATCCGGTCCTGTCCGCCCGCGGGAGGCCGAGGAGCTCACGCGCCACCGCCTCGACGGGCTCGTTCCGCTCCCGGGCGAGGGCGGTCACGGCGCGGCAGGCGAGCTGATTGATGCCGAAGACGAGCGCGTCGGGGTCGACCCAGCCCGCCGCTTCGTCCAGGCGGTCGTCGTCGTCCTCGATGCTTGCCGTCACATAGGTCGCGGCGGCTTCGAACAGGTTGTGCTGCCGTGAGTTCTCACGGGCCCTCGAACGGGCGGGGCGCGACGCGAGGAAGTTGCGAAGCCGAGCAAGCACGCGGATCACCTCCTCAGGGGCGGCAGGCGCCGCCGACAGTTGAAGTCTTCCATTGTCGCACCGCGTTCGAACAGAGACGAGAGCGCCTGTGCGATCCCGTTCCAGGGGGAGCCGCTTGTGCGCCGGCGTCGGGCGGAGCTCGACCATGGCGCCGCCGGAGGCTTGGCCCTCGCCCCGACCGCGTCCGATGCGAATCAGCCGTCCAGCGCGCCTTCCTGACGCGTCGCCAGGGCGAGGAACCGGTCGTCCTCGTCGACGTACGAAGTCATCAACCATCCCGAACCGGCCAGAAGAGGGCGCAGGTTGATCTCCGCACGCAGATCGTCCGGAGTGATCTCACGGCCCTGCCGTGCCGCGAGCGCCGCGCGACCCACCGCGTGGAAGAGGGCCAGCCGGCCGCCCGGCCGTACGACGCGGGCGAGTTCCCGCAGATCGTCCGCCGGCTGCGGCAGGTGGGAGATCAGGCCGGCGCCGAACACCGCGTCGAGAGAGCGGGTGCGCAGCGGCAGTCGGGCCACATCGGCGAGCAGCAGACGGCCGTGGGCATCACGCCCCGCGCGGCGGGCCTCGGCGAGCATCGCGGGTGTCAGATCGACGCCGAGGACCACGCCGGCTCGACCCACCGCGGTCCGCAGGGCTTCGAGGGCGCGCCCGGTGCCGCAGCCCGCGTCGAGCACCGCGTCCCCGGGGCGGAGTCCGAGTGCGGTGACGGCGGCGGCGTACGCGGGGCCGTCGTCGGGGAAGCGGCTGTCCCAGTCCGCGGCCCGGGCACCGAAGAACTCCTGCACCCGGGTGTGGTCATGGGCTGCGCGGTCGTCTGCCATGCGCACCATGATCCGCCATGGAGAGCGGGGCGTCACCGCCGGTTGCAGGGGAGCGGCATATGACCGAGCTGCGCACACGTTCGAGCGCGGCACGATCGTTCAGAAACATCTCTCTGTCATATTTCAGCAGCTTTCGAACTGCGCCCCCGTTGTGCGCCCCCCTCGGGGCTAGCGTCCCTGAGCCATGGGACACCTGGACCACGCCGCCTTCGGCCTACTGACACCCGTGCTGTCGTACGCGATGGCCGTCATCGGCGCCGCCCTCGGGCTGCGCTGCACCGTGCGCGCTCTCTCCGCCACAGGCCGATCCCGGCGGAACTGGCTGATCACCGCAGCCTCCGCCATCGGCACCGGCATCTGGACGATGCACTTCGTCGCCATGCTCGGCTTCGCCGTTCGCGGCACCGACATCCGTTACAACGTGCCGCTGACGATCCTCAGCCTTGTCGTCGCCGTGCTCGTCGTCGGCGCCGGCGTCTTCTGCGTCGGCTACGGCCGCAACCGGCCCGTGGCCCTGCTGATCGGCGGCCTCTCCACCGGTCTCGGCGTCGCCAGCATGCACTACCTCGGCATGGCCGTCCTGCGGCTGCACGGCACCGTCCGCTACGACCCGCTCCTCGTCGCCCTGTCCGTCGCCATCGCGGTGGTCGCCGCGACCGCGGCGCTCTGGGCGGCGCTCAACATCAAGTCGCCCGTCGCGGTGGCCGTCGCCTCACTCGTCATGGGGGCTGCCGTCAGCAGCATGCACTACACCGGAATGCTCGCGGTCGGCGTCGATGTCGCATCCGCCGAAGGGCACCTGCCCGGCGCCACCGCGATGCAGTTCATCTTCCCGCTCGCGGTCGGCCTCGGCTCCTACCTCTTCGTCACCGCCGCGTTCGTCGCGCTCTCCCCGACCGCCGGCGAAAGCGCCGCCTACTTCACCGCCGAACAGGCCACGGACCTCGGCCCGGAGACCACCGGCAAGCCCCACCAGAACATCGCCCACGCCTAGGCAGGTCCGCCTGTACAAGTCCGCCGAGACCGATCCGGGCGACGCTGCCGCGCCCAGCCTGTATCCGAGAACGAGGAGCCCATGCGCACACCCCGTACGACCCAGGGCGGCGAGAGCCGGCCCCCGCACCCGCCGCCGACCGGGCCGGCCGTCCGCGGGCGACGGGCACACGCAGGGCCGCCGGCCCTCGAGCACACCGGCCACGAACCGTATGCGGCGCCGCCGCGCCCGGACGCCGGACGTCGACGCCTGACGCCCCGCCCCAGGACCGTACGGGCCAAGATCATCTCCCTCCTGATGGTCCCCGTCCTGTCCCTGCTGGCCCTCTGGGGGTTCGCCACCGTCACCACCGCCCAGGACGTGACGCGGCTCCGCCTGACACAACGGGTCGAGGCAGAGGTGGGCACACCCGTCGCCCTGGCCGTCGCCGCCCTGCAGGCCGAACGGCGTGCGGCCCTGCGTCGGCTGACGGACCCCACCGACGAACGGGCCTCCGCACTGCAACTCGAGGCGAGTCGTACCGACGAGGCTGTGCGGCGCCTTCGACTCGACGACGCGCACACAGTCGCCGACGGCGGCGAGACACCCCGGGTCGTGGCCGAGCGCCTCGGCCGGTTCGTCTCTCTCGCCGGCGGACTCGGCCCGACGCGGACCGCCGTCCTGGACGGCAAGATCTCCTGGGACAGGACGTACGAGAACTACACCGACGCCGTCACCGCCGCGTTCGAGGTGTCCGGCGCGGTCGCCGGAGTCCAGGCCGGCGGTTCGGGCTCCGACGCGCGCGTCCTGCTCGAGTTCGCCAGGGCCGGCGAGATGCTGGCACGCCAGGACGCCCTGCTGTCCTCCGCACAGGCCGGCGGGACGTTCGAAGCGAACCGGCTTCGCCTGTTCACGGGGGCAGCCGCCGCCCGTACGACCCTCGCCGAGAGCGCCGCCGCCGACCTGCGCGGCCCCGAACGCGCGGCGTGGCGTGAACTCTCCGCACAGCCGGCCTACCGCCAACTGCGCGCTGCGGAGGACCGCGTGGCCGCATCCCCCGCCGGCCGCAAGGCGGCCACCGCCGTCGCCGCGGACGGCTGGGACCGGACGCACAGCGCCGTGAGCGACGGCATGCGGGACATCGCCGCGCAGGCGCGCCGCAGCGCCGTCGACCGGTCCGACCCCACCAGCGGAGGCATCCTGACCGTCGCGGGCGCCGCCGTGCTCCTCGGGCTGGTCGCCGTCGTCGCGTCGCTCGTCATCTCCGTACGCATCGGACGCGCCCTCGTCGTCGAACTCATCACCCTGCGCAACAGCGCCCTGGCGATCGCCCGGCGCAAACTGCCGCATGCCATGCGCCGCCTGCGGGCCGGCGAGCAGATCGACATCCACGAGGAGGCCCCGCCGGGCACCCCGGCCGTCGACGAGATCGGACAGGTCTCGGAAGCTCTGGGCACCGTCCACCAGGCGGCCCTGAGCGCGGCCATCGAGCGCGCCGAACTGGCCGGTGGCATCTCCGGCGTCTTCGTCAACCTCGCCCGGCGCAGCCAGACGCTCGTCCACCGTCAGCTCACGCTGCTCGACGCCATGGAACGGCGCGCCGACGATCCGGGTGAACTGGGCGACCTCTTCCGGCTCGACCATCTCACGACCCGTATGCGCCGCCACGCGGAAAGTCTGATCATCCTGTCCGGTGCCGCCCCCGGCCGGGCCTGGAGCACCCCCGTCCCGCTGACCAGCGTCGTCCGGGCCGCCGTCTCCGAGATCGAGGACTACGCGCGCATCGAGGTGCGAACCCTGCCCGAGACGGCCGTCGTGGGCGCCGCCGTCGCCGACGTCACACATCTGCTGGCCGAACTGGTCGAGAACGCCGCCCAGTTCTCCCCGCCCCACACGAAAGTGCGCGTCAGCGGCGAACCCGTCGGCAACGGCTACGCGCTGGAGGTCGAGGACCGCGGCCTCGGCATGGGCAAGGAAGCCCTGGTGGAGGCGAACCGCAGACTCGAGGAGTCCGAGGCCCTCGACCTCTTCGACAGTGACCGGCTCGGTCTGTTCGTCGTCAGCCGCCTCGCCTCCCGCCACGGCATCAAGGTCCATCTCCGCACCTCGCCCTACGGCGGCAGCACCGCCGTGATCCTGCTGCCCACGGACCTGCTCCAAAGCGCGCTGCCCGCCCCTGACAGCGCGAGCAAGCCCGCAGCCCGGCCGCAGGAGCAGCCGCCGCGGAGCGCCCCGCGGACCCCGGCGCCTCCCGCCGCCGCTCCCGCCCCCACCCCCATGGCCGCCCGCACCGCCCGTCCGGCGATCGGCGCACCTCCCGAACCCCCCGTGCCGCAGACTCTGCGGGCCCTGCGCCTGCGTGAGACCTCTTCGCAGACCGGGGAGGGCGAACTCCCCCGGCGCGTACGGCAGTCACATCTTGTACCGCAGCTGCGCCAAGCACCCCCGACGGAACAGCCGCGCAGCGCCCGCACGGACGACGGCCCGGCGCACCGTACCCCCGAACTGGTCCGCGACCGGATGACCGCGTACCGCAAGGGCTGGACCAGAGGCGGCGGCACCGAGCCGGGCACGACCGCCCCAGGCACCGAAGGAGCACAGGCATGACCGAATACGAGACAGCCGCGGCCCACTACCGGTTCGGCGACCTCGACTGGCTGCTGGACGATCTCGTACAGCGCGCCGGACAGGTCCGGCACGCAGTGGTGCTGTCCAACGACGGCCTGCCGGTAGGTGCTTCCCAGGCGCTCAGCCGTGAGGACGCGGAGCACCTGGCCGCCGTCGCGTCCGGTTTCCACAGCTTGGCGAAGGGCGCGGGACGCCACTTCCGCGCCGGGGGCGTACGCCAGACGATGGTGGAGATGGACGACGGCTTCCTCTTCGTGGCCGCCGCGGGAGACGGCTCCTGTCTGGCCGTGCTCACCTCCGCGGCCGCCGACATCGGGCTGATCGCCTACGAGATGGCCCGCCTCGTCAAACGCGTCGGCGAACACCTGCGCACGCCGCCGCGCGTCGACGCGACATGAGCGGCACCGGCGCCGGGTCCGCCGGCAGCCAGTGGTACGACGCCGCGGCGGGCCCGCTGGTCAGGCCCTACGCGATGACCGGCGGGCGGACCAAGCCGGGGCCCAGCAACGTGCGCTTCGACCTCATCGCGCTCGTCGTCGTGGACCCGGCCGGCGCCGACGTCGGCGACGAGGCCCTCCTCGGCCCCGAGCACCGCGTGCTGTTGACCTTGTGCCGGTCCGAGACACAGTCGGTCGCGGAACTCGCCGCCGACGCCGACCTGCCCGTCGGCGTCGTGCGGGTGCTGCTCGGAGACCTGCTCGAAGCCGGATACGTCAAGGTCAGCCGGCCCGTACCGCCGGCGCAGCTGCCGGACGAGCGGATTCTCAGGGAGGTGATCGAGGGACTGAGGGCGCTGTGAGACCGGACCGGGGCACTGCGCACGGGAGGGCGGGGGAGCGGCAGCCGGGTCGGCTCGGGCGCAACGGCAGCCGGGTCCGGGTCGGCTCCAGGACGTGCGGCGGTCGGTCAGCTCCGGGACGTGCGGTGCTCCCACTCCGCCCGGGTCAGCGCGTACTCAACGTCCCCCCGTTCGGAGCCCTCGATCACATCGGGCCACTCCTCGAAGAAGGTGCGCACAAAGCTCAGGCCGGACTTCTCCATCACCCGACGCGAACGGGTGTTGACCGTCATCGTGTTGGCGGTCACCCGCTCCACACCCAGCTCGGAGAAACCCTTGTCGATCAGTGCCCGCGACCCCTCCGTCGCCAGTCCTCGCCCCCAAGCGGCGCGGACCAGACGGTACCCCAGCTCGATCTCCCGACAGCTGTCGTCGGCCTCGGGGCGGAAGACGAACCAGCCGAGGAACGCCCCGGAGCCGCGGTCCTCGGCCGCCCAGAAGCCCGGCCGGCCGAGGCAGGGCCAGCGGTGGAGGAAACGCGGCAACATCTCGCCCTCGACCTCCCCCTCCGAGGACGGGCGGCCGCCGTTGATGCAGCGCATGACCTCGGGGTCGTCGACGACGCAGCGCACATGACCGGCATCGGCGTTCGTGAAGGCACGCAGCGTCAGACGGTCGGTCTCCAGGAAGACATGCATGCCCCGATCATCGCCGACCCGTTGCCGGTCGGACATCGAATTTCCAGGCGCCGACCCAGGCGCCGGTCCCGGTGCCTTCCTGCCGCCCCGGGCATTCAGACCCGCACAACCACACCGGAGAGAAGCGACCGATGGACTCCCAGACCCTGGACAGCACCGATGAGGACACCACCGCCCTGGCGTTGAAGATCCTCGTCGCCGGCGGCTTCGGCGTCGGCAAGACCACCCTGGTCGGCGCGGTCAGCGAGATCCGGCCACTGCGCACCGAGGAACAGCTCAGCCGGGCAGGCCGCACCGTCGACGACACCGAGGGCGTCGACCGCAAGACCACGACGACCGTCGCCATGGACTTCGGGCGCATCACCATCCGCTCCGGGCTGTCGCTGTACCTCTTCGGCACACCGGGCCAGGACCGTTTCTGGTTCCTGTGGGACGAGCTCTCGCAGGGGGCCCTCGGCGCCGTCGTCCTCGCCGACACCCGCCGGCTGTGCGACTGCTTTCCCGCAGTCGACTACTTCGAACACCGCCGGATCCCGTTCGTCGTCGCCGTGAACTGCTTCCCCGGTGCCCGGACCTTCGCCGCCCAGGACGTCTCCCGCGCCCTCGATCTCGATGAGGGAACGCCCGTTGTCCTGTGCGACGCGAGGAAACGCGACTCGGGCAAGGAGGTGCTCGTGCGCCTCGTCGAATACGCCGGGCGCGTGCACACGGCACGGATGCTCGACACGGTCGCACCGCCGCAGTGACGGCTTCCGGGAGCCGGCGCACCTTGCCCTGCGCCGCCCCGTGCGAAAGGCTTACGGGCAAACGCGAGGCCACGGGGAACGCAATAGCGGGGAGGACGACGGACCATGGCGTTGGACAAGGGACTCGACTGGCTGCTGGACGACCTGACGCAACGGGTCGAACACATCAGGCACGCACTCGTGCTGTCCAACGACGGTCTGGTGACAGGCGCCAGCACCGGACTCGCCCGCGAGGACGCGGAACACCTCGCCGCCGTCTCCTCAGGTCTGCACTCCCTCGCGAGAGGGTCCGGCCGGCACTTCCGTGCGGGCCGGGCGCGCCAGACGATGGTCGAGTTCGACGAAGCCCTGCTTTTCGTGACGGCGGCGGGCGAAGGCAGCTGTCTGTGCGTGCTCAGCGCCGCGGAGGCGGACGTCGGGCAGGTGGCGTACGAGATGACGCTGATGGTCAACCGGGTGGGCGAGCACCTCGGCGTCGCGGCGCGGCAGCCCGGTGGCAGCCCCTTCTGACATCCTTCGGACTGCCTTTCACCTGCGGCTCGAGGAGTTGTCCACAGGCCAGGGCGGGATGTCGCAGCTTCGGGCTACGGTCGTCACCGAGAGTATTCACAGCTCCCGGGGGAGATCGTCATGGCAGTACGGAATGCAGCCCGCCGCGGCCTCGCGCTCGGCCGGGCAGCCCAGGAACTGGGCCTCAGGCGCGGCGAATTGGACCTGGCGCTCCAGCTGGGTGAAGTGGGCTCGCCACCGGAGGCGAGCGGGGGACCACCCCGGATCGACCGGCAGGAGATCGACCGTCTCCACGGCGAGCCGGGCTTCCCCGCCACCCTCCGGAAGCGGCTGCGGACGGTGGGCACGGCTGAAGGGGCCGAGCTCGCCGCGATCAGCCAGGGCCGGTTCCTCAGACTCGCCCGCACCGGCCACTTCGCTCCGGTCCGGTTCTACGTCAATCGCTATCACGCGGTCGTGTGGCTCTATCTCGCCGAAGAGGTGGCCGACTTCGCCCGGGAGCATGCCGAGTTGCTGACCGGCGTGACACCGCCGCGGATCCGAGCCGCGCTCGAGGCGGGCGAGGACCGGCGACCGCGCAACTGGCGGGGACGCCGGCTCGGCCGGCTGCTGCACGTCACCTCCGATCCCTGGCACAGGGCTGCTGCGATCGCGGCCGTGCTCGACCCGGTGACGACGGCCGACGTGGTGCCCGACCCCTACGAGCGTTCCCATCTGCGTGTACTGCGACCGGACCTCGCGCCCGTGCTGCCGAAGTCCCCCGCCGGCCGGGAGATCGTGGAGCGACTGCTGCTGGCCGACCACCCCGACGAGATCCTGTGGCACGGGGTGAGCCTCGTCGACGCGTTGCGGGAGGCGCGCGAGCACTCCCCGGCCCCGCGCCCGGAGCCGAAGCCCCGGCCGCGGATCACGAGACCGCCGTCACCGACAGTCTCGAGTGGCCCCGACCCGGTTCGGCGGGCACCCGGGCCGGCGGCGCCGGGCCGGTCGCGCGGTGTGCCACGGGGCCTGCTCGGCAGGCTGTGGCGCAGAAAGGCGGGGCGGGCATGAAGCTGCGCTGTTGGCCCGCTTAAGAAAACCTCGATGGACGTGACGCTCCGAGCTGGGCAGATTGGAGCCCGTCCATTGATCGGGGCCGTATTTTCGGTAACGGATCAGTTGGACCGTCCCTCCCGTCACCTCGCCTGGAGCCGCACCGATGAAGGCACTTGTCAAGCAGCATGCCGAGCCCGGCCTCTGGCTCATGGACGTGCCGGAGCCGGAGACCGGGCCCTCGGATGTGCTGATCAAGGTGCTGCGCACCGGCATCTGCGGCACCGACCTGCACATCAGGTCGTGGGACGGCTGGGCCCAGCAGGCCGTCACGACGCCGCGGGTCCTCGGTCACGAGTTCGTGGGCGAGGTCGCCGCCGTCGGTGCGGACGTCCAGGACATCGCGGTCGGTGACATCGTCAGCGGCGAGGGGCACCTGGTGTGCGGCAAGTGCCGCAACTGCCTGGCCGGCCGCCGCCACCTGTGCCGCAGCACCATCGGTCTCGGCGTCGGCCGCGACGGAGCGTTCGCGGAGTACGTCGCACTCCCCGCGTCCAACGTGTGGGTGCACCGCACCGAGGTGGACCTCGATGTCGCCGCGATCTTCGACCCGTTCGGCAATGCCGTGCACACCGCCCTCTCCTTCCCGCTCGTCGGTGAGGACGTGCTGATCACCGGCGCCGGCCCCATCGGCATCATGGCCGCGGCCGTCGCCCGGCACGCCGGTGCGCGCAACGTCGTCATCACCGACGTCAGCGAATCCCGTCTCGCGCTCGCCCGCAAGGTCGGAGCGACACTCGCGGTCAATGTCGCGGAGACCGACATCGCCGCGGCGCAGCGGCAACTGGGGCTCAAGGAAGGCTTCGACATCGGCCTCGAGATGTCAGGACGCCCTGAGGCCATGCGCGACATGGTCGACAACATGACGCACGGCGGCCGCATCGCGATGCTCGGCCTCCCGGCGCAGGAGTTCGCCGTCGACTGGTCCCGGATCGTCACGTCGATGATCACCATCAAGGGCATCTACGGACGCGAGATGTTCGAGACCTGGTACGCGATGACGGTCCTCCTCGAGGGCGGCCTCGACCTCAGCCCAGTGATCACCGGCAGCTACGGCTACCAGGACTTCGACGCCGCCTTCGACGAGGCCGCGACCGCCCGCAGCGGCAAGATCATCCTCGACTGGACCGTCTGAGTCCCGCACCCCTGCGTCCGCAGACCTAGGAGAACCCCTCATGTACGTGTCCGTCCGCGACGAACTCCGCGCCACCCTCGACGAGATCCGCGACGCGGGCCTTTACAAGCCCGAGCGTGTCATCGGCACCCCCCAGAGCGCCTCGGTGGGCGTCACCGCCGGCGGCGCGCCCGGCGACGTCCTCAACTTCTGCGCCAACAACTACCTCGGCCTCGCCGACCACCCCGACGTCGTTGCCGCAGCCAAGGACGCGCTCGACCGGTGGGGCTACGGCATGGCGTCCGTCCGCTTCATCTGCGGCACCCAGGAGATCCACAAGGAGCTCGAGCAGCGCCTCGCCGCGTTCCTCGGCCAGGAGGACACGATCCTCTACTCCTCCTGCTTCGACGCCAACGGCGGAGTCTTCGAGACCCTCCTCGGCCCCGAGGACGCCGTCATCTCCGACGCCCTCAACCACGCCTCCATCATCGACGGCATCCGCCTGTCCAAGGCCCGCCGCCACCGCTACGCCAACCGCGACCTCGCGGATCTCGAGCAGCAGCTCAAGGAGACCCAGGACGCCCGCCGCCGCCTGGTCGTCACCGACGGTGTCTTCTCCATGGACGGCTACGTCGCCCCGCTCGCAGAGATCTGCGACCTGGCCGACCGCTACGACGCCATGGTCATGGTCGACGACTCGCACGCCGTCGGCTTCGTCGGCCCGGGCGGCCGGGGCACGCCGGAACTGCACGGCGTGATGGACCGTGTCGACATCATCACCGGCACCCTCGGCAAGGCACTGGGCGGCGCCTCGGGCGGCTATGTCGCCGCACGAGCGGAGATCGTCGAGCTGCTGCGTCAGCGGTCCCGCCCCTACCTCTTCTCCAACTCCCTCGCCCCCGTGATCGCCGCCGCCTCCCTCAAGGTCCTCGACCTGCTGGAGTCGGCCGGGGACCTGCGGGAGAAACTCGCCGCCAACACCGAGCTGTTCCGTACCAGGATGACCGAGGCGGGCTTCGAGATCCTGCCCGGCGACCACGCCATCGCCCCCGTCATGATCGGCGACGCCGCCGAGGCCGGCCGGATGGCAGAACTGCTGCTCGAGCGCGGCGTGTACGTCATCGGTTTCTCGTACCCGGTCGTCCCCATGGGGCAGGCACGCATCCGCGTCCAGCTGTCCGCCGCGCACTCCACCAAGGACGTGGAGCGGGCGGTGGCGGCCTTCGTCGACGCACGCGCGACAATGGCCGGGTGATCGACCCCCGCCGGCTGCGTATTCTGCGGGCCGTGGCGGACCACCGTACGGTGACCGCTGCGGCCTCCGCGCTGTATCTGACCCCCTCCGCCGTTTCCCAGCAGCTCAACGCCCTCGAGCAGGAGACCGGCCACGCCCTGCTGATCCGCAGCGGCAAGGGGGTGCGGCTGACGGCGGCGGGCGAGATCCTGCTGACCCACACGCACGCGGTCCTTGCCCAGCTGGAACGGGCCGAGGCCGAGCTCGCCGCGTACGCGGGCGGCGCGGCCGGAGAGGTGACCGTCGCCGCGTTCGCCACGGGCATCGCCGAGGTCGTCGCGCCGGCCATGGACCAGCTGTCGCAGGCCCGCCCCCGCATTCGCGTGCGGGTACGGGACGCGGAGGGCGACGAGAGCCTGCCGCTCGTACTCGACGGAGAGGCGGACCTCGCCGTCGCGGTGGAGTACCGGGGAGCGCCCGGCGCGGACGACCGGCGGCTCGCACGGGTCCCGCTCTACGCGGAGCCCTTCGACGCGGTCCTGCGCGCCGATCATCCGCTGGCCGCGCAGGAGCGCGTGGAGTTGGCTGCGTTCGGCGACAGCGACTGGATCGGCCCCTACCCGGGCAACCCCTGCCACGACATGGTCCTGCTGGCGTGCGAGCTGGCCGGTTTCGAGCCGCGGCTCGTGCACTCCTCCGACGACTTCCGCGCCGTCGTCGCTCTCGCCGGAGCGGGCGCCGGAGTCGCGCTGGTGCCGCGTTCCGCGCTGCGCGGCATGGAGCTGCGTGACACGGTCGTCCGCCCCGTCGCGGGCCCGGCGCCCACGCGGCGCGTCTTCGCCGCGGTACGCCGCGGGGCGGAGACGCACCCGCTCATCAGCCCGGTCCTCGACGCCCTCGCACACACCGCCCAGGGGATCACCACCGACTGACCCGGCCCCGGGCCCGGCCGACCCCTCCCGGTGCTGTCCGACGCTCGGCACGGTCCCGCGCACCGCGCCCGGCTCCTGGTCCCTCCGGCACGGCCCCCTTCCGCCGCCCTGCCCCGGCCCTACGCGGCATCCGACTCCAACGCCGTCTTCAGGTTCTCCAGCGTCGTGCGGATGTTGCGGCGCTGGAACTCGGCGAATGTATGCCCCCGTGTCGCCGCCTTGTCGAACGCGTTGGCCAGGAAGTCTGGCCAGGCGCGGCGGTCGTCGATCCAGGTCTCCGTCACCCGCGTGCCGCCGGCCGCGGCGGGCTCGAAGCGGTACTCCCACGTGGCGATGCGGCCGGGGAGCACGGGCCGGCGCCGGCCGATGGCGCGGACCCGGAAGGCGAACCGCGCGCCCGGGTCGGCTGCCGTGACCGTGCAGCGGGTGGTCCAGCTCAGCGGGCCGCGGGTGTTGCGGCCGTCGAAGACCATCCCCACATAGGCCCGCTCGCTGCCGTCACGCACCGTCGCGCCGCGGTTCTCGGGGCTCCAGCGCCCCATCAGGGCAGGGTTGCTCACCTGCGCGTAGATCACCGAGGGCGCGGCGTCGATCACGACGCTGTCCGAGACGCTGAGTATGCGGGCCATCCGTACGACTCCGATCATCGATGCCGCCTGACGCTATCGCGCCGTGTCCGGCTGCCGGGCGGCGGGGCGGTCGCCCGGGGACGCCGCAGGCCCGGGCACCCGTGGGACGGGTGCCCGGGCCTGCGGCGGAAGCGGGCTCAGCGCTGAACGTTCCGCTGGAAGCTCTGCCCTGCCGGTCTGTCGCCGAGCCACTTGAGCCCGTCGATCAGGAAGCGGTTCTGTGTCTCGCTCGCGAACGTCGAGGACAGCGGCGTGTTCGAGCTGTAGTCCATGGCGTTGTGCCCGAAGTTCGCGTACAGCATCTTGTACTGGGTGTTGGTCCACAGGAGCGGGTAGTAGCCGCTGTACCAGGACTGGTTCGGGTCCGTACCCAGCGGGAAGCTCACCGGGTCGACCGAGGCGAGGATCTTGATGTCCGGGTTCTTGCGCAGATCGTTCGACCAGCTGTACCACTCGCTGACCGACGAGGCCCACGACGCCGGCAGTCGCCCGGTCGTGGGGTGGCTGCGGTCCTCCGTACGCATGACCGTGGTCGTCGGGCCCCAGGTGTTGGACCTGAAGTTCCCGCTCCCGAGGAACTGGTTGTAGTACCAGGGCCAGCTCCCGGCGTTCGTGGTGAACGCCGAGACGTGGAAGCCGAGCCACGCCCCGCCGGACCGCATGTAGCGCTCGAACCCGGCCCGCTGCGACGCCGACGGAGGTGCGTCGTCGAGGAACAGCACCACGTCGTACGCGTTCACCCCTCCGTTCGTCAGCAGATCCCAGTCAGTGCTCGCCGTGTAGCTGAAGTTGTGGTCGGCGGCCGTGCGTGGGAACCACTCGTTGGACTCCTTGACGAAGTTGATGTGCGCCGCGTCCCACGTCCCGTTGTAGAAGGCGACCACTTTGAAGTCGGGAGCGGCAGCGCCGGCGAATGCCGCCGGGGCCGGTGCCAACAACGTGCCCAGGAGCATCGCCAGCAGCATCAGCAGCCGTGCTGCGAGGCGCGTCACGGGTAGCTCACCAGGTTGGCCACATGGGTGGACGAGTTGGAGGGCCCGCCCCTGTCGTTGATCACATGGCGGATGGTGCCTGTGCCGCCGAGGGACACGGTCACCATGTTCCTGAAGCGCACGTTCGGTTTGTTCGGGACCTCGAAGGCACGCTCGGCCGTCACGCTGTTGTTGACGTTGAAGAAGCAGTAACTGCCGAGCCCGTATGCCTCGTGGGAGGTCACCGAGTCCGCCACCTTGTATGCCGCGTAGCCCTGCGTCGAACCGTTCATCCAGGATGCCTGGTTGGGTGGGTCGTAGGGCATCTCGTTCTGGTAGAAGTACGTGCGTCCGCCGCTGCCGTTCCAGATGGTCTGGTGCTTCTGGTAGTGCTCGACGAACAGGCCGTACATGGTCACGTCGTCGCCGTTGACGACCAGTCCGGTGTCCGCGGTGTTGGTGTTCCAGCCGATGCCGGTGCCGTGGTCGCCGCGCCAGATCCACATGTGGTCGCCGATGACGTTGTCGCTGTTGACGACAAGGCTCGTGGTCGCCTTGCCGACCGCCGCGCCGCCGACGCGGAAGTACACGTCGTGCAGCGAGGTCGGGTTGGCGGCGTGCGAGGCGGAGGATCCCGTCGGGCCGACTTCCACGAGTGTCCGGGAGTTGGTCGTGCCGGCGTCGAACAGGACACCGGCGATCTTCACACCGTCGACATCGGCGACCGTCATGGCGGTGATGCCGTTGTCCGGGATGAACGTGGCCAGGCCGAGGCCGAGGACCACGGTGTCCGGTCGGGTCACCTTCAGCGTCTGATTCAGATGGTAGACACCCGGGGTGACCAGCAGGTTCTTGCCCTCGGCGAGCGCCGCGTTGATCTGTGCGGCGCTCGCGCCGGGCTTCACGACGTAGAACTGGTCGATGGGAAGCGAGGTGCCGGCGGCATTCCCGTTCGCCCAGGTGGTCGCGGAGGAGTCCGACCGCAGCGCCGGAACGAACACCTGGTACGCGCCGGTGTTGTCCACGTACAGGAACGGCTTCTCCCGCACGGTCGGGGTCCGGTCCACCGTCGTGTACGGCGGGTTGGGGAAGGTGTTGCCCGGCACGCCCTGACTGCCGACGAAGACCATGTTCCAGTTGGATCCGGTCCAGGAGCCGAGCTGGGAATTGCGGGTCAGCCACTGCTGCTGGGTGCCGGAGCGCACCTGACCGACTATCTTGCTGTCGGCCATGAAGCCGCCGCTGGCCCAGCCGCCGTCGTCCAGTGCCAGATTGCCCCGCACATGCATGCGCCGGTAGGCGGAGGCCTGGGAGACGGCCCACCGGTCCGTGCCGCCGGACGGGTTCACCGACATGTTCTCCGCGCCGCGCCAGAAGTTGTGCGTGGCGTTCTGCGGCGGGAACCAGTCGGCCTCCACGTGCACCGCACCGTTGATCGTCACGGAGTCGGGCGAGTGGCCGAGCCCGAGAACCTGGGTGTAGAAGCCGACGTTGACATCGTTGTTGTACGTGCCGGGCTTGAACAGCACCGCATGGCGCTGGGGGCCGAACTGGTTCGTCTCCTGCTGCTGGAAGATGGAGTTAAGTCGGCTCTGGATGGTCGACGACGGCATCGAGGGATCGAAGACGGCCACGTTCGGGCCGAGGTCCACGTCTCCGGGCGACGTGCTCACCGGTGCCACCTGGAATCGCTGGGCCGCCGTCCCGTTGCAGGTGTACTGCACGAGCTGGACGCTGTCGGCTGTGGAGGCGGACGGCACGTCCAGGCACTTGCCGCTGTGCCGGTTGACGAAGCGGTAAGCGCCGCCGCCCTCGTCCACGGCCTGCCACTGCTGGTTGTTGCCGCCGCCGTACGTCCACAGGTGAACGGCGGCGTTGTCGGTCGTCGACACGTCGGAGACGTCCACGACCTGGTCGGCGTCGTTGCGGTTGTTGATCCGGACGTAGCCGTCGCCGGCCGCGGTGAAGCTCCACTGCTGGGCGGTCGAGTTGTTGCAGGCGTACTGCTGCACCACCGTGCCGTTGGCGGTGGCGGCGGCTCGGGCGTCCAGGCATTTGCCGCTGCCGGTGCCCACGACGGTGGACCAGCCGGTCGGCAGTGCCGCCGCGCCCGCTTCGGCCCGTGAAGGCTGCGCCGCCTGCGACGACGGCAGGGCGACGACGACCGTGCAGACGGCCGCGGCGGCGGTGACGGCCGCGGCCAGCGGCCGTATGCGCCGTCCGGGTGCCTGGGCATGCCGCCCGGACGCCTGGTGTCGCTTCGATCGTGCGGCTGTGGCCACGGCGTCGAGCGCTCGGCGCAGCATCGGCCGGCGGGTGCCGGGGCCGTTCATCGGGTGACCGTCCACTTCTGGTTGGCGGCGCCGGAGCAGGTCCAGATCTGCACGCGGGTTCCGTTGGCGGAGCTGTTGCCGGTCGCGTCCAGGCACTTCGTCGCCTGCGGGTTGACGATGTCACGCGCGGCGTTGGCGTCCCAGCGCTGGGCTGCGGAGCCGTTGCATTCCCAGAGCTGGACCGGGGTGCCGTCGGCGGCACCGCCGGAGGCGACGTCGAGGCATTTGCCGAGTGCCTTGATGGTTCCGTCGGTGCCCCCGCTCCAGCGTTGCGCGGCTGTGCCGTTGCAGTCGTAGAGCTGGACCGGGGTGCCATTGGCGGTGTCGGCGCCGGCCACGTCCAGGCACTTGCCGCCGATCCCGGTGATCGGACCGCCGGTCATGGGGCTGTCACCGGTGGTGACCCGGACATGGTCGACGAGGAGCTGCTGCGGGAAGACCGTGCTGCCGTCGGGGTCGCCGGGCCAGTAGCCGCCGACCGCGAGGTTGAGGACCAGGAAGAACGGCTTGTCGAACACCCACTGCCGGCCGCCGAGATCGGCCGGCGTACGCGTCTGGTAGACGTTGCCGTCGACCGACCAGGTCACCTTGTTCGGTGACCAGTCGACGGCGAAGGTGTGGAACGCGTCGGCGAACGCCTGACCGCCGGGCAGGGTGTAGCCGGCGCCGATGCCGCCGGAACCCGAGTAGCCGGGACCGTGCAGGGTGCCGTGGACCGTGGACGGCTCGAAGCCCACGTTCTCCATCACGTCTATCTCGCCCGAGTTCGGCCAGCCGACCTGACCGATGTCGTTGCCGAGCATCCAGAAGGCGGGCCACATGCCCTGCCCGCGCGGGATCTTCATCCGTGCCTCGACATGACCATAGGTGGTGGTGAACTTGCCCGCCGTGTTCAGCCGGGCGGAGGTGTACTCGCAACGGCCGTACCAGCACTGGTAGTTGCCGGGGTTCTCGCGGCGGGCCGTGATGACCAGGTGCCCTTGGCCGTCGAGCGCGGCGTTGCGATTGCCGGCCGTGTAGTACTGCCGTTCATGGTTGTTGACGTTGTCGCCGGTCTCGATCTGCCACTTGCCGCTGTCGACCGCGGAGCCGGCGGGGCCGTCGAAGTCGTCGGAGAAGGTTACGGCGGCGGCCTGGGCCGCGGGCTGGGCGGCGGGGATCGTCTGCGGTGCGGGGGTGCCGCTCGCCAGGCCGGTACCGACCGTGACGAGAGCGAGGACCGACACGACGGCTGCGAGTCGGCGCCGGGGGAAGCGCGGGGAGTCCATGACTCTCCCTTCCGGAGGTGTGGGGAGGAAGGGTGCCTGTCATGAATATGACAGGAGAGGCTTAGTTCACTGTGTGATTTAAGAGGTGAAGTAAAGGGCCGTCAAGGGCTTGGCCTGGACCAAGCCATGTTCAACTCCTGAAGCCCGCCGTTAGAAGCGAAACGAGAAATAGCGCGCTTGCAATCAAAAGCGTCTGCAACTATTGTGGACGCTCGTAAGGCGCACTAACAATCTCTGGAAGGGTCCTTCCCATGCCACTCGCGCTTCTGGCTCTGGCCGTCGGTGCCTTCGGTATCGGCACAACCGAGTTCGTGATCATGGGGTTGCTGCCCGAGGTCGCGACGGACTACGGCGTATCGATACCGACGGCCGGCCTCCTGGTCACCGGATACGCCCTGGGCGTCGTGCTGGGTGCCCCGCTCATGACGGCGCTGGGCACCAGGGTGACGCGCAAGCGGATGCTGATGCTGCTGATGGGCCTCTTCATCGCGGGCAATCTGCTCTCCGCCCTCGCCCCCGACTTCGGCATGATGCTGACCGGCCGCGTGGTCGCCTCGCTGGCCCACGGCGCGTTCTTCGGGATCGGCTCGGTCGTCGCCGCCGATCTCGTCGCCCCCCACAAGAGGGCGGGCGCGATCGCGATGATGTTCACCGGCCTGACTGTCGCCAACGTCGTCGGCGTCCCCCTCGGCACCTCCATCGGCCAGAGCGCCGGCTGGCGGGTCACCTTCTCCATCGTCGCCGCCCTCGGCGTGCTGGGCCTCGCCGGCGTGGCGAAGCTCGTCCCCGACACCCCGCGCCCCGAAGGAGTCCGGCTGCGTGACGAGGTGGCCGCGTTCAAGAACGTCCAGGTCCTTCTCGCGATGGCGATGACCGTCCTCGGCTTCGGCGGTGTGTTCGCCGCCATCACCTACATCACGCCGATGATGACCGAGGTCGCCGGCTTCGCCGACTCCTCCGTGACCTGGCTGCTCGTGCTCTTCGGCGCAGGCATGGTCGCCGGCAACCTGATCGGCGGCCGGTACGCCGACAAGCACCTCATGCCGCTGCTCTACGTCACCCTGTCCGCGCTCGCGATCGTGCTCGGCCTGTTCACGGTGACCGCCCACAACAAGGTCCTGGCCGCCATCTCCATCGCGCTGATCGGCGCGCTCGGCTTCGCCACCGTGCCCCCGCTGCAGAAGCGGGTCCTCGACCACGCCCACGGCGCCCCGACCCTCGCCTCCGCCGTCAACATCGGCGCATTCAACCTGGGCAACGCGCTCTCCGCCTGGCTCGGTGGCATCGTCATCGCCGGCGGGATGGGGCTGACCGCGCCCAACTGGGTCGGCGCCCTCCTCGCCGCGGCCGCCCTCGTCCTGGCCGTCCTGTCCGCCACCCTCGAACGCCGCGAGACCAAGGCCGCGAGCCGTGTCGTCACCGGCTCCCCGACCGCGGCCGGGACACCGGCCCACGCCACCGCGGCACACCACTGAACCCTCACCACCCGCACCACCGCACCAACCCGAAGGGCACCATGACTTCCCTGCCGAACATCCCGACCGTCACCCTCAACAACGGCCTCGAGATCCCCCAGCTGGGCTTCGGCGTCTTCCAGGTCGACGACGAGCAGACCACCGACGCCGTTCTCTCCGCCCTCGAAGCCGGCTACCGCAGCATCGACACCGCGGCGATCTACGGCAACGAGGCAGGCGTCGGACGCGCACTCGCCGCCTCCGGCGTCGACCGCGAGGACCTGTTCGTCACCACCAAACTGTGGAACGCCGACCAGGGCCACGACTCCACCCTCGCCGCCTTCGACGACAGCCTCACCAAGCTCGGCCTGGACCACGTGGACATGTATCTCATCCACTGGCCCACCCCGGCCCGCGACCTCTACCTTGACACCTGGCGCGCCCTCGAGAAGCTGCTCGCCGACGGCCGCACCCGCGCCATCGGTGTCTCCAACTTCCAGCCCGCGCACCTGGAGCGGCTGCTCGACCACAGCGGCATCGTCCCTGTCGTCAATCAGATCGAGCTGCACCCCTACCTCCAGCAGGCACCGCTGCGTGCCTTCCACGCCGAGCACGGCATCGCCACCGAGGCATGGAGTCCGCTCGCGCAGGGCGCGCTGCTCCAGGACCCGGTGCTCGCCGGCATCGCACAGCGCCACGGCCGTACGCCTGCCCAGGTGGTACTGCGCTGGCACGTGCAGCTCGGCAACGTGGTGATCCCGAAGTCCGTGACGCCGTCGCGTATCCGGGAGAACGTCGACGTCTTCGGCTTCACCCTCACCGCCGACGACATGGACGCCCTCGCCGGGCTGGACCGCGGGACGCGTACGGGCCCCGACCCCGACACCCTCAACTGACCGCACTGCCGTCGTCGCCGCCGTTCCCGCCGAACGGCGGCGGCGCACATGCCTGCCCCCCCGCGACCCGACCGAAGACCTACCTGTCCACGGAGTGGAACACCTGGTGGACCGGTCCGGCGCACCACCCGCCCCGTGGCTTACGATCTCGGCGGGCGGTCGCGGTCTGCGGCCACCTCCCCCCACTTATGGAGGTCACCGTGTTCGGGACGGCCAGCGGCCACCGCACCCACCGCAGCAGTTTCCGCGTCCGCGCCACCGCCGGTGCGGTGGCTGCCGGGATGTTCCTCGCCGTCGGGTGTGCCTCCTCCGACGAGGGCCCGGGGGAGGCGGCGGGAGGCGTCCCGGTGGTGGAGAAGGGCAAGCTCACCACCTGCACCCATCTTCCCTACCCGCCCTTCCAGTTCGAGCAGGGCGGCAAGGTCGTGGGCTTCGACGTCGCCCTGGTGGACCTGGTCGCGAAGAACCTCAAGGTGGAGCAGAAGATCCTCGACACGCCGTTCGAGAACTTCAAGACGGGCGCCTTCCTCAACTCCGGCGAGTGCGACCTGGCCGCGGCCGGCATGACCATCACCGACGAGCGCAAGAAGAACGTGGACTTCTCCGTCCCCTACTTCGACGCGACCCAGGCGCTGCTCGCCACCAAGAAGAGCGGCGTGACGACGCTCGCCGACGTCAAGTCCAAGAAGAAGAAGCTCGGCGCGCAGGCCGAGACGACCGGCGAGAGCTACGCCAAGGCACAGGGCTTCGACCCGGTCGCCTTCGAGAGCTCGGACGCCGTGCTGAACGGACTGCGCACCGGCCAGGTCGACGCGGTCGTCATCGACTACCCCGTCGTCCAGGGCTGGCTCAAGGACAAGGCGAACGCCGCCGAGTTCGCCCTCGGCCAGAACATCGAGACCGGTGAGCAGTATGGCTTCTCGGTGAAGAAGGGCAACGACAAGCTGCGCGCCGCGATCGACAAGGCCATCGAGGACGCCCGCGCCGACGGCACGTACGACAAGCTCTACAAGCAGTGGATCGGACCGCTGCCCAAGGGCCAGTCGTGACCTCACGTCTCACCCGTCGCCAGCGGCGCCGGATCTCGCAGGGCATCCAGTACGCGGTGTTCGTGGCGGTCCTGGTCTGGATCGGCTTGCTGGCCGACTGGGACCGCCTGCAGAACCAGTTCGCGCAGAAGGACCTCGCCTCCGAACTCTTCCCCGTCATCATCACCACGGCACTGCGCAATACGGTGATCTACACCGTGTCCGGGTTCGCCTTCGGTCTGGTGCTCGGCCTGGTCGTCGCGCTGATGCGGCTCTCGTCGGTCGCTCCCTACCGGTGGGTGGCGGGCATCTACATCGAGATCTTCCGCGGGCTGCCTGCGCTGCTGATCTTCATCTTCGTCGGAGTGGCCGTCCCGCTGGCGTTCCCCGGCACGGAGATTCCCGGCGGCACGTACGGCAAGGTCGCCCTCGGTCTCGGCCTGGTCGCCGCCGCCTACATGGCGGAGACGATCAGGGCGGGCATCCAGGCGGTGCCCAAGGGGCAGATGGAGGCGGCGCGTTCACTGGGCTTCTCACACGCCAGAGCCATGGTGTCGGTGATCATCCCGCAGGCGTTCCGTATCGTCATCCCGCCGCTCACCAACGAACTGGTCCTGCTCTTCAAGGATTCATCGCTGGTGCTGTTCCTCGGAGTCACCCTCCAGGAGCGGGAACTGACCAAATTCGGCAGGGATCTTGCGAGCCAGACCGCCAATTCCACCCCGATCCTCGTCGCCGGCCTGTGCTATCTGCTGGTGACCGTGCCGCTCAGCTTCGTGGTGCGCCGCCTCGAGGCGCGCGCCGACAAGGCCAGGTGAGCAGCGGATGCCGGTCGTACCACAGTCGTCGGGAAGCGGGAGCAGCGAGAGCATGAGCAGCACGGACCGCCCCGAGATCGAGATCCGGGGCCTGCACAAGTCGTTCGGGGACAACCAGGTCCTGCGCGGCATCGACCTCGACATCGCCCGTGGCGAGGTGGTGTGCGTCATCGGCCCTTCCGGCTCGGGCAAGTCGACGCTGCTGCGATGCGTGAATTTGCTGGAGGAGCCGTCCGCGGGCCAGGTGTTCGTCGGCGGCACCGAGGTCACCGACCTCGATGTCGACATCGACGCCGTGCGGCGGCGGATCGGCATGGTCTTCCAGCAGTTCAATCTCTTCCCGCACGTCAGCGTCACGGAGAACCTCACCCTGCCCCAGCGGCGGGTCCTGCGCAGGGACAAGGCCAAAGCCTTGGAGGTGGCCCGCCGGAACCTGGAGCGCGTCGGCCTCTCGGACAAGGCGGACGCCTATCCGTCGCAGCTCTCGGGCGGCCAGCAGCAGCGGGTGGCGATCGCCCGCGCGTTGAGCATGGGCCCGGAGGTGATGCTCTTCGACGAGCCGACCTCCGCCCTCGACCCCGAACTGGTGGGTGATGTCCTCGCGGTCATGCGGCAGCTGGCGGCGGAGGGCATGACCATGATGGTCGTCACCCACGAGATGAGCTTCGCGCGCGAGGTCGCCGACCGCGTCGTCTTCATGGACGGCGGAGTGATCGTGGAGGAGGGGTCGGCCGCGCAGGTGGTGGGCGATCCGCAGCACGAACGCACCCGGAACTTCCTGATGCGCATCCTCGACCCGGCCGCCGCCGAACCACCGGGCGAGGGCCCCTCGCAGGCGCCGCGCAAGGAGCTGTGACACCCCGGCCGGACCTCACGGGTCCGGCCGGAGCGCCCAGGTCAGCGGCGCGGGCACTCCTTCCAGGCCATGTGGTAGATCGTGCTGATGTCCCCGTCGGTGGAGTCCATGGTCATGAAGCTGGTCTGTGCCGGGTCCGAGGTGCCCGCGTTGACGCGCAGTTCCGTGTTGATGTTGAAGTTCCGCTGCACACCGCAGGGCGCCCAGACCAGCTGCGCCCAGTCGGTCTGGTCCGTGGCCTGCCAGTTGTCCTCGTACGGACCCTCGAACGAATGGCTGCGGAACGCGGTGCTCGGCGATCCCTGGAAGTAGTACGACGCCTTCTCCGTGCTGCTCGCACCCGGCTGCAGGGAGGCATAGCCTCTGTAGTCCGCGCTCGCGATCGCGTAGGTGAAGCCCTGCGGGACATGGACGATCAGGTTCAGCTGGCAGTTCTTGCGGAAGGCCGTGGACGGGGAGTCGCCGCCGACCTGCGCGAGGTAGTCGCTGTAGGTCACAGTGAAGGCCGTGTTGTCCGAGGAGACCGCGACGGCGGCCGTGCCCGCGGGACACCCCGAGCCGTTGACCGTAGCGACCTCGATCACGATCTTGTCCGGCGGCGGGTCGGTGATGACGGCCGGGCTCTGCTGGGCTGGGAGCGCGGAGGCGAACAGCGCTGCCACCGCGCCGCTCACGAGCAGTCCACCGGTCATGGGTTCTCCTATCCATTGCTGTCAGTGCCGGGCGGTTCGGGCACACGGGTGCCCGCCACCAGGTGGGGGGTGCGGTCTGTCGCCATCGGGGCGAAGGCCGTCACGGACCAAAGGCGCTGGACCGAGCTCTGGTTCGACGGCGCGGCTGTCGTGTGGTTGAGGCGTCGTGTGGTCGGAGCGCCATGCAGGTGAAGCGCTGCGTAGTTGAAGCATCATGCACATGACATTTTGTGCGCCGAGGTCTCCCGGGCCGCTGAGCCCGGGAGTTGGTCGAAATGGTAAGAACCAATGACCAGAGCGACTAGAGCGATGTCCGGCCATTCGGAGTGGCCGATGCGCGGCGCGCGGCTCAATCCAGCAACCGGAGCGCCGTGTCCGCGATGCCGAAGGACACCGACTGGCCCCACGTGAGGCTCAGCGCATCGCCCTCCATGCCGTCGCCGAAGACCACCAGCCGGTCCGACTCCACCGTCAGCCGCAGTCGCTGCCCCTGTGTCAGCACGCCCGAGACCTGCGCCGTCCCGGTCGAGGGTGACGGCCAGGCCTCCCGGACGAACCACACGAGCCGCGGATCGGTGGGCGCGGGCAGGCGGAGCGTGCTGCTCCGCTCCTGCCACAGCGAGCGCAGCCAGCCCGTCGCGCCGGTGCCCGTGCCGATCAGCACCCCCGAGGACGCCTGGGTCTCGGCTTCGGCCCCGTTCGAGTCCGTGCTCAGCCGGTAGCGGGCCGTCTGGTGGCCGGGCCTCCCCAGATAGATCTCGTTGAGCGCGGGCAGCCGCTGGGTGTCGTCGGCGACGGCCTCCACCATCGTGAGCTCGTCCGCCGTGCGGCCCGGCAGGACGGCCGAGCGCAGCAGCCGTCCCGCGTGCTCGACCCGGTGGCGCACCAGGACGCCCGGATTGCGGCCAGGTTCGGTGTCGATGCCCACCACCGGCTGGCCCGAGAGGTACTTGGCGGTGTTGGCGACCAGCCCGTCCTGGCCCACCACGATCACCACGTCCTCGGGGGCGAAGAGGAACCGGTCCAGATCCTTGCGCTCGACCCGGGCCTGCCGCCACTGCAGCGGAACGGCGGCCGACACCTCGGCCAGGGCGCGCTGCGTCCTGTGGTGGCGCCGTGCCACCTCCGCGATGCTCCGGCCCCGCGACGACAGGAAGAAGTCGGCCTGCCCATGGGTCCCGTGCCGGGCGAGCAACTCCGCGTACTCGGTGACCCGGTGGACCAGAACGGCACGCGGGGCCAGGCTCACGGGCGCGCTCCGCCGCCGGTCCTGCCCTGCCGGCCCTCAACGGCTTGTCGGCCCTGCGCGCCCTGCACGCCCTGCCGGCCCTGAGCGCTCTGCTCGCCTCCCGCCCCGCCGAGCCTGGCCAGCAGGCCGGTCAGGACGTCGGGGGAGAGGGTGACGCTGTCGATGCGCGGCAGGTTCTCGGCGAGCCTGGTGACGGCGAGCGCGTGCAGGGTCGCGGGGTCCACGTCGCCGTGCACCCGCAGCCAGGAGGACTGCGCTTCTGCCCGGGCCTCGCCGACCGCCTTGGCGGCCTCTGCCTCGGCCCGCGCCAGACGCACCGTGCGCTTCGCCTCCGCTTCGGCGCGTACGGCGTCGGCCGCCGCGCTCTCCTCTGCCTGACGCCGCGCGTTGGTACCGTTCTGCTCGACCAACCGCTCCTCGCGCCTGGCCAGTTCGATCTTGCTGGCGAGTTCGTTCTCGGCGATGGCGCGCTCCCGCTCCACGGCGACGGCCCTGCGCTCGTACGTCGCACGGTCCGCCTCCTGCTGGATCTGCTCGCGTGCCGGTGTCCGCAGGGCGCGCTCGACCTCCGGCTCGGGGCGGATGGCGACGACCCGGACCGCGACCACCTCGATGCCCGTGGCAGGCAGCCGGGGCTCGGCGGCCAGCCCGTCAGTGATCCGCGCGCGGACGGCCGCGACACCGTCCACGAGGGCGGCCGACAGTGAGGTGCGGGCGAGGACGTCGAGCGCGTGCTGCTGTGCGGTCTCCGTGAGAAGGGTGGCGATCTGCTCGAGCGGCGCCGCGCGCCACGCTCCCGTGTGGGGGTCGATGGAGAAGTCCAGCCGTGCGGCGGCCGTCGCCGGCTCGCTGATCCGGTAGGTCACCGTCGCCTGGGCCGCGACGTCCTGGAAGTCGGACGTACGGGCATGAAAGGAGATCGCCAACTCGCGGTCGTCGATCGGGACTTCGGCCAGCGCGGCGGTGAGCGCGCGGAACCAGAAGCTCAGGCCGGGACCGTCGTGGGCGAGCCGCCCGCGCCTGTGGTGGCGTACATGAGCGGTGGGCGCGGCGCGCAGGTGGCGCCAACCGAACCGTGCGGTGATGTCTGCCATGGCAGGAACCCCCTCTTTTCGTCTCATCGACGATATGTGAGGTCAGGTTTTATCGTCAATACGACGAAAGCTGCTTGCGGTGAGGTGCACGGCCGGCTACCCGCTCCTGTCGGCACCTCAGCCGCTACGCTGAGCCGCGATGTTCACCGCCAAGGGCCCCACCCTCCGCGAACTCGCCGTACAGGCGCTCTCATCGATCGAGCGCGGCTACGACCTGCTCGCCCCCAAGTTCGACCGGACGCCGTTCCGTACTCCGGACCGGGTGCTGGACGCAGTGACGCAGGCCCTGCGACCGATCGGTCCCTTCACGGCCGGCCTCGACATCTGCTGCGGCACCGGCGCGGGCGTCGGTGTCCTGCGACAGCTGTGCGAGGAGCGCGTCACCGGCGTCGACTTCAGCGCCGGCATGCTCGCCACCGCGGCTGCAGCGACACCCGCCGACGCGACCGGGCCGGCCGTCTCCTGGGTGCGGGCGGACGCGCGAGCGCTGCCCTTCGCGCCGGCCTTCGACCTGGCCGTCAGCTTCGGCGCGTTCGGCCACTTCCTGCCACGCGAGCGCCCGCTGCTGTTCGCCGAGGCCTACAGGGCCCTCCGGCCCGGAGGCGTGTTCTCGTTCCCGGTGCTCGCGCCGCCGGGGCCGCGTTCCTGGCTCTACTGGGCGCTGCTGGGATTCGACGTGACGATGCGGGTGCGCAATGCGGTGTGGCGACCGCAGTTCGTGATGTACTACCGCACCTTTCCGCTCTCCGGCGTGCTCGTCGACCTGGACCGGGCCGGATTCACCGTCGAGTTGCGGCCGTTGCCCGAGCTGGGGTGCCTCGCGGACGGCAGCCCGCGCGCCCGCCTGCTGGTCGCACGCAAACCTGAGGAGGCGTGACGCGCGCCGGGCGCCTGCCTGAGGGACGGCAGACGTCCGGCGGATTCGGAATGGACGTCGGTCGGGTCGCGGCGGGGTTCAGGCGACGAGGTGGACGCGCTGCGAGGTCAGCTCGTAGCGCGCGCCGACAACGGTCAGCTTGCCGGCCGTGATCCTCGCCGCAAGGTCCGGCTCCCGTCTGAGGTGGTCGGTCACCATGCCCACATTGCGGGTGATCGTGGAGTCGATGCGGGCCGGTCCCTGCTGCGAGTGGTCGATGGCGGGCCGGATCCGGTCCGCGATGTACTGGATGTGCGCGGGGAGTTCCTCGCCGGTCTCCTCCGCGTGCACCGCCGCGGTGACCGCGCCGCAGGACTGGTGCCCGAGCACCATGACCAGCGGGATGTCCAGGTCCAGAACGCCGTACGCGACGCTGCCGAGGACGGCTTCGTCGAGCACCTCGCCGGCGGACCGCACGGTCATCAGGTCTCCGAGGCCCTGGTCGAGGACCAGCTCCGGGGGTACCCGTGAGTCGATGCATCCCAATATGACGGCGAAGGGATGCTGCCCGGATATCAGGATCTCGCGCACGGCGGCCGTCTCGTGCGGATGCTGCTGGCGCAGGCTCCGCCAGCGGCGGTTGCCGGCTGCCAGCTCCCGCAGCGCCTGCGCGGGCGTACCCGGGCGGTGGCGGGGAGCCGCTGGGCGTGGCGCCGCAGGGCGGGGCGACGCCGATGCCGGTACCGCTGCGGAGCCGAGCGCCAGGGTGCCGGCCAGGGCGCCGCTCGCCACCGCGGCGCGCAGCAGGGTACGGCGGCTGCCGCCGGCGGGCGTGTTCGTTCGGGGTGTCTGCTTCACGAATCGAACGTAGATCGTGCCGCCTTCGGTATGTCCATGTCACCGAGTCCTTTACGCATACTTGAACAGGCTTTACCTTGCCGCTGGTTGGGGTCGCGTACATGAACACCGGTAGGCGGGCGCCCGCCCAGGAGAGCTGGTGACTCAGACGAGGGGCTTCACCGACATCAGCAGATGCCGATGGGAGTGCTCCGCACTCTCCCCTGCGGCGGATGCACCGCTGAGCAGGGCCCGCTGGCCGGGCCCGAGCAGCTGGAACCGTACGACCGCCGTATCGAAGGAGGACAGGGCGTCCACGAGGTACGACGGGTTGAACGCCACCGTCATCTCGGGCACGCCGGCCAGGTCGGCGGGCAACTGCTGTGAGGCGACATCGTCCTCGTAGCCCGCCTGGAGGCGGACCGAGCCCGCCGAGAACGTCAGCTGGAGAGGGCTGTCGCCGTCGGCCACGACCGCCACCCGCTTGACCGCGTCGAGCAGCGGCAACCGCTCGGTGAGAGCCACGGCACCTTCCGGGAGGGTGAACAACTTGTCATGACGCGGCAGTTGGCCGTCGAGAAGACGCGTGGTGATACGCATACCCGCGTTCTCGAAGCCGATCGTGCCGCGGTCCAGCCCGATGCGGACCATGCCGGACCGGTCCAGCGAACGCGCGATGTCGGTCAGCCGCCGGGCGGACACCACAACATCGGCGGCCTCCTGCGGTGAGCGGGGCTTCCATCCCAGCGTGCGCACCGCATACCGGTACCGGTCCGTCGCGGCCAGTGTCATCGTCCTGCCGTCGAGGCCGAGACGGATGCCGGTCAGCACGGGCAGCGAGTCGTCGCGCCCGGCGGCCACCGCCACATGGCCGACGGCCGCGGCGAACACCTGGGCGTCCACCTCCCCGCGGAGTTCCGGCAGCGCGGGCAGGGCCGGACAGTCGTCACGCGGCAGCACCGACAGACCGAACCGGGCGCCGTTACTGCTCATCGAGAAACGCGAGCCGTCGACCGTGCACAGCACCGGCCCGCCCGGCAGCACCCGGCAGATGTCGAGCAGCCTGCGGCCCATCACGAGCACCCGCCCGGGCAGCGCGACGTCCGCCTCGACCTCGATGCGGGCGGACGCCTCGTAGTCCAGCCCCGAGATCCGCAGCAGACCGGCATCGGCCTCGAGCAGCAACCCGCCCAGCACCGGCACAGGGGACCGCGCGGGCAGTACGCGAGCCGCCCAGGCGACAGCGTCGGCCAGCTCGCCGCGCTCGATCCGGAACTCCATGCGAACCTCTTTCATCGACGGTTCGGCGACGCTATCGGCCTCCACTGACAACGGCCGGTGCGGCGGGTGGCAAGATCTCGGTTCAAGGGGAAGCGGGCAACGGTGTGAGCAGGGTGTTCGGCGTGAACGGGCGGGCAGGGTGAACGGCAGCGACGGGAGCAGCAGTGGCATCCGGCTCGGGAAGTCGGACCGTTGGGGCGTGGACACCAGCGGCCGTTCACGCTTCGAGCGTGGTCGTGTCGTCGCCGCGCTCGCAGCCCTCGTCGCTTTCCAGCTCGCCCTCCACTCCGCCGTGCCCAACACCGTCGGCCGGCTCGGCAGTCTCCTGGAGACCTTTCTGCCATGGCTCGGTCTCGCCGTGCCCGTGTTGCTGGTCGCCGCGCTGCGGCGCCGCTCCGTCACCGCGCTGATCGCTGTCCTGCTGCCCGCGGCCGCGTGGCTCGGTCTCTTCGGCGCTCTGCTGCTTCCTCCCTCCGACGGGCCGGGCGACCTTGTGGTGGTGCAGCACAACGTCAACGACGTGAACACCGACCCCGTCGGCACGGCGGGGGCCTTGGCACGTGTGAGCCCGGATCTCGTCGCGCTGGAGGAGCTGACGCCCTCCGCCCTGCCCGCCTACCGGAAGGCGCTGGAGGCCGATCTTCCGCACCATGCGGTCGTGGGCACGGTGGGGCTGTGGTCGCGTCATCCGCTGAAGGACGTCCGGCCCCTGGACATCAGGCCGCGCGGCATCGGCCCCGGTTGGAACCGCGGGCTGCGCGCAACCGTGGTGACCCCTGGAGCGACGGTCGCCGTCCATGTCGCCCACCTGCCGTCGGTGCGCCTCGGTCTCCGGCACGGCTTCAGCTCGGACCGGCGCGACGAGAGCGCCCGACTCCTGGCTGCCGCGCTCGCTGCGGAGAAGCAGGACCGGGTGATCCTTCTGGGTGACCTCAACAGCACCGTCGACGACCGGGGCCTCGACCCGCTCCGCGCCCAAGTGGACGTTGCGGCGCCGGGGTTCGCCTTCAGCTGGCCCGCCTCGTTCCCCGTCGCCCGCATCGATCAGATCATGACCCGGTCGGCGTCGGTGACCCATCTCCGGTCGCTGCCTCCGACGGGCAGCGACCATCTGCCGATCGTCGCCCGTATCGCTTTGTGAGACCACGCGCGCGAGCCGGGCGGCGTCAAGTCTCTACGCGGGGGCCGGCGGACTCTCTTCGCGGGGTGCCGCCGCCGGCCCGTACACCGCTGCAGCAAGGGCGCCCCCAGAGCGCCGCCGACAAGCTGTGCGGTGACGAAGCCGGGCAGTGAGTCCGGTGCGATCCCGGTGAGGGAGTCGGTGAACGACCTTCCCACCGTCGCCGCCGGATTGGCGAAGGAACCGGACGAGGTGAACCAGATGGCGGCCGCGATGTATCCGGAGACCGCCAGCGGGGCCAGCTGTGCCCTGCCGATGCGTTCCAGTCCGAAAATCAGCAGCACCAGCCCCGCCGTGGCCACCATCTCTCCCAGCAGCAGATGGTCGTCGGAACGAAGCTGCGTCGACCGGACGCCCGCAGGCCTGCCGAACATCGCCTCCGCCAGCAGGGCGCCCGCGATCGCTCCCGCGAGCTGGGCGGCGATGCAGAGAAAGACCCCCCGGCCGTCCGCTCTGTCCCGGCTGCGGCGCCCGGCCCACCACAGGCAGAGGGTGACCACCGGGTTGAGATGGGCGCCCGAGACCGGGCCGAGCAGTGCGATCAGCAGGCCGATGCCGATCGCGGACGCCAGGGAGTTCGCGAGCAGCTGTACGCCGCTGTCCTGACTGAGCGCGCCGGCCTGGATGCCGGAACCGACCACGACGGCCACCAGAGCGGCGGTCCCGACCAGTTCGGCCAGCGCACGGCGTGGCAGTGCCGGTGGTGTACCCATCAACGTTCCTCCCCTGTTCCCCATGGAGCGGAATACATATTCCGACAAGCGGAAATATGGCGCGGGTTCCCCCGTACACGCCCGTGGTCGGTGAACGACCGCCCCGGCGCGCCCGTACTCCCTGGCAGCGATCGAGCCCGAAGGAGGTCCGCAGCCGATGACCGGACGCCGCCGCGCCCCCGTTGCCGTCACCGCCGCCGCACTGGCCTGTGCCGTACCGCTGGCTCTCTTGGCCGGCGCCGGCACCGCGCGGGCCCATGGGGCGCCCACCGATCCGGTCAGCCGCGCCGCCGTCTGCGGGCTCGACGGCGCGCAGCGCGCCTCGTCGGCGTGCAGGGCCGCCGCCGCCGCGAACGGGGGAGCGGCGATGGGTGCCTGGGACAACTTGCGGTTGCCCGGTGTCGGCGGCAGGGATCGCGAGGCCGTACCGGACGGACAGTTGTGCAGCGCGGGTCTCGACGCGTACCGAGGGCTGGACGTCGCACGGGCCGACTGGCCGGCCACCCCGCTGCGTGCAGGGGGCGAATTCACGCTCACCTACCGCTCCACCATCCCGCACAAAGGGACGTTCAGCCTGTACCTGACGGAGCAGGGGTACGATCCGGCCGCGCCGCTGCGGTGGGCCGATCTTGCCGACCGCCCGTTCGCCACCGCCACCGACCCGGCGCTCGAGGACGGGGCGTACCGGATCAGCGGGCGCCTGCCGGAAGGGCTGACGGGTCGTCATGTCCTCTACACGGTATGGCGGAACACGGACACACCCGATACGTACTACGCGTGCTCCGACGTCGTTCTGACCCCCGAGGAAGACCGACAGCAGGCCGGCGAACCTGCCGGTCCACCTCCGGGAGAGGAACCCGGTCCGCAGCCCGGCGGCCTGGAGGAGCCGGGCGAGATCACCCGGCCTGCCGAACCCGGCACTGCCGAACCCACCTCTGCGGAAAGCGCCGCCGCACCCGCCGGCACCCCAACTGCCGATCCCTCCGCGGGGCAGGCGGTTCCGGCATCCTCCGACCGCACCATCGGCGAGCGCCCCGCCGTCCTGATCGGCGCCGGCGCCGCCGCACTTGCCCTCGTGTCCGTCTGCGGATCCGTGGCGCTCAGGCGCCGGGCGCGCCTCTGACCGTTCCGGAGCCGGCCGCGCCGAAGGGCCGTGCCGAAGGGGGCCCGCTCCGACGGGCACTCGGATCCCGGGCGCGCCCGCGAACAGCCCAATTCACGGTAACGAACCGGTGTCCGTACCACGATGGGAGCAACCTCCGCGGCCCGTCGGCCATCTCCTCTCCATGCAACGGGCTGCGGGGAAGCAGCCCGCCCGCACCACAGCGCATGGAGTGAGATGACAACGGTCCATACTTCGGTCGTCGTACCGTGCTTCAACGAGAGCGAGGTGATCGAGGCCTTCCACAAGGAACTCGTCGGCGCTCTCGAACCGACCGGCACGGTCTTCGAGATCTGCTACGTCGACGACGGCAGCAGCGACCGGACCAGGGCACACCTCAAGCAACTCGCGGCAGCCGACCCCCGCGTCCGCTACACGTCCTTCAGCCGGAACTTCGGCAAGGAATCCGCGATGCTGGCAGGTCTGCGTATGTCGGGCGGGGACGTCGTCGTCCTCATGGACGCCGACCTGCAGCACCCGCCGCACCTGGTCCCCCGCATGCTGGAACTGCACCGCCACGGCTACGACCAGGTCGTCGCGCAGCGGGACCGCACCGGGGAAGGCGCCGTACGCACCGCGCTCAGCCAGGCCTACTACCGCCTCGTGCGCCGCTTCATGGACGTCGAAGTCATCGACGGCGCGGGGGACTTCCGGCTCCTGTCCCGCCGGGCCGTCGACGCCCTGCTCGCCCTGCCGGAGTCCAACCGCTTCTCCAAGGGACTCTTCTCCTGGATCGGTTTCGACACCGTCACCTTCACCTACACCAACGTGCAGCGAGCCGCCGGCAGCTCCAAGTGGGGCGGTCGTCGACTGCTCAACTACGGGATCGACGGGCTGCTCTCCTTCAACAGCCGCCCGCTGCGCATGGCGATCCACACAGGGCTGTGGCTCTTCCTGTCCGCGCTCGCCTACGCCCTGTGGATCATTGCCAACGTCGTCCTCGACGGTGTCGAAACCCCCGGCTACGCGACGCTGATCACCGCCATCGTCGGCCTCGGCGGCATCCAGCTCGCCACGCTCGGAGTCATCGGCGAGTACGTGGGCCGGATCTACCACGAGGCCAAGCGCCGGCCCCACTACGTGATCCGTGAGACCGACGATACGGCTCCCGCCACGCCGCAGGAGATCGTCAGGGAAGCCGTGTGGAGTAAGTGACCTTGTCCAGGCGGTAGTAGTCGGCGACGCACTGCGCCGGCCACACCCTGCGGCCCTGCTGGCTGAACGGCTCGAGCATCCTCGCCACCGGGAGCGGCGTGTACGGGAGCTCCTTCGCTCCCAGCGCCGCCCCCTCGTGCAGAGCGCGGTCCTGGCGGTCCCACCGCTCGGCCCGTACCTGCATGTCGTGTCCCAGGCCGACGAGTGGAGCCACCAGGCTCAGGACGGTCACGGCGCACACCGCGGCCGCCGCTGCCGTCGCCACTCCCGTACGCCGCCCGCGCACGCGCAGAGCCCGTCCGACGAAAGCCCCGCCGACCATCAGCAACAGGACGTACAGCAGCAGATAGTCGTTCCACGTCCGCTCGGTGGTCACCACCTTCGCGCCGAAGACCGGGTAGGTGATGACGGTGCACAGGTAGCCCGAGACGAGGAACGCCCCGGCGCCGAGAGCACTCAGCAACACCGGCCTCGGGGGCAGCAGGGCCACCGTGCGTCCCGCAGGGCCGCGCGCCACCAGTCCCAGCAGCACTCCCGCCGCGACCGCGCCCAGGTACTGCCACGTCGAGAACACCGTCTGGAGGATGTGCGCGTAACCGCGCAGGGAGCCCACCAGTGACTCCGGGGCGAACATGGAGGTGCTCTGGGCCCCGTACCGCTCGCGCCGGTTGAGCGAGCCGGGGGACGTCATCAGAACGAGCGTGCCGATGGCGACGCCCGCCATGCCCGCCAGCGACCAGACGCGCACGAAGCCCCGTACGTGGGCGGCGAAGACGCGGTGTGCGAAGAGCACCACACCGGCCAGCACCACGAGGGCGACGACGGAGGCCTCTTCGGAGAGCGTGCCCATGAAGGCGCCGGCGGCCGCCACGGCCACCACCGCAGCGATCCGGCCGCGACGGCCGTGCGCGCGCAGCAGGGGCAGCGTCGCAGCGCAGGCGAGCACCGGTGCGACCGTGTGGGAGACGGAGGCGGCGGGCCAGTAGAACGTCTTGTACGTGTTGGGCGTGGCGAACAGGAAAACGGCGGTGACCATGGAGGCCACCAGCAGTGGCACGCCCGTGGGCACCCGGGTGCCGGTGCGGCGCAGCACCGTGACGGTCAGAGCCCACAGCAGTCCCAGCATGAGCACGCCGCTGACCAGTCCGAACCACTGGTGCCCGGCCACGGGGAACTTCGCGTAGAGCCCGACGAGCAGGCCGTTGCCCACGCGGCCGTTGTCGGTGAAGTAGAACTTGCCGACCAAACCGGAGATGCCGTCCTCCCGGACGACGGGCAGGAAGCACCACTCGTCCGCGCTGGGCCGCACATGGCGGCCGAACCACGACGCCAGACCGAGCAGCCCCAACGGCAGCAGTGCCAGAGCCGTGGGCCAGAGGGTCCGCCTCCGCACGACGGGGCCGGCGCCGCCCCCTTGCTCCGGTGCGGGTCTGTCGCCCGGCTCTCGTGCGACGTAGACGCTCGATGCGTCGACGGACATACCACCACTGCCTTTCGGGAAAACATGGAATCGACACCGAAGAGGTGAATCCCCGGTGCCGCGTTCCATCTTCCGCCCGGCAAGATCGCCGGGACGGCATCGGCAAGCCGTGTCCACTCGCCGAACAGATGAGGCAGGGCGACCCCCGGCCGGGTGGCACGTCACCGGTCTGCCTGGACGGCCCCGATCGGGGACGAGGCGACGGGGTCGCGGTGGGTGAAGTCGCCGGGGGCGGGATGGTGGCCGTCGCGGCGGGCGGGACCGTGGTGGGGGCCGGGCCCGGGCTCAGCCGGGAGACGACGCGGACCAGGTCCTCAGCCCGGCCCAGGTCCAGGCGCACATCGCCGGCTACCGGTCGGCGGGCACGGCCTTCGAGGACACCGTGCCCGCGTCGGCGGCGCAGGCGGGGGAGCCGGTTTCCGGCAACCACTGATCCGGAAAGTCGGTGACGGCGACGGGGCGGACCCCAGCCGGCCGGGATCCGCCCCGTTTCGGCTCAGCGCCCGCCTCTTGGCGGGGTGGCGGCCGAGCCCCGGGCGGCTCACGGCGCGACAATGGTCGGGTACGGACGCGCCTGCCGTTGTCGAGAGGCGGACTGTGATGCGTTACGTGACGGTGACTGCCCTGAGCCATCCCGGGCTGGTCCGCGAGCACAACGAGGACAGCCTGGTGGTCGGCCCGTGGACGCTGTGCGCCACCGTGACCGAGAATCCGCAGACCCTTGTCTTCCCGCTCGGCACTCCGCTCGTCGTCGCGGTCGCCGACGGTATCGGTGGGCAGCCGGGCGGAGAGGTGGCCAGTGCGCTGGTCGCCCGGCAGCTGGCGTCGTTCGGTCCTTCCCTGGACAGCGAGGACGCCGTCCGTGACGTGCTGAGCGCCTGCAACCACGCCGTGTACGCGGCGGCCGACCATGATCCCGCGCTGACCACGATGGGTACCACGGTGGCGGGTGCCGTCGTGCTCGAGGAGTCGCTGCTGGTGTTCAACGTGGGCGACAGCAGAGTGCTCGACGCGTCCGGGGACGTACTGCGCCGGTTGAGCGTGGACGACAGCCCTCCGCTGCTGCCGGGGCAGCGCACCACGTCACTGGTCACCCAGGCGCTCGGCGGCGGTCTGCGGTTCAGTGCCGTCACACCTCACGTCGCGGTGTCGCCGCTCTCCGCAGTCGATCGCGCTCTGGTGTGCACGGACGGCCTGACCGACCCCGTGCCCGAGGACACGCTCGGCGGCCTGCTGCGGGCCCACGACGGCGGCAGGGCCGCCTTCGAAATGTGGAAGGCCGCCATCGAGGCAGGCGGGCCCGACAACATCACCCTCGCGTTGATCGGCATCGACGCGTAGCGGTGTCCGGCGGGAGCCGTCAGGTGTCCTCCCGCAGCAGGTCGGCGCACTTCTCGCCGATCACCATCGTGGTGATGCACGGATTGACGGTGACGAGGTCCGGCATGACCGACCCGTCCGCCACCCGCAGACCCTGGACACCCTTGACCCGCAGGCGGGTCGAGCGGGGCGAGGGCGTCGTCGTCGGCGCCCATCTTCACCGTGCAGGCCGGGTGGTGGACGGTGTTGTGCGTCTTGGGTCCGCACACCGCCGGTGAAGGAGACCAGATCGACGTCGGGATGCTCGGCGAGCGGCGCGCCGGCCTCGGGGGCCCGGTCCCAGCACCAAGTTGGCCGTCCCGTCCGGCAGCCCGGCCTCCGCCAACAGCCGCATCAGAGGGATCGCCGTGTGCGGGGCGGTCAGCACCGGTACAGGAAGTGGGCGCTCGCCGTGTGCCGGGACGGAGACGTGATCCACAGCTCCGCCCCGGCCCGGTACTCGCCCCGCCCGTGGAAGGTCCACAGCAGATGGAGGCGCGCCTGCTTCTGTCCTCGCGTCACCTTCTCCCGCAGCGGTCCCGAGCCGGTGCCGTCGCTGCGCACCCAGTAGTAGGTGAGCGTGCCGGGCCGCCCGTCGGTCCGCACCACGCCCACGACGTCCGCGGTGCCGTCGCAGCCCGGCCCTGCGGGAGACGTCGTCACCGTCACCTCCCGTACGGCCACCCCTGGGCCGTAGCGCTGCCAGACGAGGAGGCCGAGCACCGCCGCCAGTACCGCGGCGGCAGGCGCGTAGCGGCGCAGGCCGCGCCGGCGACCGCCGTCGGTCTCGGCGGACGGACGGACGGACGCTCCGGTCCACAGGTCGACAGCCGTGGTGCCGCTGCCGCGCTGCCGCACGAAGGCGGTCACGCCGGGGCCGAAGCGCAGCACATCGCCCTCGACACGGTCCGGGGCCGCAGGCGGGACCGACTCCGCGTTCCCACCCGGCCGTTCGAACCAGTGGCTCGCCAACTCCGTTGCGCTGTACTCGTCGACGGCGCCACCGGGAGGAACACGTCGCTCGTTCACTGGACCGGGCACCCCCGTCTCGTGAGGAATTGCTGGGTGGACGAGCCGTTCGCGGCGGCCGGGTCCGTCACTGCCTGCACGCTCCAGTAACAGCCCTTGCCCTGGAAGGTGTGCTCGAGAGGCAGGGTGTACTGCGTCGAGCCGCTCCGCTCGAACGACTGCGTGCTCTCGACTGCACCCCGTTCGCCCTTCGTGTTGCCGGTGAACCACGAGACGACGATGCTCACCGGCCCCGTTCCGTCTGTGGCGACATCGACGGAAGCCGTTGCGGTCGCCGTCCCGGTCTGCCGGAAGGCGGTGACGGAGACGGACCTCACCCGCACCGGAGCGGGCGTCGGGGGCGGGCTGGTGCTCGTATCCGTGGAGGGTTCGACGGAAACGGTCGGGGCGGGCGGGACGGACGGCGTCACAGGCGCGGGAGTAGCCGGCCCGGTGGTCGTGCTCGCGGAGGCGGACGGGGACGCCTCGGTGACCGGACCGGTCGGCGGACCGGCCGACGGCGAAGGCCCGGTGGAGCCGCCCGCGTCCGGCGACGCAGCGCCCGCGTCGTCCGCCAGCGCGCTGGTCGTGGCGACGGCCTGAGCTGTCGTCTTGGGCGTGGCGTCCTCACCGGCCCTCGCCGCGACGGCGACCAGCGCGGCCACGGCCAGTGCTGCGACACCTGCCGGCACCTTGCGCATTGCCGGTCGCAGCCATCCGCCCGTGCCGATGCCGGAGCCGATCGCGGTCGTGGCGTGGTCGGTCCCCGCGGCCGGGCCCGCCGACGGGAACAGCAGAGGCAGCAGCGCGGCGAGCGCCGCAAGCCTGCGCCGGCCGCGCGCCTCCCAGTCGGGGCCGTACGCCGCTCGGGCGATGTCCTCCAGCTCGGCCACGAAGGCCGCCGCGTGCTCGGGACGGTCCGCGGCCGACTTGGCCAGGCCGCGCCGGATGAGCGGCCGTACGGGCTCCGGGGTGTCGCCCTCCGGGATCGGCGCGCCGATGTGCTGCAGCGCGAGTTCGGCGAAGTTCTCGCCGCGGTACGGCTTGTGGCCGGTCAGGCACTCGTAGAACGTGACGGTCGCCGCGTAGACGTCGGCCGCCGGTGAGGCGGGCTCGCCGTTCCACTGCTCCGGGGCCATGTACGCGGGGGTGCCCGCCACTCCGGGCGTGGTGCCGCGGCGCGCGGCGATGCCGAAGTCGACGAGCTTGGACGAGCCGTCCGCCGCGACCAGTATGTTCTCCGGCTTGTAGTCGCGGTGCACCACGCCTTCGCCGTGTGCGGCGGCCAGTCCCAGCAGGGAGCCCTTCAGCACCACGAGCGCCGCCTCCGGGCCGGTTGCGCCCTCTCGCTGCAGCAGGGCGCGCAACGCGACGCCGTCGACGACCTCCATCACGATGGCGGCGCCCTGCGGTGCCTCCACGTACTCGTAGAGCCGCACCACGAAAGGTGAGTCGAGGCCGCCGAGGAGCTGTGCCTCCGCCCGGAATTCGCGTACGAAACCGGCGTCCGCGCGGAGTCTCTCGCTGAGGTACTTCACCGCCACCGGCACGCCGGTGGCGCCATGGACGGCGAGTACGACACGCCCGCAGCCCCCGGACCCGAGCTCCCGGGATTCCGTGTACCCGGGCACGGACCACGCGTTCATAACGTCCCCCACACATGGGAGCCGCAGTGCGGCGGTTCCCGTTGTACGCCGTGCAGTCGCGCCGTCCGGGCGGTCGTGCACGGAAGCCCACGTGCTGTCCCCCTCACAGACACATTTCCCTCACGCCCGGTTCCCGCCCTGGGGGCGCCCGGTTCCCGGCCGGGCAGCAACCCTTGGCATGGACCTGTCGGACGCTTTCGGCTACGATCCGGCCGAGCGCTGCTGAGAGCGCTCTCAGAACGTGCGCTTGTTCCGCCCCCACCTCGCGGGAACAACCGAAAGGTCAACGCCTTGAGACGCATGACAGTCATACGCACGGGCCTGTCCGCACTCCTCCTGCTGGGCGCCTGGGCCGGCGTCGGCACCGGCCCGGCCGCCGCCGCGCCCGAAACGGCTTCCGCAGCGGAGCCGCAGCTCTCCCCGGGCCTGCTCGCCGCCATGCAGCGCGACCTCGGACTCGGCGCGGAGCAGGCCGAAGCCCGCCTCGCTGCGGAGAAGACAGCGACCGCCGTCGAACGAAAGGCCCGGCGTGCCGCCGGACCGGCCTACGGCGGCTCCTGGTTCGACGTGAAGACGGCCGAACTGACCGTGGCCCTCACCGACGCCCGCAAGGCCGATGCCGTACGGTCAACGGGCGCCAGAGTCACGCTGGTGTCGCACAGCGCACGACACCTCGACTCGGTCAAGCGTCAGATCGACGGGCTGAAGGCCCCGGCCGGGGTGAGCAGTTGGCATGTCGACCCGAAGGCCAACCGGATCGTCGTGAACGTGGTCGCCTCCGAGCGGCGCGACAACGATGTCCAGGCGTTCCTGGACCGGGCGCGGGCGGCCGGTCCGATCGCGGTCGAGGAGACCACCGAGGCTCCGACACCCTTCGCGGCCGGAACCGTCGGCGGCGACCCGTACTACACCGGCAACGTCCGCTGCTCCATCGGCTTCTCCGTGCACGGTGGCTTCGTCACCGCCGGGCACTGCGGCAGGGCGGGCGCGGCGGTCCGCGGCTGGGACGGCTCCCACATCGGCACCTTCCAGGGGTCGTCGTTCCCCGGCGACGACTACGCATGGGTGAGTGTCGGCAGCGGCTGGTGGACCGTCCCCGTGGTCCTCGGCTGGGGAACCGTCCCCGACCAGCTGGTCCGTGGCTCGGCCGAAGCCCCGATCGGCGCGTCGGTCTGCCGCTCGGGCTCCACGACGCACTGGCACTGCGGCAGCGTCCTCGCGAAGAACGAGACCGTCAACTACAGCCAGGGCGCGGTCCATCAGATGACCAAGACGAGTGTGTGCGCCGAGCCCGGCGACTCGGGCGGCTCTTTCATCAGCGGCGACCAGGCGCAGGGTGTGACCTCGGGCGGGTGGGGCAACTGCAACGGCGGCGGCCAGACATGGCACCAGCCGGTCAACGAGATCCTCGGCCGCTACGGCCTCCGCCTCCACACTGCCTGACGCAGCACCGCCGCCACCGGTCGGAGGCCGTCCGTGCGGCCGGCCCCCGACCGCGACCGCGGGCAGGGGGCTCAGGTCCGCAGACCCGGCCGAAGTACCCGGTCAGCTCCGGGCCCCCGGCCGGGCTGTACCGCAGCCCCACATAGCCGTCCGGGCGGACCACGAACCCGGCCGGCGCCCTGCACGCGGTACAAGCGCCGGAACTCGCCACGACTGTCCCGCCACGCCTGCACGTCCGTGCCGTCGCCACTCGGGTCGGTCGGCACTTCAGGATGGAGAACCAGATGGCACTCCACTTGTCGGTGCGTCAGATACCGGGGCTGACAGCCAGTTCGCGTACTGCTGCAACGCGGCGTCGTCGTCCGCGTACAGCAGCAGCACGTGACCGTCGCACCCGCGCAGCAGGTCGAACAGCCGCACGGGGAACGTGGCGATCGGTCCGGCGAGTCCGCCGCAGTCGGGCGCCCGGTCGCCGGCGTCCGGTCCGTTGTGCTCCGAGGCACGGGCCCCGACGACCTGATCGCCGTCGGCGCGATGCGCACGCTCACCGAACGTGGCCTGACCGTGCCCGGCGACGTCGCCGTCGTCGGGTTCGACGACATCGAGGAGGGCCGGTACGGGGCCACCACGCTGACCACCATCTCCCCCGACGAGGAGGCCATCGCCCGCCTCGCCGTCGACAGCCTCGTCGAACGTCTCGCCGGTGCCGCGGAGCACGAAAGCGACGCCGGCGTCCCGGCTACCGGCTCGTCGTCCGGGAGTCGACCACCCGTCCCGGTCCGATCACGTCAAGCACCGGTCCCGCACGCGACCGTTGAACACACTCGGTCCTGTCCCGGGCGCGGGACCGGGTACGGTGCTGATGTGGTGATCACAGGGGAGAACCGGGGGAACCGGGAGAATACGGCACCCGGGACCGCGCTGCTCCTCGCAGCCGCTCCCGCGGGCAGGGGCCGTCTCATCGACGCCGCGTCCGCGCTGCCCGCGCTCGCGGCCGTCCCGGCGGACGTCCTCGCCGGTACGGCGGGCGCCACCGCGGCCACGGTGATCGAGCTCGCGGACCCTCTCGACCCCCAGACCGTTCTCACCCGCATACGCGCCGCGGCCGCAGCGCCGGGACCGCTGCACCTGTATCTCGCCGGGCAGTTGCACGTGGACCGCAAGCAGCGGCTGCTGCACCTCGCCCTCGGCCGTACGGCGCAGACGACCCTGCGCTACACCGCCCTGCCCTGGCACTGGCTGGCCGGTGAGATCAAGGCCAGACGCCCGGGCACCACCACGGTGGTCCTCGATCTCGTCGCCGACACGGAAGCCTGGGGGCAGGTGACCGGCGGCCACACGGACCTCGGTCCCGGAACGCAGGTGTACGGAAGGATCGCGCCCGCCCCCGGTCGCCGCACCGTCGCAACCCCCCTCTACCTGAAGGCGCTGGCCGCGATCTGGCGCAGCGGAGCGCGGCCGCCGCTTCCGCAGCTGCACGAACAAGTGGTCATGCAGGCAGGCGCCGACGGTGCACTGATCTTCGCGGCAGGCCCGGGAACCGTCACCGAACCCGTGCACCCGCGACCAGACGCGCCGGTGTCCGTGCCGAGACCGGTGAACGCGTCGCGCACCGCGCCGTTGCCCGCCGCTCCCACCGCGCCGCCGCCTGACGGGAGTGACCCGCACCCGGCGATACTCGCCGCCGCGGCGGCGGGACGCCACGCGGAGGCCGCGACGGCCGCCGCGGCGCGCGAGAACGAGGCGCTGCGCGCCCACGGCCCCGGGTCGCCGCAGGCCTTGCACTGGCTGGAAGTACGCGCGGATCTCGCGCGCCTCGCCCAGGAACCGGCGCGCAGCTGCGAATTGTGGATGACCGCCGCCGACGTCCGCCTCGGCAGGCAGCAGACCGTGGACGATCCGGACGTGGAGGCGGCCGTGGACCGCGCCCACCATCAGTGGGAGCAGATCCGGGACGCAGTCCGGGCCCGTCAACTCGCCCCCGCGCTGGTCGCGTTGCGCCGACGCATACCGGGCCGCCAGCGCGGCGCGCTGCAGCTGCTTCAGCGCCGCCTGGAGCAGCTCCACGACGATCGGCGTCGGGACGGCGCCGTTGACACCGTAAGGGCGGACGCGGCCTTGCGGGCATCGGTGCCGGTCGGTGAGGATCTTGTCCGGATCGAATGTGAACAGGGGAGGACCGAACCATGCGAGTGAAGGACTTCGACCACTTGGTGCTCAATGTCCAGGACGTGGAGCGCACCCTGGAGTTCTACTGCGGACTGCTCGGTCTCGAGCCCGTACGTGTGGACGAGTGGCGGGCCGGCAAGGCGCCGTTCCCCTCCGTGCGGATCACCCCGACCACGATCATCGACTTCGTCAGCCGGCCCCGCGGCGAGTCCAACGTCGACCACATCTGCCTGGTCGTCGACCCACTGGACTGGCAGGAGGTCATCGACTCGGGGACCTTCACCGTCCTGGAGGGGCCGGTCGACCGTTACGGCGCCCGCGGAAACGCCCAGTCGATCTACGTGCAGGACCCCGACGGCAACACCGTCGAGCTGCGCTGGTACCCGCAGGACGTCGACAAGTAGTCCCTGCAGCGGCCGGGACCACTCGCACCCGCCCGAGTCCCGAGCCGCCCCTCCCCGAGCGCCGCGCTCATCCCGCCCGACAGCGCAGGCGGGCCGCCGCCCAGTCGGCGTGGTCGTGCGCGGTGCCGTCGCCGCCGCCCGTCACCCGCAGACGCAGCCGCTGCGCACCGGCGACGGACGCCTGCACGTGCACGGCCGCACTTCCGCCCCTGAGCACGTCGGTCACATGGACGCGCCTCGTGTCGGCGTACACCTCGAACACGACACTGCCGCGCCCGCCCGTCTCGTCGTCCACACCGACATCGGCGGTGAACGTCGAACAGTTGCCGCCCAGATGGACCTCCACCGTCGACAACGCGTGCACCCCCAGGCCGCGCTCGTACGTTGTGCCGCCGACGGAGAGCCGGCCGCCGTCACCGGGGAGCGACTCGCCGTTGGCGGTGTCCCGTTCGACCGGACCCCAGCCGTTGTCCTCCGCGACGAAGTCCAGCGCCGACACCGGCACGTCGTCGGTCGGGCGGGGCGGGGTGCCCTCGAGTTCGGCCACGCCCTCGCCGCCGACCCTCGCACCGTCCACGGAGGTGGCGGACACCTGTGCAACGACCGGCCGTCTGCCGTCGGAGCTGCCCGCACGCCGCGTGATCACAGTGCCCGCCGACACGGCCCCGCCCGGCTCGACATCGCCGAGCCTCAACGACCGGTCCGCCGCGGACCATCCGCCGGGCAGATCGAGCGCCGCGGCGACGGCCCGCAGAGGGGTGTCACACCTGTTGGTGACCGTCAGTGTCGCCCGGGTCGATTCGCCCGTCGCCAGCCCGGATCGCGCCGCCGCCAGTGCCACGTCCGGCGTGCACACCACCGGCCCGCGCGGGATGCCCCTCCGCGCCTCCGCGCCGGTCAGGGGGCGCAGCCGAAGCGTGTAGGCGTACTCCCGGTCGGGCTCCACCTGGTACTCGGGCAGCACCGTGTGGAACGTCTCGCTCACGCCGCTCACCGCGTGATCCAGGTGCAGGGTGTTGCCCTCCGGATCCTTCTGCAGAGCGAACGGATACGCGGCACGGTCGATATCGGTGTAGGGCGTCACGCTCGCCGAGAAGTCCCCGGCCACCAGCAGACCGCTCCGGCCGTCCGACAGCGACGCCCAGCGGACGTCTTCGTGGTTCCCGTAGTCCTGCGGCTGGTGGTAGGCGGTGAACTGCTCGTCCACGTCGGTCGCGTACACGCCGACGGGAGCGCCGTCCACGCGGTCGTTGTAGTTCTCCTGCGGCCCGCGCCCGTACCAGGTGAAGGTGTCGAAGCCGTCCGGCATCCGGAGGGACAGCCCGATCCGCGGCAGGTAGGGCACCTTGCGGGCCCGGCCCCGCGCCTCCACCCGGTGGTCGATCCGCAACTCCCCACTGCCGGTGACGGTGTACCGCAGGCCCTGCCGGAACGACGAGTCCTTGACACCGGGGGCAGCGACCGCGCCGGGGGCCGTGACGGTGACCGCTCCCTCCTCCACCGCGATGTGTGCCTTCCCCGGCACCGTCCTCAGCCGGTCCAGGCCGGCCGCGCGCCACGGCCGGTCCTCCGAAGCCACCTCGTTGCTGACCGGCGGCCGCCACACATCCAACCGCGGCCCGGCGCTGAGCAGTTCACGTCCACCGGACTTCATGGAGACCAGCTCGCCGCTGTCCCGCCGGAAGGCGTAGGAGAAACCGTCGCCCGATACCGTGAGCAGGTCGCCGTCCCCGCCCGTGCGCAGAGGGCCGGGCGCGCCGGCCCGCACGACCCCCGCGAGCCGGCGGCCGCCGATGCCGAACTGCTCGACGGCGACCACGTGCCCGGCCTCCGCCCAGGGGGTGTCGACCGCCTGCACCGCCTCGACGGTCAGCCTCCGGTCGGCGCCCTTCGGATTGGCCGGCGGCGTCGGCAGCCGGACCTGCGCCGTCTCCCCGGGGGCGACCTGGAAGCTCCTGGTGCCTCTGGCGAGCGTCCTCGCCCCCTCGATGATCCTCCACCGCAGCCGCAGGTCCTCGGTACCGGTGAAGGCACGCTCGTTGAGGACGCCGATCCTGCCCTGCTCGGCGCCGGCGTCCGAGAAGCGGACGGGCGCGTGGACTGCCGCCATCGCCCGTGCTTCCGGCTGCACGGTCCGGTCCGCGGAGACGACACCGTCGACGCCGCTGGTGCCCGCGCCGTAGGAGTAGTACTCGCCCTTGCTGGTGAGCTCGTCGAAGTCCAGGGCGAGGACCGCCTCCGCCGCCGGGTCGTCGGCCAGGCGGCGCGGTGTGAGGGCCTGGTGGTAGACACGGACCTGGTCGATCGTGCCGTGAGCCATGCGGCCCCGGGTGTGCTCCTGGTCGCTCTCCGGGTCACGGCCGATGTTCACCGGCTGGGCGGAGTAGGTGACCATCCCCTTCCACCTGGTCTCCGCCGCGTGCTCGCTGTCGATGAACAGCCGGACCGCGGAGCCGTCGAACGTGCCGGAGACGCGGTGCCAGTTGCCGTACCAGTCGCGGGGGACGTCCGCCGCCGCGATGTGCCGTGAGCCGCCGCCGTGGACGACGAACTCCAGCGTGTCCCGGTCCCTCATCTGCAACGCGTAGCTGTGGCTGCCCTTGGCGACGATCGTGAAGTCGCCGGTCCAGTCGGCCGGTTCGACCCAGGCGTCCACCGTGAGGGCGTCCGCGACCCGGTCGAGCTCGGGAGCCCGGTGAACCTCCACGAAGTCGTCGAGTCCGGAGAGTGCGAGGGCCTTGCCGCGGTACCCGGCGACATGGTCCGGCATTCCGGTCAGGAAGGTCAGGATGCCGTTGCCGGAGGAGTCGGGCGTGGTGATCAGCGGCTGCTCGATGTTCTGCTCCGCCCAGTCCCAGATGTAGCCGCCCTGGACCTGTGGATAAGCGCGCACGACGTTCCAGAACTCGCGGAAGTTCCCGAGCGAGTTGCCCATGGCGTGCGCGTACTCGCCCATGATGACGGGCTTCTCGGTGACCTTCGCCTTCGCCTCCAGGCTCGCCGGCGAGGGATAGCGCGGACCCCACACATCAGCGAACGGGGCGTCCCCGTCAGGGGTGTTGGGCTGGTGATAGACCGGACGCGACGGGTCGTTCCGCTCGAGGAACGCGGCCATCGCGTCATGCGCCCTGCCCAGCCCGGCTTCGTTGCCGGTGTCCCACATGAAGACGCTCGGATGGTTCTTGTCCCGCTCGTACATGCCGGTGAGCCGGTCCATGAAGGCGGCCTGCCACTCGGGGAGATCGGCAAGGCAGTCGTGGGGGCAGCGGTCGTGGTGATGGGTCTCGACCTCCACCTCGTCGTCGATCCACAGCCCCTGCTCGTCGGCGAGCTCGTACAGGTAGGGGTCGGACGGGTAGTGGGCGGTGCGCACGGAGTTGATGTTGAGCCGCTTCATCAGGGCCACGTCGGACTCGGTGCGTCGGCGCGTCGAATGGCGCCCGGTCCGCGGGTCGGTCTCGGCGCGGTTGACGCCCTTGACGAGGATGCGTTCGCCGTTGACGAGGAGCTGCCTGTCCCTGATCTCGATCTCGCGGAATCCGACCGGCTGGACGGTGGTGTGCGTCACCCTGCCGTCCGGGCCGTGGAGTTGCACCACGAGCCGGTGCAGGTTCGGCGTCTCGTCGGTCCACTTCGCGGGATCGTCCACGTCGGCCGTGAGGGTGACCGAAGCGGAGCCCTTGCCCGGGCCCACCGAGCCCGACAACGTGGTCACCCGGCGGCCGCTGTGGTCGTGGAGTGTCGCGGTGACCCGACGCGTGCCCGTGGCCACCGCCTCACCCTTCTCTCCCTTGGCGGCGACTTCGATCTCGGCGGTCAGCCGCGCGTCACGGTGGGCGGAGTCCAGATCCGTCCTCAGCGTGATGTCGCGCAGATAGGTCGCAGGGGTGGAGTACAGACCGACCGAGCGGAAGACACCGGCGAATCGCCACTGGTCGTAGTCCTCGAGATGGGATCCCGCGCTCCAGCGGTGCACCTGCAGTGCGACGGTGTTCCTGCCCGGCCGCAGATGCTCGCTGATGTCGAATTCCGCGGGGGTGTAGCCGCCTTGGTCGTAGCCGGCGTACGCGCCGTTCACCCACACCAGAAAGCCGCTGGTGACGCCGTCGAAGCGCAGAAACGTACGCCGCCGCTCCCAGCTCGTGGGGAGATCGAAGGTGCGGACGTAGGCGCCCGTGGGGTTGACGTCATGCGGCACCTTCGGAGGGGCGTCGGGATACATCTCGGTGGGGATGTTGCGGAACACCGGATGATCGAGGCCGTCCGTCTGCCAGGTGTGCGGCACCTTCACACTGCGCCAGCCGCTACCGCCGGTGTCATATCCCCCCGTGGCGAAGCCCTCGGGGACGTCCTCCGGGCGCTCTGACATGTGCAGCTTCCATGTGCCGTCGAGTGACGCCGTCCACACGGTGCCATTCTCGCCGCCGTCCTCGCCGTCCCCGCCGTCCAGTGCGTCGCGGGCATCGGCGTACGGAATCAGCGGGGCGTGCGGCGGCTCCTGGCCGACGCCGGTCACTCGCGGATCTTCCAGCAGCCGGTACACGTCCGCAGGCGGTTCCTGGCCGGACCCGGCGGCGAGAGGCGCGGGCGCGGCCGCCGCGATCGCGACGGCTAGGACGGAAAGTCCACGCAGAACGCGGCTGAATCGGGGAACGCGGCTGAATCGGGGCACCTGCTGCTCCACCTCTTCCAAAGGCGCGAACCGCTCCGGAGATCAACAGGTCGGGACAGTAGCGAACGCCGACGGCGTGGCCCGGGCGGGTGGGTGGCAGGCGCGCGAGATTGGCTCGTACGGCCCTGCCTGCCCCGTTCCCGGCCCCGGCCGGGAACGGGGCAGGCAGGGCCACCCCGAGCCGCCCGGCCGGGCCCGCGTGCACACGACCCCGGCCGCGGGAATCCGCGACCGGGGTCGTGTGGGGGACCGGGCCTTCCCGGCCCGGAAATGACCGAGCGGGGCGCGACTCGGGCCGGGGGAAGGATCAGTAGGCGGAGTCGACGTTGTCGATCGAGCCGTACTTGTCGGCCGCGTAGTTGGCGGCCGCGGTGATGTTGGCGACCGGGTCGGTCAGGTCATGCGGGGTGCCGGGCACGTGGTAGGCGTCGAACGTCGGCTGGATGACCTGGAGCAGGCCCTTCGACGGCGTGCCGTTCTGCGCGTTCACATCCCAGTTGTTCTGGGCGTTCGGGTTGCCGGACGACTCACGCATGATGTTGCGGTGCAGGCCCTCGTAGCTGCCGGGGATGTCCTTGGACTTCATGATGTCCAGGGATTCCTTGATCCAGCCGTCGAGGTTGTCGGCGTACTGCTTCTTCGCCTTCTTCGCCGGAGCGTCCGCCGCCGACACCTGGGCCGCCGCGACGTTCGCCGACACCGGTGCAGCCTGGGCGGCCGACGGCGCCAGGGTGAGGGCCGCTGCTGCGGCACCCGCCGTGGCTATGCCCGCGACGGAGAGCTTGCGGAATCGGGCGATGCGGCTGCTGGTGTTCTTGGTGGTGGCGGTCATACGGGGGTAACTCCATCTGAAGACAACGTGGGGATGCCGACCGAATGCGGTGATGCGGTGCGGCACAGGCGGAGGAGATCTCCACCTGGCGGCCGGAGCGGTCGAGCGGACACGTTCTGCTGTCCGGCCCTGCGCCGGGCTCCCCGGAACGACAGCCATGGTTAGGGGCGCTTCGAACGGAGCGCAAGGATGTGACGTACTACCCGACTACAGAGCAAATGTCCGAAATGGTTTGGCCCGCGCGCCCTGGTGCCGGATCCAGGGCCGGTTGGTCCACTACCTCCCTTAGGACGTGACGTGGGCCCTATGCGGGGCATCACAGCCGCGGCGTCCTTCCGGGGCGTCCGCATGACTCACGGTCGACGAATCTCACGCTCCGTGCCCATGTGCGCGAAAGTGCGGCGTCCGTCGGCAGCCCAGTGGCATGATCCGGCCGTGGACACACGCACGAAGGCAGACGCGATACAGACGGAGCGGCCCCTGGAATGGGTCACGAGGCCCGCTGGGACGGCAGACGTCGAGGCGATTGCGGAGCTGCGGGCCGTGGTGATGCGCCCGGACCTGGAACGGCTGTGTCGGTTCGACGAGCATCGGGTCCGGCAGCGGCTGCGCGACTCCTTCTCCCCGCAGCACACGTCGGTCGTCCTGGTCGCCGGCGCCTTCGCGGGCTGCGTCACACTGCGTCCGGCCGATGGCGGGCAGTGGCTGGAGCACTTCTATCTCGCCCCGGAAGTCCAGGGTCGGGGGCTCGGTTCGGCTGTCCTGCGAACACTGCTGGACCGGACCGATGCCGACGGCTCGTTCGCCCGCCTGAACGTTCTGCAGGGCAGCGCCGCCCGACGGCTGTACGAGCGCCACGGATTCACTGTGGAGATTCAGGACCCGATTGACGTCTACATGGTGCGACGGCCGGGCGCGGTACCCCTCGGAACGTGACCCTTTGCCGAAAGCGGAAGGCGGGGCGGCGGAACCTCCAAGAGGTCCCGCCGCCCCGCCGCCCCGCCGAGCGCTTGCTCTCGCCGCGTCAGGGGCGCTTCTGGGGCATGTCGCTCCGAGAGCCCTGCTGGGCGGGCAGGCCGTCGAGGGTGGCGAGCGTCCCGACGTCGGGGACCGCCCGCTGCGCGGGGCCCCACGTCTCGCGCGTCACGAGCACGCCCACGAGGCCGATGACGGCCACGCCGACGTAGAAGCCGGCGGGACCCCACCACCCGAAGGAGTCGGCGAGCAGCACGGCGATGAACGGTGCGAAGCCTGCCACCGATGCTGCGGTCTGGTATCCCAGGGAGGCTCCCGAGGTGCGGGTGCCGGTGCGGAACAGCTCGGCGAACCAAGCCGCCTGAGTACCCGTCAGCGCAGCGTGGATGACACCGATGGCGATGAGGAAGACGAGCACGATCAGAGCCGGGGCGCCGGTGTTGGCCATCATGTACATCGGGATGCCGAAGGCCACCGCGAGCAGGCAACCGACGAGATAGACCGGCCGACGCCCGACACGGTCGGTCAGGGCGCCGGACAGGACCGTTGTGGCGACGGCCAGCAGGCTCGCGATGACAACGCCGGCGAGTGCGACGCTGCGGTCGTCGGGGTCGCGGTCCGTGATGTACGACAGCAGGTACGTAGCGGTGAGGTAGTAGGCGCAGGACTCGACCACACGCAGGGCGATGATGCGGAGGATGTTGCGCCAGTCGTCGCGGAGCACGGCGGCGAGCGGGTTGCGCACCGTGCCGCCCTCGGCCTTGGCCGTCTCGAACTCCGGTGACTCGCTGAGCTTCATCCGGACGACGAGCCCGACGACGATCAGCAGGGAGCTGGCCAGGAACGGCAGGCGCCACGCCCAGTCGCCGTCGAGGGAGGCGGACAGCAGAAAGGCGATGTTGGCCAGCGCGATGCCGAGCGGGTTGCCGGCCTGGGGTATCGCCGCGTACAGACCGCGCCGCCTGCGGGGCGCGTGCTCGTACGTCATCATCACGGCTCCGCCCCACTCGGCGCCGAACGCGAGGCCCTGCACACAGCGGATCGCGACGAGCAGGACCGGGGCGACCACGCCGACCTGCTGGTAGGTGGGGAGCAGCCCGATCAGGACGGTGGCGACGCCCATGGTGAGCAGCGCGCCGACGAGTACGGGCTTACGTCCGTACCGGTCGCCGAGATAGCCGCCGAGGGCTCCGCCGATGGGTCGCATGAGGAAGCCGACGCCGAGGGTGACGAAGGCCAGGAGGGTGCCGACCACGGGATCGGAGTCGGGGAAGAACGCGTCGCCGAAGTAGAGGGCGGCCGCGGTTCCGTACGCGACGAAGTCGTAGTTCTCCACACAGGTGCCTGCTGCCGAGGCGAGTGCGGTCTTGATGCGGCCGGGTCGGGCGTCCGGCGCGGGGGATGTGCTGAGCGCGCTCATGCCGGGATCTCCTTTGATGGCGGTATGCGCGGGGGACGGTTCAGCTCGCCGGCCATGGGAGGGGCCGGTTGTCGTGGAGGGGAGGGGAGGGGAGGGGAGGGGAGGGGAGGGGACGGGAGGGGAGGGGACGGGGGCGCTTTCGCGGGAGGGAACGGGGACTGCGTTGCGGGCCGGCTCGGGAACGGCGGACCGCCGGCAGGGATGCGTGCGGTGGGAGGAACGGGCCGCCCAGAGGATGGGGCGCGGGCGGTCAGAGCCGGTCGGCGAGCTCGCGCGCGGACCGCAGTTCCAGCTCGTGCAGCTTGGCGACGCGCCGCACGGTGTCGTCGTCGTTGTCGAACGTCGCCCCGAGGAACGCCTCCAGCACTTCGGTCGCCGTCCCGGGGCCGATCAGCCAGGCGCCCATGGCGAGGGCGTTGGCGTCGTCGTGTTCGACAGCCTGGTGGGCGGAGTAGACGTCGTGGCCCAGGCCGCACCGGATACCGGCGATCTTGTTGGCCGCCATCAGGGCGCCTGCGCCGGTGCCGCACACCAGCACTGCCCGGTCCGCCTCGCCCTTGCGTACGGCGTCGCAGGTGGCGAACGTGACGTCCGGGAAGTCGACGGGCGTATCGGTGCCCACGCCCCGGTCGAGCACCTCGTGCCCGAGGCGGAGCAGCTCTTGGTGCACATGATCCTTGAGCCCGAGGCCCGCGTGGTCGTTGCCGAGTGCGATACGCATGGCAGGTCCTTTCTGACGAGGTGTGAGGCGGTGGGGATCCCCGGGCCTCCGGGGACGGGAAGGTCAGTCGGCGGGCCGCCCGGTCGAGGACTCCCGCACCACGAGCCGCATCGGGAGCACCACGGACTCACCCGTGCCGCCCTCGATGACCTCCAGCAGGAGCCGCATCGCCCGTTCTCCGAGGGCGCGTGCGTCGTGGGCCACCACGGTCAGGGGCGGATCGATCTCCCCGAACCACTCGATGTCGTCGAAAGCGACCAGAGCCAGATCCGTTCCGATGCGCAGGCCCCTGCGCCGTACCTCGCCCAGGGCGCCGACCGCCATCAGACTGTCGGCGGCCAGCAGGGCTGTCGGGGGACGGTCCGCCGCGAGCAGCGCCGCGGCCGACGCGCTGCCGCTCGCGCTGCGGAAGTCGCCGACGGCGATGAGCTCCGGATCCTGGTCGAGCCCGTGCCGTGCCACGGCGGCGAGGAACGCGTCGTGCCGCGCGCGTCCGGTCGACACCGACGGAGGCCCTCCGATGTATCCGACTCGGGTGTGCCCCTGGGCGGCCAGGTGGGCGACCGCAAGGTCGACCCCCTCCGCGTTGTCCGCCGTCACGCTGGGCACCTCGAACCCCTCGACGGTCCGGTCGACGAACACGAGCGGGGTACGGCCCCGTTCGAGCGCCCGCAGGTTCCCGCTGCCTTCACCTTGCGGGGCGATGATGATGCCGTCGACCCGCTGGGTGAGGAACGCCTCCAGGTAGGTGTCCTGCTGTGCCGTGTCCTCGTTGGCGTTGGCGAGCAGGGTCACGTACGAGGAGGCGAGCGCCGCTTGTTCGGCTCCGTGGGCGACGTCGGCGAAGAAGGGATTGCGCACGTCGGAGACGAGCAGCCCGACGGCATGGCTGCGGGCCGACCGCAGGCCGCGCGCACGGGCGTCGGGACGGTAACCGAGCTCCGTGGCGGCCTGGTTGACCCGCTCGCGAGCCGAGGCGGAGGTTGCCGGATTGCCGGAGAGCACACGCGACGCGGTACCCACGGACACACCCGCTCGCGCTGCCACGTCCTTGATGGTCACACTCGTGTCCATGGGTGCCTTTCGGGCACGGCGCCGCTCAGAGGCCGGCCGGGCGGGGTGTTGGGAGAGTGGGCGGAAACGATTCCATGGAATCGTTTCCAGCGGGATCATGGATGACGTCCGTCCCATGCGTCAAGGGTTGTGACGGACGCACGTGAGCGCACGCGATCCCAGGTCTCGCAGCAGTGACGCCGGCTCAGCAGTCGCTGGACGCGCACTCCGTCGGGCCGGCCGAAGGCCCGGCAGGAGCGTGGTCCAGGGCCCGGCGTTCTAGAGTCGGAACGCCCCGCACCGCCCCCGTGACCGGAGGCCCACTTGTCCCAGCACCTCACCATCGTCACCGGCGGCAGCCGCGGCATCGGCGCCGCGGTCTGCACCCGCCTCGCAGCCGACGGCCACGACGTCGTGGTCGGCTACCGGTCCGACGCGTCCGCCGCGCACGACGTGGCCGAGGCCGTGCGCGCGGCCGGGCGCCGGTCCCTCGCCGTCCAGGTCGACACCGCCGACGAGGCCTCCGTCGACCGCCTCTTCGACAGTGCCGCAGAACTCGGCGTTGTGACCGGACTGGTGAACAACGCGGGTATCAGCGGCCCCAACGGCCGCCTCGCCGACGCCGACGCCGGCGGGATGCGCCGCGCCCTGGAGGTCAACGTCTGGGGCTACCTGCTCTGCGCCCGCCGTGCGGTGCGCGACATGACCCGGTCCGGCGGCGGTGCCATCGTCAACGTCTCCTCCGCCGCGGCGACCCTCGGCAGCCCCGGCCAGTACGTCCACTACGCGGCCACCAAGGCCGCCGTAGACGCCATGACGATCGGCCTGTCCAAGGAGGTCGCCGCCGACGGTGTCCGCGTCAACTGCGTTGCGCCCGGCACCATTTGGACCGATTTCCACGAGGACCCGGAGCGTCCCTCGAAGGTCGCCGTCAACGTCCCGATGGGCCGCGCCGGAGAGCCGCAGGAAATCGCGGGAGCAGTCGCATGGCTGCTCTCCGACGACGCGTCGTACGCGACCGGCGCGATCCTTCGCGTGGCGGGCGGAATGTAGCCGGCGCCGACCGCACCCCGGATGGCTCCGCCCCGGTCTGCGTCATCCACCGGGATGGGGGTACTCATGCTGCTTTCGGCCGGTCGCGGCAGAAGAATCGGCCGGGTATGCCCGAGGTGGAGGCGCCCCTTCCGGCGTCTGCCGCCCGAATCCGTGGAGGACGCATGAACCGGAACGACTCCGGCCCCGAAGACGGCATCCCCGGCGGGCCGGCGCCGCAGTCGCCGGCCTTCGAGGAGCCGACCGAACCACGCGAACCGCTGCCGCCGAAGCCGGACCAGAGCGGGCCTGCGACCGTGAGCCCGACGGGCCAGGAAACCGGAGCCGATCCGGCGGCCCTCGCCCAGGGCGGCGCGTATCTCACGAACGCGCAGGGCACGCGGCTTCCCGACAGCGACCACTCCCTGAAGGCCGGCAGTCGTGGGCCGGTTCTGCTGCAGGACCACCATCTGCGCGAGAAGATCACGCATTTCGACCACGAGCGCATTCCTGAGCGGGTCGTCCACGCGCGCGGAGCCGCCGCACACGGTGTCTTCAAGGGCTATGGCAGCGCCGCGCAGATCACCAAGGCGGCATTTCTGCGCAAGGACGTGGAGACTCCGGTCTTCGTGCGCTTCTCGACCGTGCTCGGCTCGCGCGGTTCAGCGGACACCGTCCGCGACACCCGAGGATTCGCGACCAAGTTCTACACGAGCGAGGGCACGTTCGATCTCGTCGGCAACAACATCCCGGTGTTCTTCATCCAGGACGCGATCAAGTTCCCGGACATCATCCACGCGGGCAAACCGCACCCGGACCGTGAGATCCCGCAGGCACAGAGTGCTCATGACACCTTCTGGGACTTCGTCACCCTCCACACGGAAGCCACTCACCACACGCTGTGGAACATGTCCGACCGCGGCATTCCCCGCTCGTTCCGGATGATGGAGGGATTTGGTGTCCACACCTTCCGGCTGGTCAACGCGGAGGGGGCCACCACTCTGGTCAAGTTCCACTGGAAGCCGAAGCTCGGCGTCCACTCCCTCGTGTGGGAGGAGGCCCAGATCACGAGCGGCATGGACCCTGACTTCCACCGCCGCGACCTCGCCGACGCGATCGAGGCGGGCGCCTACCCGCAGTGGGAACTGGGCGTTCAGACCTTCTCCGACAACGCCGAGCAGATGTTCGAGGGTATCGACCTCCTCGACCCGACGAACATCGTCCCCGAGGAAATGGCCCCGGTGCAGCCGATCGGCCTGTTGACGCTGAACGCCAACCCGTCGAACTTCTTCGCCGAGACCGAGCAGGTGGCCTTCCACCCCGGCCATCTCGTCCCGGGCATCGACATCACGGACGACCCTCTGCTGGCCGGCCGGCTCTTCTCGTACCTCGACACCCAGATCAGCCGGCTCGGCGGCCCGAACTTCGCCCAGATCCCCGTCAACCGCACCCACGCGCCCGTCAACGACATGCTGCGCGACGGTATGCACCAGACGGCCGTGCACCGCGGCACCGCCCCGTACCGGCCCAACTCCCTCGACGGAGGCTGCCCCTTCCAGGCCGGCGCGGACACGGGCGCGTACATCGAGGTGCCCCGCGAGATCCCGGCGGCCAAGAAGGTCCGCGAGGCGCCGGACTCCTTCGCCGACCACTTCAGCCAGCCCCGGCGCTTCTGGCTCAGCATGTCCCCCGTGGAGCGCGAGCACATCATCGCCGCCTACTCCTTCGAGTTGGGCAAGTGCTACGAGCAGGCCATCAAGGAACGAGGGCTGCGCGTCCTCGCCGACATCGACCCCGAGCTGTGCGCCGGGGTCGCCGCCGGCCTCGGCCTGCCCGCGCCCGAGGCGACGGAACCGCTCGCGAACGTCGAACCGAGCCCGGCTCTGTCGCAGATCGGACGGGAGTGGCCGCTGGACGGCCGCGTCATCGGCATCGTCGCCGACGCGGGCTGCGACCTCGACGGCGTCCGTGCCGTGCGCCGCGCCGTGCTCGAGGCGGGCATGGTCCCGCTGGTGGTCGCGCCCGCCGGAGGGGAACTCGGGGCCGGGGGCGAGCCGGTCACGGTGCAGCGCACCTTCGCCACCGCCCGCTCGATCGAGTTCGACGCCCTCCTGCTCGCCGGGGCGCCGGGCCCGGCGGCCGATGCGCTCGGCGCCCGGGACGCCAAAGCGGGGGACCCGGCAGGGCGGAACGCGGGGGTGGACCCCAGGGTGCTGCTGATGCTGTCCGAGGCATTCCGGCACGGCAAAGCCATCGGAGGCTGGGCCGGCGCCGACCGGGTCCTCGAAGCGGCAGGCGTACCGGCCGACGCGCCCGGGGTGGTGAGCGGCGACAGCGGCGACAGCACGCTGCAGGTGATCACCCGGCTGCTCGGCAGGCACCGGGTCTGGGACCGATTCGACGCGGGCTGACCGGACTCGCCGACGCCACCGGCAGGGGCGCCCCACGGGCCCGGCCGGTGGCGTCGCCCGGGCGTATGCGCATCGGCGGCTCTACGGCCCCTCGGGGCTCTACCGCTCGGACACGTCCCGCAGCACGCCGATCTTGTCGATGCGGTGCTCGGGATTGCCCTTGGCGTCGCGCCAGAAGTTGCCGGCCGCGTCGTCCTCCGGCGTCGCGCAGGTCGAGATCGTGATCATCGCCTTGGTGGGCCGCTCCCCGGGATGGCCGGGCACCGGCGCCCGCTGCTCCGCGAGCGAGCGCTCGGAACGGAAGGACGTCTGCCGGGTCTCCGTGATCACGTACTCGTACACCGAACCACCGGCGGCGACGAACACGGAGTCGCCCCTGTCGACGGACGGCAGGTCCCGCAGTGGCCCTCCGGCCGACAGACGATGGGCGGTGACCAGGTAGTTGCCGATCTCGCCCGGTCCGACACCGCCTCGGTCGCCGTACGGGCTGGCAGCCACGCCGCGGTTCTGGATTCGTGTTCCCGGCCAGTCGTCCGTCGTGCCCTCGTACGGGACGACACGCAGGTCGGTGAGACCGATCGACGGTATGGACAGCACAGCGGTCTCGGTCCGGGGGTCGGCCTTGTGCGCCGCGGGCTCGGAGGACCTGGCGGGCACCGAGGGCGCGCCGGCGCCGGGCCCGGAGGCGCCGGCGGCGGTCGGCGACGCCGCGGCGGCCGGGTCCGTGGTGAGCGGAAGGGCCGGCGCGGGGGCGGGCGATGCGGCGGGAACGGCGGCGGACCCCTCGGCGGGGGCGCCGGTGCAGCCCGCGAGGACGGCGCCGAGGATGCCCGCGAGAGCGGGGAGAACCACACGGGAAGGGATCATGAGCAGCCGGAATCCGTAGCCAGGACTTCGGCCGTGGACGAGTCGACTCGATCACGACCAGGAGGCGATGAAAACAGCATAATCCGAGCAGATGTTCCTATCCTGGTCAATCCCCGCCCGCTCCCGCGCCGCCTCGGATCGTGGTCACCCCGCTGTCAGTGCCCCGTGCCAGCATGGGAACGTGACGAACCTGGCCCATCTCCGGCACATGCGACTGGCCAAGGACGCGATGGACCGCGACTGGGCCGAGCCGCTCGACCTCGCCGCGATCGCCGCCCACGCCGGATACTCCCGCTATCACTTCGTGCGGGCGTTCAAGGCGGTGTACGGGCAGACGCCCGGCCGGTACCTCTCGCGGCGCAGGGTCGAGCGGGCCGAGGAGATGCTGCGCACCGCCAATCTGTCCGTCACCGAGATCTGCACCCTCGTCGGGTTCAGCAGCCTGGGGACCTTTTCCGCACGCTTCAAGAAGCAGACCGGTCTGTCGCCGAGCGAGTACCGCGCCAAGCACGTCGGCGGCGGCGCCGGGCTCATCCCCGGGTGTTACGCGATGCTCTGGGCCGGCGGCTTCTCACCTGCGCGTCCGTTGGCCGGGCAGGACGTGAGTTCTGCAGAGCCCCGCAATTCTGAAGAAGCATGCTGAGGCAGCCGCTGCCTACGGTGGCAGAGCCGGAGAACATCACACCTTCCAGGAGCACGACATGATCAAGGGCCTCGCCATTTCCACCGTCTGGGTGCTGGACCAGGACCGGGCCAAGGAGTTCTACACCGAGAAGCTCGGCCTCGAGGTGCGCACGGACATGACGATGGGCGAGGGCGGCATGCGCTGGCTGACCGTGGGCGCCAAGGATCAGCCCGATGTCGAGCTGACGTTGATGGTGCCGGGCGCTCCTTCGATGGACCCCGAGTCGGCCGAAGCCATGAAGACTCTCGTCTCCAAGGGCATTCTCGGCGCGGGCGTCCTGACCACGGACGACATCCACGGCGACTACGAGAAGCTCAAGGCTCGCGGCGTCGAGTTCCTGCAGGAGCCGCAGGAACGCCCCTACGGCACTGAGGCGATCTTCCGCGACGACTCGGGCAACTGGTTCTCGTTCACCCAGCCGCGACAGGGTGACCTCGATCTCGACAAGGACTGGGCCTGCTGACGCTCCTCACGCCGGGTGGGCCCCGTCACGCCGGGTGGGCCGCGCCGCGCCCGGCATCGAGGTCCCGCCCCGCATCGAGGACGTAGAGCAGCTGTTGCGTCTGCGCCGCCAGCCCGCCCACCGCTGTCGCGATCTCACGATCGTGATCGTGGTCCAGCATCTGGGCCTTGAGCCGGCGATGGGTCTCCCAGGCCCGCTCCATCGCTTGGCCCCGTGCATCGCCGTCGGGCCGGGACGCGGTGACCGCGGCCCGGTCCGCCTCGCACACGTCCGCCATCGCGCGGAACAGCTCCGGCAGGCAGCCGAGCACCTGTTCCGGCGGTGCGGCGAGTTTGCGCCAGTCGCCGGCCGTGTCGACCAGCATCCCGGTGACCGACTCGAGATGGTCGGTCACCCGGTACCAGTAGGAGTCCCATTCGCGCGGCGGCGGTTGCGGCCGACGCCGCAGCCGGCGCCCCGGGTTGAAGCGGTAGCTCTCGTCCGTCCACATGCGTGCGTCGCGCAGGCCCTGGAGCGGGCCGGCGAGCCGCCAGGCACGCTCGTACCACTGCTCGGCGCTCGCCCGGGTGTAGCCGTTCTCCACGTCCTGCGCCATGTCGCGCAGCAGCGCCGCGCTGTCACGGCCGAGCCGGTCCAGGCCGGCGCTCACGTTGCGGAGATGGACGGGCGGCAGGATCAGCGCGTTCACGCCGATTCCGATCACCGCCCCCACCAGCGCCTCGAAAAGTCGGTGGAAGACGGCGGTACCGGAGAACGAACTGTAGGCCAGGACGAACACGGCCGTCGTGGGGGCGTAGATGCCCTGGTCACCGAAGCGGGGGTAGTTCCCTAGCAGCACGGTCAGCGGCAGGGCGAGTGCCATCGCCGCCATCGTGTTGCCGGTCAGCGCGGCGGCACCGGCCGCGAGCACAGTGCCGACGCCGATGACGACGAGCTGCTGGACTCCGGCGCGCAGCGAGCGGTAGACGGTGCTCTGCACGAGGACCACGGCCGTCCAGGGCGCCATCAGTGCCATCGGCGCCTGCCACCACCACCCCACGAGCGCCCACGCGAGGATCGCGGCTCCGGCGGCCTTCAGCGACTGGACAGCCAGGTCGCGTTCGGACCCCGATGTCGTCAGGGCCCGGCGTACGGACGCCCCGACCGCCGACAGTTCCCACCCGACGCGCCGCCACCACGCCACGGCCACCTGCAACCTCCCGATCATCCGCCGTACCGACCGCCCGTCGGGTCGGTCGGTACGGCGGGTGCCCCGGTGCCGGCGCACAACGCATGGTGAGTTGTGAACGGGAGACGAATCGTCGGAACCGGTCAGGTGCGGGGAGCCGGGCCGGCGGCAGCGGCGCTGTTCCGGCCTGTCAGCAGATCACGTTGAGCGCACCGGGTTGGACCCGCGCCGTCACCGGGAGCGACGCGTCGACCTCGCCGTCCGCGCCGTAGGGGACGGGACGGTCCGCTTCGATGCGTACCTCCTTGCCGCGCAGGATCTCCACCTCGGGCCGTTCGAGGTGAGCGCCCGTCTTGAGCTCGTTCATCATCGTGAAGAACAGCCGCTTGGGGGCGTGCCGTATGACAACGACGTCCAGGAGTCCGTCGTCGACCCGCGCGCCCGGCGCGATGTTGCGGCCGAACCCGTAGAAGCCGGAGTTGGCCGCCACGACCGTGTAGCCGCGCCGTTCGTACTCGGCCCCGTCGATGGTGATGCGGTACGCGGCGGGCCGCCACGCCACCACGGCACGCAGACCGCCCGCGTAGTACGAGGCGGCTCCACGCAGCAGCCGGGAGGTGTTGGCGTGCCGGTTGGCGACCGCGTCCACTCCCGCGTACACGCTGCCGAGCACGGACGTCGCGTCGTGGACGGCGGAGGTCACCTCGATGGTGTCGACCGGCCGCGGGGAGCCGTTGAGCAGCAGCTCGGCGAGGGCTTCGGGCTGGGACGGCAGGCCGAGTGCCCGGGCGAAGTCGTTACCCCGCCCGGCGGGTACCAGGCCGAAGACGGCGTCGGTGCCGCTGAGGGCCCCGCCCACGCAGCCGGCTATGCCGTCGCCGCCGACGGCGAGCACGACATGGCCCTGCCCGCCCGCCTGCCGGGCCACCTCCCGCGCGTGTTCCAGGCTGCGGCTGTACTGCGTGTCGAGCCGCGCCCCGGCCTCCCTCAGCAGGCGGGCCAGCGGAAGCAGGGCCGCCGTGCCGCTCGACCCGCCCGCGGCGGGGTTGACGACGGCGGTGAACTGTCGCATGAATGCGCCTCCGGAAGGCTGGGGCCGGTCAGCGGACGGGGATGAGGACGCCGGGGTTGAGTACCCCGGCGGGGTCGAGCTCGGCCTTGAGAGCCTGCAGGATACGGACCCCGACGGGGCCGATCTCCTCGGCGTACCAGTCACGGTGGTCCGTGCCGACGCCGTGATGGTGGCTGATGGTGCCGCCCGAGGCCAGGATCGCGTCGTTGGCGGCTCGCTTGGCGGGTGCCCAGTGGGCGACCGGGTCGTCGCCCTGGGCCGAGACCACCGTGAAGTACAGCGACGCGCCGTTCTCGTACACGTGGGAGATGTGGCACATCACCAGGGGCGGCGTGCCGGCCTCGGTCAGTGTGGTCGTGAGCGCCTGCCGCACGGCGTCGTAGAGGCCCGGCAGGGCCGACCAGAAGGCGGCCGTCTCCAGGGTCTCGGCGAACGCGCCGGCGTCGAGCAACGCGTCGCGCAGATAGGGGGCGTTGTAGCGGCCGTGCGCCCAGCGGTCGCCGGGCTCCTCGCCGACGTACTCACCGCCGCAGGCGAGCAGCACCTCTCGGGCCCGCGCTCGACGGTCGGCGGTGTCCTCCTCGGTGCCCTCGTAACCGGCGATCGCCATGCAGCCGGCGGGCGGCTGTGCCTGCGAACTGCCGATCCGGTCCGGCTGCGCCAGGCCGATGAAGGTCTCGGTCTCGTCCGACAGGCGCAGCACGGTCGGCCGCGGGCCGTCCTGCGCGAGCCTGCGCAGGGCGTCGGCCCCGGCCTCGAAGGACGGGAAGCGCCAGCCCTCGTAGACCTTGGTCGCCGGCCGCGGCCTGATCCGTACGGTGACGGAGGTGATCACACCGAGGGCGCCCTCCGAGCCGAGGATCAGCTGCCGCAGATCGGGGCCTGCCGCAGAGCGCGGAGCACGGCCGAGCTCCAGCGTCCCCTCGGGCGTGGCGACGGTGAGGCCGAGCACCATCTCGTCGAAGCGGCCGTAGCCGGCCGAGGCCTGGCCGCTGGAGCGGGCGGCGGCGAAACCGCCGACCGACGCCCACTCGTACGACTGCGGGAAGTGCCCCAGGGTGAAGCCCTGCTCGTCGAGCAGCCGCTCGCACTCGGGCGCACGCAGACCGGGCTGCAGGGTCGCCGTCCGGGAGACCTCGTCGAGGGCGAGCAGGGCGTCCAGCCTGCGCAGGTCGAGGGCGATGAAGCAGCGCTTGCCCTCGGGTGCCAGGCCGCCGACGACGGACGTACCGCCGCCGAAGGGGACGGCGGCGACCCCGTGTTCCGCGCAAACGCGCAGCACGGCCACCACCTCGTCGTGGCCGGCGGGCAGCACGACGGCCGCGGGGACGTCGGAGACCTCGCCGGCCCGGATGCGCAGCAGGTCGGGCGTCGACTTGCCACGGGTGTGGCGGATACGGCTCTCCGCGTCGGTGCGCACATGGGCCGCGTCGCCCACGCACTCGGCGAGCGCCGCGCGTACCGCGTCGGTCAGATCGGAGGCGGGGACGTCGATCGCGTCGAGCGAGGCCGGTGCGCCGGCGCGCGGCGTCACGCCGAGCAGATCGCGCAGCAGGCCGATCACCGTGTCCGGCAGCGGGGCCGCCTTGGCCGGGTCGCCCCAGCCGCTCCACAACATGTCCACTTGGGCTGTTTCCTCACGGTCGGTTCGCGGGGCGCACTGCCGCGCGGCCTGCACTGGCATTACACTGTGACAGATGACGCCCATTCGTCACAACCATTCGGACGGAGACACCGTCCTCGACGCCGCACGCGACTGCGTCCTGGCCGTCGGCGTACGCAGGACGACCCTCACCGACATCGCCCGGCGCGCCGGGGTCTCCCGTATGACGCTGTACCGCCGCTGGCCCGATGTGCGCACCCTGGTCGGCGACCTGATGACGCGGGAGTGGATCGCCCTCGCCGTCGGCGCCATGCCCGACCACGATCCCTGCACCCTCGCCCGGACGCGGCTCGTCGACGGACTGGTCGCGGGAGTCGCCGCCTTCCGGGCCCACCCGCTCTTCCACAAGATCATCGACGTGGACCCCGAACTGCTGCTGCCCTACGTCCTCGACCGCCGGGGCGCCAGCCAGGACGCGCTGCTGGGACTCATCACCGGCGGACTGGAGGAGGGGCACGCCGACGGGTCCGTCCGGCGCATCCACACCGACCGCCAGGCCCGCTCGCTGCTGCTCGTGGTGCAGTCCTTCACACTCTCGCTGCGCACGATGACCGACGAGGCCGACCCCGGACTCACCGAAGCCGCCTTCCTCGACGAACTGCGGATCATCCTGGAGAGGACCCTCGCACCATGAGCAGCCCGGACAGGCCCGCCGCCACTCCCGCCACCCCCGCCGCCTCCTCGCTGAACGCGGCACGCCGTAGCCGGGAGCTCGCCGAACTCGCCGACGGAACCGAGGTCGACGTCCTCGTCGTAGGCCTCGGGGCCACCGGCGCGGGCGCAGCCCTCGACGCCGCCTCGCGCGGACTCACCGTCGCCGCGATCGACGCACATGACCTGGCCTTCGGCACCTCCCGGTGGAGCTCCAAGCTCATCCACGGCGGACTGCGCTACCTCGCGACCGGTCACCTGGACGTCGCGCACGAGAGCGCCGTCGAACGGGGCATCCTCATGCAGCGCACCGCGCCCCATCTGGTGCGGGCCCAGCCCTTCGTCCTCCCGCTCACCCCCCTGGTCTCCCGCGGGCAGGCCGCACTGGCCTGGGCGGGCTTCCGGGCCGGCGACGTGCTGCGCGCCTGTGCCCGCACCTCGCGCACAGCGCTGCCGGCGCCCCGCACGCTCTCCGCCGTGGAGACCCGGCACATGGCCCCGGTGCTGCGGCCGACCGGGCTGCGCGGCGGGCTGCTCTCCTGGGACGGCCAACTCACCGACGACGCCCGCCTGGTGACCGCCGTCGCACGGACCGCCGCGGCCCACGGGGCCCGGATCCTCACCCGTACCCGCGCACTCGCCCTGAGCAGCGCCGGCGCCCGGGTCCGCGACGAGGTGACGGGCGACGAGCTGGACATCCGGGCGCGCACCGTCATCAACGCCGCCGGGGTGTGGGCGGGCGGGCTGGTCGACGACATCCGCCTGCGCCCCTCCCGCGGAACCCATCTCGTCCTGGGTTCGCAGGATTTGGGCAGCCTCACCGCCGGCATGCACATCCCCATCCCCGGAGAGTCCAACCGGTTCGTCCTCGTCCTGCCGCAGGGCGACGGCCGGGTCTACGTGGGACTCACCGACGAGCCGGTCGAGGGCGAGGTCCCCGACGTGCCCGAGGTGCCGGAGACGGACATCGGCTTCCTCCTCGACGTCCTCGGCTCCGCCCTCGACCTGCCCCTGGGCCGCCAGGACGTGGTCGGCGCCTTCGCCGGACTCCGGCCTCTCCTGGACACCCGCGCGGCGGGTCCGGACGGCGCCGCCGGCCAGGGACGTACGGCCGACATCTCCCGCAGGCACGCGGTGCTCACCTCACCGGAAGGGGTGGTCACCGTCGTCGGCGGCAAGCTCACCACGTACCGGCGGATGGCCGAGGACGCCGTCGACGCGGCTCTCGTGTCCGGCCGCCTGACCGCCGGCCCCTGCCGTACGGCCGCCGTACCCCTGATCGGCGCCGCCTCCACGGGTACGCTCGCGCGGCTGGACGCGCCCCGGCGCCTGGTCCGCCGCTACGGGGCCGAAGCCCCGGCCGTCCACGCCCTCGGCCTCGCCGACCCCGCCCTGAACCGGCCGGTCGTCGAGGGCCACCCTGTCACCGGGGCCGAACTGGTGTGGGCAGTTCGGCATGAGGGCGCCCTCGACGAGTCGGACGTCCTGGACCGACGCACGCGCATCGGCCTCGTCGACGAGGACCGCCGGGCGGCCCACTCGGCGGCCCGCGAGGCGCTGGGCCGCTGCACCGTCTGACGCCACACCTCCCGCGTGGCGCTCGGCCCGCGACGCCCTCGACCCTGAGCCGTACCTGCATGGCGCTCCGGTCGAGGGCATCGTGCACGAGCCCGATGCTGTGCTCCTTGTCGAAGAACGGCAGACGCAGGGTCGCCTCGCTGTTACCGGCGCCGACTCCGGGCGCAACTCCCCTCGTTCCGCGTCGACGCGCCCGCCAGGCCTACCCGCTCACCGTGATGTCCCGTAATCCTGCGGTTTGGAGTGTCGTCTGGGTCACGTTAAGGCCAAAGGTTGAAACCCCTAGGGCTGATAGTGCGTCTGTCTTGACGGCGCCGGAAGGCAGCGGAGAACAGTGTCGAGGAGCTGTTCTCCGACCCGCCTTCCATCGGGGGAGCCGTTGTCAACAGCATTCACATGGTCACGGTACGTGCTGAAACCACTACGTCGTAGCCACGTACTGTCACATGAGAAGCCCGGGCAGGCCCGCACGGGCAGGGGAGGAACTGACATGAAACCTTTCGCGTGGAACTACGCTCGCCCTGCCGATGCGGCGGCGGACATCGCCCCCTATGCGTACGACGCCACGCTGCAGTTGAACGTTCTGGCCGACGGCCGCCCCGCCATCATGGACAGGGCGCTGCTCGCCGCGGCCGGCACGACGACGTCGAAGGCCGGCTCCGCCACCCACTTCGACGACTGACCGGCTGTGCGACGTGACGGTGCTGGTACTCACATGCGAAGGCGATGTCACCGCCGACATGGTGGTGGCCGAGCTTCACGAACAGGGCGTCCCGCTGGTGCGGTTCGACCCTGCTGAACTCCCCGGCGGCGGGGCCATGTCGGCGGAGTACGTACGGGGGGAGTTCCGCGGCTATCTGTCGAGCGGCGGCCGTGTGGCGAGCATGGAGGGCCTGCGGTCCGTCTGGATCCGCAGGCCCGGGGAGCCTGCGGCCCACGCCGCGGAACCGTCCGACTGGCTGACCGTCGAAAGCTCCCACGCCCTGTACGGAATGCTCGACAGCACGAGTGCGCGATGGATGAACCACCCCAGCGCGGCCGCCAAGGCGCGCCGCAAGCCCTGGCAGTTGCGCATCGCGCACCTCAGCGGCTTCGCGGTGCCCGCCACCCTGGTCACCACTCATCCGACGATGGCCCGTCAGTTCGCCGAGCAGTACCGGCATGTTGTCGTGAAGTCGGTCTCCGGCAAGTCGCCGGGCAACCCACCGATGGCACTGCCCACCACGCTCGTCCCCCCGGACGCGGACTTCTCCGGTGTCGCCGCAGCACCCACGCTGCTGCAGCGCTACATAGCCAAGCGCGCCGACATCCGGCTGACCAGCGTCGGTGACCAGCACTTCGCGGCACGCAAGGCGGCGGAACCGGGGCAGGTCGACGGCCGTTACGGGGACACCGGCCACGAGTGGCAGCCCGTGGAGACGCCCCCGCAGATCGCCCGGGCCGTCGAGACCTACATGAAGCACGCCGAACTCGCTTACGGCGCTTTCGACTTCGCGGAGGACTCCACGGGGACGTGGTGGTTCCTGGAGTGCAACCAGGGCGGTCAGTTCGGTTTCGTGGAACTGGAGACCGGCCTCCCGATCGCCCGGGCGGTCGCGTCCTGGCTGGGCACGGAAGCGGTGTGAAGAGGCCGGCCGCGAGGACCGTCCTTTCGGTCGACTCCCGTCAGGCCGTGGCGTGACGGTCCGTGACGAGCCGCATCACCTTGCCGCTGACGGGTTCCTCGAGCTCGCCGCGCACGTCGAGCAGACGGACGACGGTGTTGTCCCGCTGGAAAATCGTGCTGGCGGCCACAAGGCTGTCCGGCCGGTCGGCCTCCGCCTCGTCGGCCTCGGCCAGCGCACGGGCCGCGCCCATTCCCTGTCCCGGCTCGACCTGGTGGATCACCGCCATCCGTCGGATGCCTGCCTCGTCCGGTCGGTCGGCCATGACGTGATGCACGGTCGGCAGTGCGGCGCGCATGAAGAACATGCGAGCGGACTCGGGGTCGTCGAGATCCCGCTCGACCTCCAGATACGGGTTGATGGCATCCTCCACGGCCCGTACCTCCGGCTGCCGCGCGACGTGATGCAGGGCCGCCATGAGGTCGCCCCGGACCTCGATGGTCCGTACGACACGGTTTCCGTGCATGAAGAGCGAGGTGCGGTGCAGTCGGGTGTGCGCGTCCACGCGCGCCTGCGGTGACGCGTAGTCCGCCAGGATGCCTGCGACGGCCTGCTCGCTGCCGGGCTTCACCGTGAAGGTGAGCGCTGACCGGACCAGGCCGTCGCTCACGCGCGGCGCCGTCTGGAGCCTGCCCATCCGCCGCGGAGCGGCGTGGACCGTTCCGGTTTCCCGCAGGACGCTGTACCGGAAGGATCTTGTGCTGCGGGCGCAGACGCTCAGCGGTTTGACCATCTCGAGGTGCTCGTCGCTGTTCACCCAGGACAGGAAGGGCACAGCGCTCTGCCATTCGCTGGTGATGAGCCACTGCGAGGGATTCTCGATCGACTGGCACAACTGGTCGCTGATGTGGCCCGGTACGGACGCCACCTGGTCGCACAGCTGGTCGTACGCTGCGAGAAACTGCGGCTCGGTACCTTCGTGCAGATCCATCAGGAGTACGACCCTGAGCATGGCACCGTCGAACGACGAAATCGACACGCGGTCAGAGGCTGCGATAGTCATGCGCTCCTGCCTTCATCCATTCCGATGGTTCCGCTGGGCACAGGAAACGCCGACCTGCCGCCTTTCGGCCCGTTGCGGAAGAAAGTGAGGGTGCACCCGATTCTTGTCGGGCCATATCGATGATGCGAGGGGGAGTGATCCATCCGAGGGAGCACCCGCGCACGGAAGCCGAGCACCCCGCGGTGCGGCGCAACGGACCCTGACTGTCGGCGCAGAGGGCGCCGTAGTTAGGGTGATCTGCATGGAGCCCCGTTTTTCCACAGGTCAGGTCATCGTCAGGCGCGAGGTGCTCGACGGCCGTGAATGGCTGGTCCATCCGCTGCGCGTGGTCTTTGACGACGGCTGCACCCTCGCCGCGTATCTGGCCCGGGGGACACCGCTGACTTTCGGGCTCGGTGAATTCAAATGGGGGCTGCATCCATGGATCGAATTCGACCACTCATGGCAGTCCACGGGCGTTCTCCAGTTGCAACGCGCCCAGGACGGCTATGCGGTCTGGGCTCGTTGGCAGGGTGCTGAACTGAAGGACTGGTACATCAATTTCCAAAGGCCCATGCGTCGTACGGAGCGCGGCTTCGACACCCTGGACCAGGAACTCGACCTGGTGATCCCGGCCGACGGGTCGGGCTACGCATGGAAGGACGTCGACCACTTCGAGGAGCGGGTGCGCGCAGGCGGCTTCGAACCCGGTGAAGCGGAGGCCGTGCGCGCCTCGGCGGCCGAGGTCGTGGACCTGATCGAGCGCGGGGACTGCTGGTGGGAGCAGTGGCACGACTGGCAACCGCCGACCGACGCCACCGTGCCCGGGCGCGTCCCCCTGGAGGACAACGTGACGCTGGGTGGCGGGGCCTGACCGATCCCGACGAGGCGGCCCGCGTCCGCGGCGGCCGTTCCGCGGCATCCGGTCGACGCATCGTCGCTCATGGGTGCGGCACACACGACACTCTGGCCATGGGGTGCCGGCGCGGGCATGCCCTAGCGTCGGCTCATGACCGAGTTCAGCAGCTTCGCCGTGCACGTCCCCGACGCGGACCTCGAGCCCGATCCGCTCGATCCGGCGCAGATCGTGGAGGGCACCCCCGAGGTGTCGGGGAAGGTGCTGTGGGAGTCCCCGGACGGCACGCAGATCCGCGGCATCTGGCAGATCACTCCGGGGGTGGTCACCGACACCGAGGCGAACGAGCTCTTCGTCGTGGTCAGCGGCCGCGCCACGATCGCTGTCGAGGGCGGCGCCACCTTCGAGGTCGGGCCGGGGGATGCCTGCGTGCTCCGCGCCGGGGACCGGACGGTGTGGAGGGTCCATGAGACGTTGCGCAAGGCGTACCACATCAGCCTGAGCTGAGTCCGGCTCTCACCCGCCGGGCCGCCGTGCGAACCTTGTGACCTCCCGGTCATGTCAGCGAGCGTCACGGTCGACGAGCAACTGCTCCACGCGGTCGAAGCGTTCGTGCAGCGCCCGTACGTCCGCGTGCATCTCGGCCTCCCCGGCCTCGGCGTACCGGTGCGCCGCCGAACCCAGGGCCCGGGCGTCCTGCTGGGCCCTGCCGACGAACCAAGTGGCGAGGGCTGCGGTGATCATTCCGAAGGTAGTGATGCCGGCCAGCATGACCACGGCGGCGATGACGCGGCCCCACGCGGTCACCGGGTAGAGGTCGCCGTACCCGACGGTCGTCGCGGTCTCGACGGACCACCAGAGGGCCCGCGGGAAGGAGGTGATGGTGGCTTCGGGCGCGTCCCGCTCGGCCGACACCATCAGCGCCGAACCGGCCAGCAGCACGACGGCCGTCACAAGTGAGACGCACAAGGCCGCCCGCACATGGAAGGCGCGCCACCATCGGTTGCCCAACAGGCGGCTGAGGAAGAGCGCGAGGAACGGCTGCTGCACGGGCAGACCCTCCGGGCCACGGTGGGCGGGGACATCGTGGGGAGGCTACCGTCGCGTCGCGTATGCCGGCCGGTACGACACACGCCCGCGGACGGAGGCAAATGCACAAGCCGTGCCGAGCGCGGCGGACGGGGCTTTCGGGGCGTGGCCCCCCGGGCCCCCGGGTAGCTCGGTAGCGTGCGCGGATGTGTTGTCCACGACCCTGTCCCGCGCATGCGCGGTGCGAGGGTCGGGGGCGCGAGACGCGGGGGATTCTGTGAGGTGTCAGCGGAACTTCAGGACCGGTCCCGTCCTGGCGATGCTCGCCGCCTGCCTGGTCGGGCTGGTCGCCTGCACCGGCGATGAGGAGCCGCCTCCGGCATCCGGGAAAGCCTCGGTGTCCGCCACTCCCGGCAGCTCCCCGCCGCCGACACCGCCCTCCCAGCCTCCTCGCGACGACTACGACGCGTGCGGCGGATGGGACGGCACCGAGCGGCCGCTCGCCTTACGGCCTGACGGCCCGGCGTACGCCGGGCCGGGGCCCCACCCGATCATGTCGTTCGCCGATTCCGTCCACGGGGAACTGCCCGCCGAATGGGATCCGCTCGCCGCCGGCCCGGTTCAGCTGGTGCTCTGCGAGGATCCCGACGAGAGCTTCAAGAGCGTGAAGATCGGCACCTGTGCGTACGACGACGGAGCGACGATCGCCGACGTGGAGTCGGCTCGCTACATCTACCGGGTGTACGAGGCCAGGACAGCCGAACTGGTCGACACGTTCACGCTGCAGGGATCCACCAGCGTTCGGGAAAGCTGCCCGTACAGTGCCCTGAACCCGAGCCTGTTCTACCAACTGGTCCAGAGCAAGGATCTGGCCGACAAGCTGCGCCCCCTGGTCGAGGGCGCCCGACCTCGTTGACGACAGGGGCCGCTCGTTGAGGCCTGCGGTCGGGCATTGGCCCATGACGGTGGTCCTGCCATGTTCCAGACACGCTCCCTCCGGCGTTTGCGCATGTCGGGTTCCGCCGCCGCCTCGCCTGGGCCATCATGAGCCGCCATCGGCCGACAGCAGTCTGCGAAGAGGTGGACCATGGCAGGACTCCAGATGGGAAAGGGCGTACTGCGCCGCAAGCCCATCGAGCAGATCGAAGAGGGCGCCCCGAGTGAACAGCTCACCAGAACACTCGGCCTGACGCAGCTGACGGCCATCGGTGTCGGCGGCATCATCGGCGCCGGCATCTTCGCGCTCGCCGGGGCGGTCGCCAACGGCACCGCCGGGCCCGCCGTGCTCGTCTCGTTCCTGATCGCAGGCGTGGCGAGCGCGGCCGCGGCCTTCTCCTACGCAGAGTTCGCGGGCATGATCCCGAAGGCAGGATCGGCGTACACCTACGGCTATGCGGTGCTCGGTGAACTGGCGGGCTGGTTCATCGGATGGGACCTGCTGCTGGAGTACACGGCGATCGTCGCGGTGGTCGCCATCGGCATCTCCGGCTACTTCGGCTTCCTGCTCGGTGCGATGGGCGTCGACCTGCCCGCATGGATGCTCGGCGCGCCGGGCACCGGCGAGGGGCGCGAGGTCGACCTGTTCGCCATGATCCTTTGCCTGTTCACCGCTTACCTGCTCACGCTCGGCATCAAGAACGCGGCCCGGTTCGAGACGGTCGTCGTGGTGCTGAAGGTCCTGGTCGTCCTCCTGGTGATCGTCATCGGCTTCTTCCACATCGACACGTCGAACTACAACCCGTTCTTCCCGTACGGCGTCGGCGGGGCGTTCACCGGTGCGGCGACCGTGTTCTTCGCCGTGTTCGGATACGACGCCATGTCGACAGCGGCCGAGGAGTCCAAGGACGCGCAGCGGCACATGCCGAAGGCGATCATGTACTCGCTCGCGATCTCGATGGTGCTGTACGTGCTTGCCTGCCTGGTGCTGACGGGCATGCAGAACTACACGGAGATCGACCCGGAGAGCGGATTCTCGACGGCCTTCGAGTCGGTGGGGCTGGGAGGTCTCGCGAACCTCATCGCGGTCGGCGCGATCATCGGCATTCTCACGGTGATGTTCACCTTCATGCTGGGTGTGACCCGGGTGTGGTTCTCGATGAGCCGCGACGGGCTGCTGCCGCACTGGTTTGCGAAGACGCACCCGACGCGGCACGTTCCGGTGCGGGTGACGTGGATCGTCGGGGTGGCGTCGGCGCTGATCGCCGGGTTCCTGCCGATCGGCGAGGCGGCGGAGCTCACCAACATCGGCATTCTGCTCGCGTTCGTCGTGGTGTGCATCGCGGTGATCGTGCTGCGTCGCCGCCAGCCGGACCTGCCGCGGAGCTTCCGCTGCCCTGGCGTGCCGTTCGTCCCGGCGATCGGTGTGGTGTTCTCGCTCTGGCTGATCACCTTCCTGGCCTGGCAGACCTGGCTTCGGTTCCTGGTGTGGCTGCTGATCGGCTTTGTCATCTATTTCGCGTACTCGTACCGCAAGTCGAATCTGGCCAAGGGGGAGAGCGGGGCCGCGCCGAAGCAGCCATGACGCGACCGACGACCTCCCCCGTCCCGGCCGGGCGCCTCGAACCGGACGGGCGGCCGAGTCACCGAACACGAGCCTCCTGCACGGCGGTTGGGTGTCCTGGCCTGCCTGCCTGCCTCAGGAACTCGTGAGGACCACGAGTTGCTGGGTAGCCCGGGTCATCGCGACATAGCGGTCGACCGCTCCCTCGGTACCCTCGCCGAGCGCCTCCGGGTCGACGAGCACGACCAGGTCGAACTCGAGTCCCTTCGACAGCTCCGGTGTCAGCGACCGGACGCGGGACGTCGCCCGGAACGTCGGATCGCCGATGACGCAGGCGATCCCGTCGTCGTGCGACGCGAGCCAGGTGTCGAGGACGGAGTCCAGATCGGAAACAGATCCGTGCACGACGGGCAAGCCGCTGCTGCGGATCGAGGTCGGCACGTTGGCGTCCGGGAGCACGGCTCGGATGACCGGCTCGGCTTCCGTCATGACCTCTTCGGGAGTCCGGTAGTTGACGCTCAGGGAGGCCACGTCGATCCGGTCGAGCCCGACCCGCTCGAGCCGCTCCCGCCACGACTCCGTGAACCCGTGCCGGGCCTGGGCGCGGTCCCCGACAATGGTGAAGCTCCGGGACGGGCAGCGAAGCAGCAGCATCTGCCACTCCGCGTCGGTCAGTTCCTGCGCCTCGTCCACGACGATGTGCGCGAAGGGCCCGGCGAGAGGTTCCGGGTCGGTGCCGGGCAGTGCGGTCTCGTCGATCAGGCTGTCCTGCAGGTCCTGTCCGCGCAGCATCGTCACCGCACCCTCACCGTCGTCGTCGGCCGCGAGCACGTTGTCGATGACGCCGGCCAGGCGCTCGCGTTCGGCGGCGACAGAGTCCTCGTGCCGGCGCTTGCGCAGGGACGCCTCCGGGTCACCGAGCCGCTGCCGTGCAGCGTCCAGGAGCGGCAGGTCGGACACCGTCCAGGCCTGGGGGTCCTCGCGCTGCAGGGTGCGGACATCGTCGCGGCCGAACCAAGGAGCGCACATGCGCAGGTAGGCGGGTACCGACCACAGGTCGCCGACGAGGTCGGCCGCTTCGAGCAGCGGCCACGCGCGGTGGAGGGTGCCGACCAGTTCCTTGTCGTTCAGCAGCGACCTCCGGAACTGCTCGGGCGGGACGTCGCCGTCGTGCTTGTCCATGAGGATCGTGACCAGCTCTTCCCAGATAAGGTCGCGTGCCTCGTTGTGCGGGGTGCTCGGTCCCGCTGCTTCGAACGCCTCGGCCCAGTCCTCCGCGCTCAACCAGACGTCGGACCAGGGCGTCGTGACCGTCATCCCCTGGGCCGGCGGCTCCTCGTAGAATCTGACGGCCTTCTCGATCGCCTTCACCATGTGGGCGGACGACTTCAGACGGACCACGTTCGGATCGGGCTCCGCCTTCGCCGCGGCTCCTTGGGGGAGGAGGTCCCGCAGGGTGCACGTCTGCACGCCCTCCTCTCCAAGGCTGGGGAGGACATCGGCGACGTAGGCCAGGTAAGGCTGGTGCGGACCGACGAACAGCACGCCGCCCCGACGGTGACCGAGGCGAGGGTCGGAGTAGAGAAGGTGGGCGGAGCGGTGCAGAGCGACGACGGTCTTCCCGGTACCCGGACCGCCGTCGACGACCAGAGCGCCGCGGGAGCCGGCCCGGATGATGGCGTCCTGGTCGGCCTGGATGGTGGCGAGCACGTCTCGCATCCGCGCGGACCGGTTGCCGCCCAGGCCGGCGATGAAGGCGGACTGGTCGTCGAGCGCGGCGTGCCCTTCTAGCCCGTCGGCGGAGAACACCTCGTCCCAGTAGTCGCTGATCCGGCCGCGGGTCCAGCGGTACCTGCGCCGGCTCGCCAGCCCCATCGGGTTGGCGTGGGTCGCCGCGAAGAACGGCTCGGCCGCGGGGGAGCGCCAGTCGATGAGCAGCCGGCGACCCGTGCTCTCGGTGAGACCGAGGCGACCGATGTACACGGGCTCGGCATTGTCCTCACCGACGATGCGTCCAAGGCACAGGTCCAGTCCGAAGCGGCGCAAGGCACGCAGCCGACCGGTCAGCCGGTGGACCTCCATGTCCCGCTCCATCGCCTCCCTGCCGACGCCCCCGGGTGCCCTGAGCTCGGCATCGAGGCGGTCGGACAGTTCGGCGATCGTCTCCTCGAGGCTCTCGGCGATGGCCGCGAAGTGCTGCTCGTCGCCGGCGATCAACATCGGGTCGGCCTTGGGGGAGAGGTGGCCGGGAAGGTCGAACGCAGTGATGGTCAAGGGGCTCATGTCACCAGCTCCGATCCGAGGTCGCTCCCGCGAAGTCCGGCTGCGCGCGCACCGGCACCCGGCCGGGAGCCCGCGACCGCAGCGCGAGTCCCACCACCGGCTCGACTCCACCGCGCGACCGGTGGGCCGACAAGAGTTCATGCACTTCGTAAGTCTCCTATTTCCGCAGGATCCTGGGCTCGGCCGGCGATTCTGCCCCACCACCGGGGCCTTGCAGCAAGGCCCCCCATGCGCTATATGTTGAGAGTGGAAAGGAGTGGGTACTCCCCTTTCCCTTGATCGTCCGCCGTCGACGGACAACATCCTCGCCGTACGCAGCGTGCCGCGTACGGCGATTTCGTCGGCTCAGGAGGGATCTCCGACGGGCCTGCAAGCAGCGGCGGAACGAGACGTTCGCACCCTCTTTCACCGAAGGCGGTCGGCTTCGTCGAAGCGGCCGAGCAGAAGGCTGGAGGGCCGGAGAAGGGTGCCGGTGATGGCACCCACAACGCCTTCGCTTGTGCTGCGGGAACGTACCTTCAGCCACCCACGCTGTCCCGCACGGTAGGGCTGGCCCAGCGGCTTGGCGACCACGCCCTCGATACCGGCGACCGCCCACTGTGTCATCCACTCATCGGCCTGGGCACGGTCGAGGGTTATCGGGCACAGCGTCCAGGGCGGACCCAACTCGAGCTCACTGAACATCTCCTCCAGACGGCGACGGCGCTGTTGGTACGGGAGCGTGGTGAGGTCGCGGCCGAAGGCCAGCAGGTCGAAACCCACGAAGTGGGCGGGCGACTCGGCGATCTCGCGTGTCACCGTTCCGGCCCCGCGGTTCATGCGGCGCTGCAGCCGGTCGAACGCCAGCTTGCCTTCGCGCGGTCGACGCCGCCGCTGGCCTGCCCGTCGGCAGCACCTCGTACTACTTCCGCACCCGCAGCGCCCTCATCAGCGCCTGCTACCTCCGGCTGGCTGAACTCTCGGTCTCCGACGTCGACCACTGGGAAGCGACCCACGGCCCCCTGGCCACTCGGGGCGACGGCCGCCCGGATCTGGATTCCGCCGCTGCCGCACTGGCCGCACTGCTCCACCACTGGCTTACGGCGGCCCGCGACCGTCAGCTCGCGCGCTTTGAACTCACCCTTGAGGCAACGCGCCGCCCGGAACTCCGTGCCGACCTGCACACCGCGCACGTCTCGCCGCACGGTCCAAGGCCGCCGCCTTGCTGGCGGCCCTCGGCGCTCCCCACCCCGCCGAGACGGCCGACCTGTTCGTCGCCTGGACGGACGGCCTGCTGTACGACAGGCTCGCCGGCGCCCTGGAGGAGACGAACCCGCTGCCCGACATGGCCGAACTGACCACGGTCACCCGGCGGATGCTCCTGGCGGCGCTCTCCACCTGACCGGACCCGAAGCGCGCCGGCCCGCCGGCTTCACCGTGCTCGACTTCCCCGTAGACGATCCCCCGGTGAGGGGAGCACAGCTCGGCTCGGGAGGCGAACGCATCCCTCCCGAGCCTCAGGTGAGCCGGTCTGTGCCGGAGGGCCGGCCGCGCGGCTCAGCGGGGAACACGCTCAGCTTGCTCTTATCTACCGTCTGCGTCATAGGGCGTGGATGGACGGTTCCAGACGGCGTCTGACCGGCTGACAACCTTTTGAAGTTCGCGGGCACTTCGGGGTGATATGGCCTGCATCACGGTGTCGAGGAGGTCTCGAGCTTCGAGGGGGTTGCCGCAGCAGTACCAGTGCACGTTGCCCCACTCGTAGTCGTGCCACAGATCCCGCTCGGGCTGGTGGACGTAGTTCTTCCACAGCCCCACAGCCGTGCTGACATCGCCTGGCTGCAGATAGTTGCGGGTGTGTTCGAGACGGGTGATCTCGGACAGTGCACGCGAAGACAGGCCGTCGATGACTGGCCTTGCACCCGTTGTCAGGTGGCTGCCCGGGGCGCCAGCACGGATCTGTCCGGGCCGTTTACGCGGCATGGACCTTTCGGTTCGTCGTCATGCGGTACATGGTGCCACGGTCTCGAACGGATTCGCTCGCATGGGGATTCACCGGACGTGGGGGCGGCCTTCGTCTGATCATGTGCTCCGACCAAGGTGCACGTGACCACGACGACGCGGCCCCGCGCCGCTCGATGGTGGCTGCGCGACGGTCGAAGCGCTTTACACCGTTCTACGCTCACCCGGCTGAGGCGTGCGCGCGTCCATCGACGATCCTCGCCTGCGCCTCGGACCCTAGGGGGCCAGCGGACACGAGGGGTCAAAGGTCTCGCGGAGGGAGACGGTCAAGGCCCGTGTCTCGCATGACGTGGTCGACCGTTTCGTTCAACGAGCTGTCCGCAGGGATCACGGTCTCCACCTCACCGGAGAGTAGATCGCGTTCGCGATACCAGTCCCTGAGTTCCCGCTCGGTTACGTGCGCGAGGTACTCGGCATCTTGCTTCGTTGTATGCCGAACAAGCGTCTCAGGGAACGGGACATCCAGGTAGTAGTGGCGGGAGATGCCACGGTGGTCACCGGCGAGGGTCTCCAACATTTCCCCGTAGCGGTCGGCGTACAGGATCCCCTCGACAACCACGTGGTACCCGGCATCAAGGGCGTAGCGGGCGACCGTGTCGATCAGCCCGATGTTGGAAGCACCGGGCCGATCCCGCTCGCGCAGTACGACCCGCCGGAGGTTGTCCTGACCCACGAGGGCGAGACCGCGACCGAACCGGTCGCGAAGGCCGGCTGCCACGGAGGACTTCCCCGACGCTGAGTTTCCCCGGATGACCACGAGTCGGCTCTCTTCGCTTCCCACGTTCACCGTGGCTCACCGCCCTTGGCACCGAGCGACTCGGTACAGCAGTCAGACGCGGCCCTGGCACGGCTGGCGAACGGGTAGAAGGTGGCCACTGGGTGGTTGATCGCGAGTGCCGGCCGCCAGGCGGTAAGGCACTGGGCGCTGGGGATGAAGAGACCGTTCGGGAGCCGGTCGAGATGGTGCCAGCGCCAGTCGCCCACGCTCTCGTTCGGCTGCGTTGCCGGATCACCTTCCCACTGGGTCACGACCGCGGGCACCGTTGTGCGTACGACGGGGCCGACCTGGTCCACGAGTACGCCGAGCAGGTCGACGTCCTCCACGCGGGCACGGCAGCCGGTCTCTTCGTAGAGCTCGCGGATGACCGCGTGTTCCAGGGATTCGCCGGGCTCCACGGTCCCGGCCGGGAGCTCGATGGTCCCGCGGCGGTGGACTCCCAGCAGGAGTCCGCGGGGTCCGTGCAGGATCGCGCCGACCCCGAGCGCGGCGTTGGGCTCCGGCGGGCGGGTCGTGCGCGGTCGGCTGCTGGCGGAGGCGTGGCTGTGCGCGCGGTAGAAGCGGACGGAGACCGGATTGTCGTCCTCGGGCGCGTCGAGTACGTCGATCCCGTCGAGGAGGAGGCCGTTGTCGACGCAGAGGTCCTCCCACAGCTTCGGGGTGAGCACCCACATCTCGACAGTCTGGTCCTGGCCGCCGGCGAGCGGCAGGATCTCCGCGCGCGGCCTGACGCTCGAAGAGGGCCCGTGCCCGTGGGAGTTGGTGTGCAAGACGGAGAAGGCGAGGCGCCCGCCGGGCTTCAGGGCCGGCCGGAGGGCGGGCAGCAGGCGATGAGGGTCGATGTAGCCGAAGCCGTGGATGGAGTAGATCACGTCGTAGGGCTCGGCCTGGTGCAGGTGGTCGACGGCGTCGGCGTGGATGAGGGTGAGACCCGGGAGGTCGCCGTAGCGGGCGAGGGCGCGTGCGTGCTGGCTGGCGGATGCTTCGACGGTGTCGACCGTGGCTCCGTGCTCGCGCACCAGGTGGGCGGCGTGTTTGCCCAGGCCGGAGCACAGGTCCAGGACGCGCAGGCCGGTCAGGTCGCCAAGGACTTCGGCGCCGGGGCCGGTCGGCCAGAATCCCCAGGAGATGCGGTCGACTTCCGGGATGTCGGTGCCTCGTTGCAGATGGTGGATGCCGTACGTGGTCCATGCGCGGGCGTTGACGGCTTCGGGCTCGGTGCTGTGCATGGCGCTCCTTGGCGTCGGGGGAGTGGCGGGGCCGCGCCGGCTGCACGGCCCCGCGTGGACCTCTGCTGGGGCCGCGGGTCAGCGGTCCTGGGCGAGGGCGTACAGCTCGCCGAGCAAACTCCCCTCGGTCGCAACGAGTTCGTCGAAGGAGCCTTGCTCCCGGACGGTTCCCTGGTCGAGGACGATCACTCGGTCGGCCATCCTCACGTTGTCGAGGCGGTGGGTGACCACCACGGTGATCCGGTCCGAGGCCATGGCCCGCAGCTCCCTGAAGATCTGGTGCTCTCCTCGGGCGTCCATCTCGCTGGTCGGCTCGTCCAGGACGAGCACGGCCGGCTCCCTGTACATCGCTCGCGCGCAGGCCAGCCTCTGCCACTGCCCTCCGGACAGCTCGTGGCCGCCCCACACCGACCGGGCGAGCAGCGTCTCCAGTTCCTTGGGGAGATCACGCAGGGCCTTGGTCATGCCGACGCGTTCGGCCGCGTCCCAGATCCGCTCGTCGCCGTGCTCGCGGGGCTGGCCCAGGGTGATGTTCTCCCGGGCGGCGAGCGGCCAGTGCCCGTTCTTCTGCGGCACCAGGCCCACGTGCCGCCACACCGACTCCGCGTCGGCGCCGGCCAAGTTGGTGCTGTCCCACAGGACCTTGCCCTCGGTCGGAACGGTCAGTCCGGTGATCATGCGGATCAGCGTGGACTTGCCGGCGCCGTTCTCCCCGACGAGGGCGACGACTTCGCCGCGGTTCAGGGTGAGGGTGATCGGCTGGACGGCCGCGGCCTCCTTGCTCGGGTAGGTGTAGGAGGCGCCTTCCAGGCGGATCTGCCGCGGGGGCGTGGCCCGCGCGGTTCCACGGGCCGTGGTCATGGCGCGGACCTCGTCGATGAACTCGTAGTAGTCGGAGAGGTAGAGCCCGTGGTGGAACATGACCGTCGAGTACCGGATGATCGAGTTCAGGGCACGGCCGGCGGTCTGCGAGGCGACAACCGCGGTGCCCGCGATCGCTGTCGTCATGGCCCCGGCGAGGACCAGGCCGGCGAGCGAGGCCCACATGCCGAGGGTGAACAGGCCGCCGAGCGAGGCGGCCAGCAGCGTGATCCGCAGATACGGGCGCGCCCCGGCGACCTCCCTCAACTCGACCCGGTCACACATGGACCGGTACCAGAAGTGCAGATAGCCGCGCATGGTGTTGGCCCGCAGCTCGTCGGCGAGCTCGGCCGTCGTCAACCACCAGCGCATCATGCCGCGGACATTGCGGGCGGAGATGGTCTGATCGTGGACGCGGTAGTCGACCCGGGCGGCGATCACGCCGCCGAGACCGCGGGGGACGACGGACAGCAGCAGCACACCGAGCAGCAGCGGGTGCAAGGTGGTGAGTACCACGGCCGCGGAGGCGAGCTGGACGAGTCCGTTGGTGAGGGTCTTGGCGTCGTCGGCGAGGTCGACGGCGCGCAGCGCGCCGATCTCCGCCGCCTGGCTCCGGTCGCCGAACCCCTCCGCGTCGTAGGCGGCGAGTTCGGCCCGCATGTGGAGATCCACGAGCTGCAGGTCCGCGGCCGAGGCGATCTGCGGATTCAGGCGCCGCGTCGCCCAGTCCGCGAGGATCCACATGGAAGCGCCAGTGGCCATCGCGACGACGGCGACGGTCAGCGCCGGCCACGCATGGGCCAGACCCTGGCGGGGGTCGTCGACCATCAGCTGCGGCAAGGCCTTCGCGATGGCGGTCAGCATCACCGCCGTGCCAATGCCGGACAGCAGCTGGCATACGACGATCGTCAAGGCCATGCGCCGGTCGACGCTCCAGGCCAGGCGGGCCGTCTGGATCAGGGCCGCGGGGATGCGGCGGGCCATGTCCCACAAGGTGGCGTCGTCCATTGCCCGCCGGTGTTTGCGCCCGTTGTAGTCGAGCTCCGGCGGTGCCGAGGGCTGCGGAGCGCCCGTCCGCGCGGCCGGGAGGGACACCGCCTCGCCGCGCGGGTTCGCTGCGCCAGCGGCCGGGGAGTCGGTCCGGTGGTGCGGTGCGGTCATGCGAACACCCCCGCCATCAGCCGGTCCAGGGTGCGCCGTCCGCGTGCGGTGAGGTGGGGGTCATTGAGCTTCGGTCCCCAGACCAGGCAGCTCACCGCGTCGAGCGCCGCCAGGCACTTCAAGGCGTGCTGCTCCTCGACGGTGAGGTTGCGGCCGTAGCCCTGAAGGCACGCGGCGCGCAGGTCGGGCCGATCGGTCCAGGTGGAGCAGGCCATCAGCACGAAGTCCTGCACGGCGGTCGCGGCCCGGGATCGCCCGAAGTCGATCCACCCGGCCTGCTGCCGGGCGGTCGACCACATGAGGTTGCGCTCCCACGCGTCCCCGTGGAGGTACGCGAGCGGCAGCGGCGGAAGAGCCCGCAGCTCCTCGGCCAGCTGGCGCACGAGCTTCTGCTCCGCCGCGGTCAGCCGGTCCCCGGCCGCCGCCAGGTGCCCCTCGGCGCCGTCGGCCGCGGCCTGCAGAGCCTGATCCGCCTCGGCCCGTCGAGGACCGGACAGATCACCGGCCGCGTGAAGGCGAGCCAGCAGGGCGCCGCCGTGCCGGTGCGCGCGGGCTCCTTCCACGGGCGAGAGCTCCAGCTGCTTGAGCGGCCGTCCTGGGACGGCGGTCAGTAGCAGTGCCAGATCCTCCGCGCTCGAGGCGCGCAGCTGCGGCGCACCGCCGGCGCCGAGGGCCGGTGCGGCACTTCGCAGCGCGAGCGTCTCGCGCTCGTACATCACGGCCTCGGGGGAGATCTTCAGGTAGAAGCGGGCGGCCCCGGGCAGGCCGAGCTGCCAGACGCGCGAGTTTTCGCGCGGATGGCTGACGTCCTTGACGGCGGGACGGGCGGCGAGTTCCCGGCTGGCCCACGCGAGCAGGGCGGGAGGCGGAGTGGTCGGGTTGGTCATGCCCCCCACCCCGATGACGGTCGTGATGCTGCGGCGAACAGGACGCGGCGGACGTCGACGGGCCGCCGGTGCGCGAGAGCTTCGGCGGCCGCAGCAGGAGGGTTCTCGAGAACAGGGTGAAGGGTGACCAAGCGGACGGGATTCACGGTTTCTCCTCGGGTCGGAACGGGGGCAGAGCACCCGGACAACGGACCTGATCGCAGGGCCGCTACGGGCAGCCGCGGGCGACGAGTCGAGTGAAGGTTCGACGCCGGGACGCGGGCGGCAAGCGCCGTCTGCGTGGGCGGCTCTTCTCGCTTCGTTCGATTCACACGTACGGGGAGGGTGGTGGGACGGTCGCCCGAGCGGCGGATTGCACGACGCGTCGACAGCACTCGTCTCCTTCGGTGTGGTGTGGCTGTGCTCTGCGGACGGACCCTCGCCCACGCCACTGACAATCCGCGGCCACCAGCACTGTGATCCGGTCATCTCCGGCCTCCCCTGCCGCCAGCCGCCACCCGCGAAAAGGAGGGTTCTGACCTGGGGTGATGTCAGGTGAAAGGATTCTTGAACTCTCGGGTCCGGCCCGGAATCCGGTGCCCGCGAGAGTGGCTCGATCTGGTTCGAGGCCGGGTGAGCACCCGGAGCGTCATGCCCTTGGACGGCTCCGAGGGCGGCTAGCATCGGCACCTTCGACGCGGCTGGCACACGCTCGGGTGGTGTTCTCGCGATCCGTGCCCGCGCTCGCAGACCGGCCGTTATGTTCGAACGCGCCGTCCCCCGCTGCACCCCCTGTGGAGTTGCGCCGCGCACGAGGTCGCCAGGAGAGCCATGCCCATCCCCGCCCAGCACCTCCAGGACCTCGTTGCCGACTACCTGCGCAGGCACCCCGACGAGCAGCCGGTGCTTCGGCCACTCGTGGACCGTCTCGCCGCCGGCGCCAACGTGAAGGCCGGGCGCTCGCCTTCGTCGACCCACGATGCCTGGGGAACCGCCCGATGAGCCCGCTCGCCCGGTACGCCGCCCTGCGCGGTGTCGCCGCCGAGCTCGAAGACCAGGCCCACCGCGACGGCATCCACACCCTCGTCGCCGGCGGCCCGATCGTGCACGACGAGCGCCTCTTGGTCGTCCGCCGCAACCCGGACGACTACCTCGGCGGCACTTGGGAGACCCCGGCCGACCGGCTTGAGCGAGGCGAGTCGATCATTGACGCCCTCCCACGTGAGATCACGGAGGAGACCGGCCTCACCATCACCATCGACCGCTCTGCGGGCCACTTCGACTACACCAACTCCCGCGGCCGCACCAGCCGCCAGTCCGTCTTCGCCTGCACGCCGCAGAAGCCGGATCCGGTCGCCTTGTTCGAGCACGATCGCCACCAGTGGGTGCGCGCCCTGGACGCGCTCCCGCCGACCACCCCGGAGCTCCGGCGCTCTCTGGAGCAGCAGTGGCCGGCACGGCGGTGACCCGCCGACCGGTAGGAGCCGCGCACCGGCACGGCGCTGTGTACCCCGGCCGGGCGGTGCGCTGGTGATCGTTCTCCCGGAGGCGTTCGTGCGGGTCACCGTGGACCGCGAGGGCCCGGCCGGCTCGGCATGGCTGGCTACCCTCCCGGCCACGGTGAGGGAGCTGGCCGAGCGCTGGGACTGCACGTGGGACGGTGACCCGCTGTACGGGGGCGTCGGCATCGTTGTCCCGGTGCTGCGCAAGACGACCGAGCCTGCCGTGCTGAAGGCGTCCTTTCCTCATCCCGAGAACAGGTCCGAGCCGGACGCGCTCTCGGTCTGGGGCGGGCGGGGCGCGGTCCTGCTGGACGAGCGGGACGACGACCGGTTCGCCATGCTCCTGGAGCGGGCGCACCCCACGACGCTGGCCCAGGCCGCCCAGGCCGCCCAGGCCGCCCAGGCCGCGCAGGGCGACGAGGTGGCGGCGATCGGCGGGAGCGTCAGCCGTCGCCTCGCCGTCCCCGCGCCCGCCGGACTGCCCCGGCTTCAAGACCGGGCCGCCGGGTGGGAAGAGCAACTGCGCCGGGACGCCCGGGACTTCCCGGACGCCCTGCCGCCCCGGACGGTGCAAGCCGCGACGGCGACGGTGCTCGAGCTCGCGCACCACCAGCCGGACACCTTCATCCACGGCGACCTGAACGCGCGGAACATCCTGGCGGGCACCCGAGAGCCCTGGCTGGCCGTCGACCCGAAGGGCTGGGTGGGCGACCGGGCGTACGACTGCGGCACGCTCACCAAGTCCCGGTCGGTCGTCCTCGCCGAGCAGGGAGACCTGGCCAGGGGGATCCGCCGCACCCTCGACGCCTTCACCAGCGCCTCCGAGCTCGATCGGGAGCACGCACGTCGGTGGGCGCAGCTCAGTGCGGTCCAGGCGGCCTACGGCGGCCGCCGGCGAGGGTTCCGCCGGGGCCGCCATGGAGCCGAACGCGATCGACTCGTCGCGCTCGTTGACGAGTTGGCGCGCATCCTCACCGGTCGGTGACCTCACCAGCACCGCAGCTCACCGGCGGGACGGATTCGATGCCGGTTACGCCGGCCATGAGGGTCAGAGAAGAGCGTCGCGCAGGGCCTCCCCTAAGACAGGTAGCTGGTCCAGCAGCATCAGATCGGCCTCGTGCCGCGCCCTGCCGTAGGACTCAAGTGCGGCGTCGACGATGTGCGGACGCTTCACTGGTGCCGAGAACGGAAACGTCGAGCAGAGCACGGCTGCACAGCCCACACGGAGCGAGGACACGAGGTCGTTCGCGGACGCCTTGGGGTTGGCGTCCCGGTAGGCCAGGGTGAGATCGGTGTATCCGGTGAGCCAGCCGTCCACACCGTTGGCCAGCACGCTGCTGGGGTCACAGCCCAGACGCGCGATTTCCCAGGCGACGTACCGGGGTGTGGGCGGTCGGAAGTCCACGAACGCGGCGGCATCGTCGTCCTTCAACAAGACGTTGGGGCCGGACAGGTCGCCGTGCAGGATCTGAACCGTCAGCGGTGGAAGCGAAGCAAGGATGCCCTCGACGCCACGCAAGAGAGCTTGCCGTTCACGCGTCGCCTGCAGCGACCATGCCTCGAACTCCCCAAGCCTGGGCCTCTGCTCATACGCGAGAATCAGACCCTCATAGCGGTCTCGTGCGGTAGCCACGTCACACACCGCGGAGCCAGGTTTCAGGGTGGGTGAGGCGGCGGGGTGAGCGGCGAGCCGACTGTGGAGGCGGCCCATCGCTGTGCCGACGGCTGCCCACCGTGCACCCCTCAGGCCGCCTTCGCCGGTCGCGGTGTGCGGCACGCACGACCACAGGGACATCGGCAGGGGGCCGCGGGTTGCGATGAGGTCGTGCTCGCGCGTGCGGGTTGCCCGCGCGGTCGCGACACCTCCGTCGGCGCAGTACTCGGACAGTTCGACCGACGCCCGCTCCAGATCCAAGTGTTCCCGAGTCCGGTAGACCTTGGCGAAGTGCCGCCGGCCCGCCTGGTCCACGACGGCGTAGTTGTCCGTCGCGGTGCCCTCCGGGATACGTGTGATGCCTGCCGGATGCATCCTGTACGCGAGCACCAGCGTGTCGGCGACCGCCTTGACCTGCTCCCCCTCCGCGGTGCGGCCGGGTGTGGAAGGCGCGGCGACAGGGTTGGTGGCGGGCTGGTGAGATGCGGTGGACATGGTCTCCTCGTCGAAGCGCAGTGACGTGCTCAGATGCTGAGCGGGCGGCAGGCGGTCGGTTCGATCAGGACGCGGGCATGAACCGCGGCCGCCAGCTGCGGCGGGCCGCGCCGGATGCAGCACGGGGCCGCAAGGTCGCTGGCGGACAACGCTCCGTCAATGCGGTCATCTGCTTGCGCCACCCTCGTTCGGGTTGTGGCAGTACCCGAGCCCGAACCGGCACCACCAGCTGCCGGCGGGGGACCGGCCGACCGAGCCGACACCGCGGCGCCCTGCCGTGTGAATCGGCTGATCGAGGCGTTGAACGCGGCAACCGACACCGGCTTTTCGTGGCGAGGGTGACCGGTTCGGCATCGCATAGGCGGGGCGTAGGGCTGGTCGGCGGGCGGCGCGGCACCACGTAGGGGTGCTCGTCACATAGAGTGCGGGCGCGCGGGTGTCCACGTCGTTCACCAAAAGATGATCTTGGATGCCTTCGTTCTCGTCTCCGCAGGCACCCCTCGGGCCGCACCACCAGGAGGAACCAGTGTCGTCCCCGCAAGTGATCATCCCCGAGGAGAAGCTCGCCGAGGCGAAGAGGCAGCTGGGCTTCCCGCGTATCGTCGCGATCTGCGGCTCCACTCGTTTCATGGCCGAGATGGCTGAGGCCGATGTGCGGGAGACCAAGGCCGGGAGGATTGTCGTCAAGCCGGGTTGCGACCTGAAGTCGCCGCACGAGCTTTGGTCCGATCCTGTCGAGGCTGAGGCGCTTAAGGTTCGACTCGACGAGCTGCACCGGTCGAAGATCCTGCTCGCCGACGAGGTGCTCGTGGTCGGCGACTACATCGGAGACAGCACCCGGGCCGAAATCGCCTACGCCCGGGCGCTGGGCAGGCCTGTGCGGTTCACGCACCCCGAAGTCGATCCCGACGCCTGAGGGCCCACCACCGCGCCCTCCGCGGGCACCCCGTTGGGACTGATCACCCAGCGGGTGGCGTGGTGGTGAAGGCGAGCTTATGCAGCGGCGGAACGCATCGCGGCCGTGATGGCGGCAGTGAGAGGCTGCCGGTGGTCCATCACGTAGAAGTGGTCGCCCTCGTACCTCTCGAGTCCGAGGAAGTGCGTGGTGAACGCTCGCCAGGAGAGCAGGCGGTCCTCGCCGATCAGCTTGTCGCGGCGGCCCCCGAACACCGAGAGCGGAACGGGCAGCGGCTCGGGGTCGTGGGGAGGCGCCCAGGTGTCCAGGAGTTTGAAGTCGCTGCGGAACACAGGGGCGAACGTGGGCCAGACGGCGTCGTTGTCGAGGAGCTGCGGTGTGCTGCCTCCGACGTTTTGCAGCCAGCCGCGCAGTTCGTCTTCGGACATCAGGTGAGGGCGGTCGTCGGTGCCGGCCTCGACTCGCGGGGCGCCATAGGCGGACACACCCAGCCAGGTGGGGAGCGGGTCCCCCTCGTGGTGGAGTCGGCAGGTGAGCTGGTAGGCGACGAGGGCGCCCAGGCTGTGGCCGAAGAACCCGAAGGGCCGGTCGAGCAGGGGAGCGATGGCGTTGTGGAAGTAGTCGACCAGCCGGTCGCAGTCGTCGATCAGCGGGAGTGTCTGCAGGTGGCCTCGGCCGGGGGCTTCCAGGAGGTGATGACGTTGCTTGATGTCTGGGGCAGGCCCAGTGGGCTGAGGCCCCTGACGCCTTCTTTGGCGATCGTGTCGGTGGCTGCGCAGACGCTGTCCGCGTTGCCCAGGTTGGTGCTGACCACGACGGCGGTCGCATCAGCCGCGCCCGTGAAAGTGGCGTCGGCGTCGGTCAGGCTCGCGTTGTGGAGGGCGAACTCGGCGGCTCGTAGGGCGAGCCGGGACGCGCGGTCCTTGTGGCGCAGCTCGCGTCCGCTGAGTCCGGTGGCCGGGTCGAAGCCGCCCTCTCCGGGCAGGGGTCCGAGGAGGTCGCTGTACGTCGCGACACCGGGGAGCGCCAGTCCGATGCCGTGACGACGACCTCCCGGACGTTCGGGTTCCTCATGTGCGGGGTGCTCGTCGTGCTCATCGGGCTGCCTCCACGATCGCGACGGCGTTGATCCCTCCGAAGCCGAACGCGTCTATCTGCGCGATGGCCAGGTCGCCGGAGACGGGGGAGCCCTGCACCAGGCCCAGTCCTGCGGCCTCGGGGATCGGGTCGGCGAGCCCCAGGACCGGGGGTACCGTCCCTTCCTTCATGGCGAGCACCGCCATCACGAGGCTGAGCAGTCCCGAGCCGCCCAGGGTGTGGCCGGTCATCGCCTTGATGGCGGTCATCCGCGGACCGGGTCCGGCGCCGTCGAAGATGCGGCGCAGGACGCTCGACTCCGTCGCGTCGTTGAGGGGGGTGCCGCTGCCGTGCAGCATCACCAGGTCGATGTCCTGCGCCCGCACCCCTGCTCTGCGGTAGGCGTCGAGCACCGCGCGGGTGATGCCGTCGGGATCGGGCGCGGTGGCGTGGTGGGCATCGCAGTTCATGGACACACCGCGCACCCGGGCGTGCACGGGCCGACTCCCGGTGCCGGAGCGCTGGACGACGACGGCCGCCGCGCCCTCACCCATCAGCATGCCCTTGTGCGTGGCGTCGAAGGGGCGCAGCGTGTCGGGGGTGTCGTTCTGCACCCGGTCGAGCGTGCCGAAGCCGCTCTCGGTGGCGGCGTCGCTGCCGGCGACGACGACCGTGTCGGCCATGCCTGCCTCGATCATGTCGGTGGCCATGCCGAGCGCGTACAGCGTGGCGGGGCAGGCGCTGGCGAAGGTGTACGTGGTGGACGCCCCGAAGGCCGCCTTCAGAGCGGTGCCGAAGTGCAGGTCTTCGAGGGCGACTTCCGCGTCGTCACGCCACCACAGTTCGAGGCTGCGCTGCTCGCGCATGGTGGTCCCGACAGCACGGGTACCCGTGACAGGTCCTCGCCCAGGCCCGCGTCAGCGACTGCCTGAAGGACCACGGTGGTGAGCCAGCGGGTGGCGCGCCGCGGTATCTCGCCACCGCCCTCAGGCCGGTCGTCGATCTCGTAGGCGTATTTCGCCCTGTAGTTGTCGGGGTCGAACGCTCGCAGAGGCTTGCGGCTCTCCTGGCCCGCGCACAACGCGGCGAATATCTCGCGGGGGTTGGCACCGATGTTGGCGACGGCGGCCATGCCCGTAATGTCCCAGGTCACGGTTGTGCAGCCGCCTTCCTGAGCTCGAAGGCGGCCAGCTTGCCGGTCGACGTGGTCGGGAGCTCGTCGAGGAACTCCAGACGGGCGGGCCGCTTGTAGGCGGCGAGGCCGCCACGGATCGTGGCGAGCACCGCGCGCCGCACCACGGCCAAGGCGGATCCCGGCTGGGCCACCAGGTACGCCACGGCCTGCTCCAGGCCGTCGGCGTCGCGGCCGCCGACCACCACGCAGTCCTGAACCCCTTCCACGTCGCGCAGGGGTCCGGCATCGCGGAGCATGACCCGGTCCGAGCGCAGCCGCCCCACCAGCTCGACGGGCAGGTCGGCCAGGAGGTAGGCGAGACGGCAGACGTCGTAGCCGGCGTCCGTCACGATCAGGATGTCCGGCATCCAGGGCTGCCAGTGCCCGGCCTGCTGGAGGCGCCCGACGACCTCACGGAGCTGGGCGGCGGTGATCGCGATGGCATCGTCGGACGGGCCGAGCCGGATCGCGTCCAGCACCGCCGTCCAGGATGTCCGTCCGGTCTCCAGGGCGGCGACGATCGAGTACGGCCAGCCCGGGATCATCTGGTCCGCGCTGCGGCCTCGGCCGTATACGTGGCAGAACAACAGGTCCGGACTGGTGGGCGCGTCCGGGCGGAGCCAGTTGCTGACATCGACCGGGAGAACGATCCGCCCGTCGGCCGCCCGGGGAAGCGGAGTCGCGGCCAACTGGCGGCGCAGCCGGGCCATTTCCAGCCAGCCGTTGTTCAGCGCGCCGTACATCGCCCCATGCCCACGCCGGTACTCCGCGGTCATGGTCAGCTCGGGCAGCGAGCTCACCGGCCCATCCGCACACAGCACCGCGTCGGTGAGCTCGAAGAGGGCATCGGCGCGCGTGTAGAGACAGTCGTAGAACTCGACCCGAAAGCGGGACAGCACCTCAAGTGCCTCGACGCCACGGTCCTGGACCGGGAAACTCATCGTCAGCGGCCGCCTCTCCACGCATCGTTACTCGACATCTCGAAGCGTGCGGGGCGGCCGCGTCTGCTGTCCCCGAAACGGACCGATATCAGCAGGTCAGGCGACCTACAAGGTTAAAAATCAAGTTAAGGAGCCGTTGTCCTTTCGATCACGAGGGCGGTTCTGATCGAACAGGATGCCTGGTCGGGTGATCTTGGCTGGGTGGGCGCATGGGAACAGGGCCCTTGGTAGCTCGGGGTTGCGTCACCTACTCGAGCATGAAGGAGACCCTGATGCTGCAGGTCACTGCCGTGCCGTCCAACTCTGAGACGGGGGAGTGCGATTTGCCTCGCTCACCGGTTCGGGAACGCGGCCGAGTTCCACGACCGGCTTCGTGCGGGACCGGGAGGCCGAGGGGCGCCACGCGGAGCCGACGGCGGCGATCACCGACTTGCAGTCGGTCAAGGGCGCCGCCTCGGTGCCCTGCTGTTGAACCGGAACGCGCGCCATAGCGCTCCCACCTGCGAAAACAGGCATCCAAGAGATACGGGTCAGCACAGAATCAGCACGGGTCGAACAGGTCAGCGCCTACACGGCTTGCGCGCAGGTGCCCGCGGCGGCCTCTCCCGACTCCACGTTCCGGCTTCTTCCGCCCGAAGGATGGCCAGCTCCCTGAACCCGGTGCCCCGACTTGTGCCCCGTCCGTTCGGCCTGCGCGCAGCGGCCGACCGCATCCCAACAGGTCCACGCGCGGGGACCTCGCCGATCGAGGCTCACGACGATGTGCGGGTAGGTGACGCGCAGCGCGTACAGCAGGGTTCCGTCGAGGTCGGCGAACAGCTCGGCGAACGGCCCCGCGCCGCTGGTCCCACCTCAGGCCATAGCACCGCGTTCTCCGTGCGGACGCGGACGACGAGCCACGGCGTGTTGGCGATGGTGAAGAGCATGGCGGTAATCCATGCGGTGTGGACGAGGGGCAGGGCGATGCCTTCGAACAGGACGATGAGGTAGTTGGGGTGCCGCATCCAACGGTAGGGCCCGGTGGTGACCAGCGGTAGCCCGGGCACGACGATGACGCGGGTGTTCCATCGGGGGCCGAGCGCCCTCATGCACCATGCGCGGCCTACCTGCACGAGGATGAGGACGGCCAGCGCCGGCCAGCCGATCAAAGGGACGAACGCGCGTCCGGTGAGGGCGACCTCTGCAACGGTGCCAACGAGCAGGCAGACATGAAGGGTGATCATGACGGGGTAGTGGCGTTGCCCGTACTCGACGCCGCCACGGTCGATAGCCCATCGCGCGTTGTGACGGGCGGTTGTCACTTCGACCAGGCGCACGACGGCCACCGCGGTCACGAGAATGAACAGACTTGCGGGGATTGTCACCCAGCCCAGGGACATGTCGGATCGTCTTTCTCACTCACGGACGGCGGAATCTTCGTTTTAAGCGGTCGCGAGTCGGTTGAGGCGTTCGGCCAGGGCGCGGTATCTGCCGGCGCGGTCCGCTGATTCCTCCATGTGTGCGGCGATCTCCTGCTGGGCGTGCTGTCCGACCGGTGTAAGCCCGGTGGCGTCGAGGGCGCCGAGCATGCGGACGAAGGGAAGGGCGATGTCCTTGTAGTAGGTCTCCGGTGAGAGGATGCCCGACCTGGCCAGGGAGCTGATCAGCCGGCCGAAGCCGGGTGCGGCGTGGCCGGGGGGACGGAATGTCTTGAGGACTTTGGCCACAGCCTGAAGCGTTCGGTCGGGGTGCATTCGCATACACGCCTGGAGGGTGGTCCGGTAGAAGAGCATGTGCCGGTTCTCGTCGTGGGCGATGCGCTGCATCAGAGCCCCGCACGCCGGTTCGTCGCACAGTCGGCGGATGCCCTGATAGCTGACGCGGGTGCCGAGTTCCTGGATGGTGACGTAGACCAGAGAGGCGATGAGGTCGCCGCGGTAGTCGATCTCGTAGCCGTGCTGCATATGCGTGGCGCGGGCGTCCTCCAGAAGCACCGGATCGGCACTGCGGGTGACCACGAGGTAGTCACGGATGGCCGTGCCGTGCCTGGCCTCCTCCATGGTCCATCGATTGACCCAGACACCCCAAGGGCCGTCGAGCGACAGCATTTCCCCAATCACCCGGTGGTAACTGGGCAGGTTTTCTTCGGTGAGCAGACTGTAGAGGAGGCCGTCCCGAGCGGCCGCCTTCAGTTTCTGCTGGGAGGGGTCCCAGGGCTCCCCTTCGAGGTGACCGTCGTAGTCACGGCCCTGGCTCCACGGGACGTACTGGTGCGGGTACCAGTCGACGGTAGTCCGCAAGTGCGTGTCGAGAGCGTCGGCGACCACCGGTTCGAGGTCGATCAAGATGCGTACGTCTGCGGGGATGGCGGGCACGGTCCGTGACACCTTTCTTGTCATGCGGTCGGCAGGTTTCGGTGGCGGCGGGCGGCCCTACCAGCGGAGGAGGACCAGTTCGATGGCGAACCCCGGCCCCATGGCGGCGACCAGGCCGGGTGTGTTCGCGGGGGGCGGTGTTTCCATGGCCGCGTGCAGGATGTCCAGTACGGAGACGGACGAGAGGTTGCCCCGCTCGGCCACGGAGCGCCCGGTGAGCTCCAAGGCGCCAGGCTGCAGGTCCAGGGCCTGCTGTACAGCGGTGAAGACCTTCGGTCCGCCACCGTGGATGATCCAGCTCGGGATCTGGTGCGGCGACAGTGCGTGCCGCGAGAGGAGCCCTTGGACGGCCGTGGGCAGGTGCTTCTCCGTGAGCGTCGGGACCTCGGGCGACAGCAGGATCCGGAAGCCGTGGGAGCCGATGTCCCAGCCAAGGACGTCCTCGGTGCCGGGGACCAGCAGGCTGTGAGTGTCCACCAGCTCAGGCCCGGCGGGGCAGCCGTCCCGCTGGGCTCCGAAGGCCACGACGGCGGCCGCGCCGTCCCCGAAGAGGCTGCCGGCGACGATGTTCGCCACGGAGCCGTCCTTGATCTGGTGCGCCAGTGTGCACAGTTCCACGGCGAGCAGGACGGCCACTTGGTCGGGGTGGGCCAGTAGGTAGTCGTGGAGCCGGGCCAGACCTGCGGCGCCTCCGGCGCAGCCGCTGCCGAACAGCGGGATACGTTTGACGTCCTGCCGTAACCCGACCCGGTGGGCGAGCCGAGCCTCCAGCGACGGCACGGCCAGCCCGGTGACGGTGGTGCTGATCACCGCGTCGACCTCCTCCGGCTGGACGCCTGCGGTGCGCAGCGCGCCGATCAGGGCCTGTTCCCCCAGGTCCATGGCGGTGTCGAGCCAGACGCGGTTCTGCTCGGTGAAGTCCTCCCGGCGGGCGAGATCGACGAGCTTGTCCAACGGCAGGGACAGCGAGCGGGTCTCCACACCCGAGTTGGCATGGATCTTACGGAGGACCAGAGCGCCCGTCTCGGACTCCAGCAGCGTCGTGCGGGCCAGGGCGGCCAGGATCTCTTCCTGCCGGTATTGATATGGCGGGAAGGCCGTCTGGATCGCCACCACTTGTGGGCCGGCGGGTCCTGACTGCCGGGTGTGGTCATGTGTCGTCTGACGCATCGGCATCAGTTCCCGCCTTTCTTCGCAGGTGCAGTGATCAACAACGGAGACCTGATGCGGGCCGGGGCCCACCAGTTCGCCGGACCAAGGGCCGCCATGACGGCGGGCACCAGAACTCCCCGCACCAGGACGGCGTCCACGAGCGCGCCGAGTGCGACGCCGATGCCGATGAATTTGAGTAGGGCGACGTGGGAGGTGGCCATGGCCGCGGTCGAAATCGCCACGGCTGCCGCAGCGGACGTCATCAGTCGGCCGGTGCGGGCGACGCCCTCGATGATCGAGGTGCGGTTGTCTCTGCATCGGTCGTATTCCTCCCGGATACGGCCGAGCAGGAAGACCTCGTAGTCCACCGACAGGGCGAGCGCGATGAACAGGACGAACAGCAGTGTCGAGGCGTCCAGCGTTCCCGTCGCCGTGAAGTGGCCGAGTACTGCGCTGCCGTGGCCGTCCTGGAAAAGAACGACGAGCGCGCCGAGGCTTGCCCCGAGGCTGGCGGCGGCCACGATCAAAGCTTTCAGGGGGGCAACTAGGGTACGGGTGAAGGCGCTGAGGAGGGCCAGGAGCCCCGCAGCCAGCAGAAACAGGCACCACGGGAGGGCGCCGAGGACGGCGTCCGCCGTGTCGACGACCTCCGCGGTTCGCCCGCCCACCGCCATGTTTCCCGGGGCGGGGGTTTGCCGTACCTCGCGTACCACGATGTCCGCCTCCGGCGTGCCGGGGGCGGCGGACGTGGCCGCCAGCAGCACGACGGCCTCACCGGACGGAGCCACACGCATCACGCGGACACCAGTGATGCCCGGGACACGGGCGAGTCGGTCGCCGTAAGCCGGTGCACCGTCCGTCGCCCGCGGTCCGGTGACGACCACGGTGAGGAGCCGCTCCGGTGGCGCGGTGAACTCGGCGCGTACACGCTCGGCCGCGGCGGCAGCCGGAGCCGACGAAGGCAGCGTGCGTTCGTCCACAACGCCGAGCTGTGCATGGGTGAAGGGCAGGGCCAGCAGGGCCAGCAGCAGCACCGCCAGGCCGCCCGCCAGGAGGGGCCGTGCGGTGACCGTGGACGTCGTGCGATGCCAGAAGCGGCTTACGTCCCCGGTATGGGCACGCCGCCACCGCGCCATCGGGTCCCACGCCTGGGCCCGGGGGCCGAGCAGCCGCAGACAGGCGGGCAGCACAGTCAGGGCGGCCAGCGCCGCCAGCACGGTGACGATCATGCCCGCCAGGGACAGTGCGCGCAGCATCGGCACCGGCACCAGCAAGGCGCTGGCGAGGCATACGGTGACGGCGGCGGCGGAGAATGCGACCGAACGGCCGCTGGAGCGGCGGGCGGCCGCCAGCGCCGTGTGAAGGTCCGCGCCCCGCGCGGTCTCCTCCCGTACGCGGGCCAGCAGGAAGAGGCTGTAGTCGACGGCCAGGCCGAAACCGATCGCCGAGGCGGCGTTCACCGCGACCCGTGAAACGTCGGTCACCTGCGCCAGCAGGCCCAGAACCGGGATGGTGCAGCCGATGGCCAGCGCAGCCACGACCACGGGCAGCAGCGCGGACACCACGGACCCGTAGACGAAGACCAGGACGACGAAGAGTACCGGCGCGGCCAGCAGTTCGGCCCGGCTCAGATCGCGCTCGATGGTCTCGTCGATCTCCCGGTTGGCCCACACCTCACCGCTGGGCTCCACCCGCATCCCCGGCACGGCCGAGCGGGCCGCCGCCACCACATCGGGCGCCACCTGTTTACGTTCCTTGTCCGTCCCCTTTAGCCGTACGGCGACCAGCTGGGTCCGTCCGTCCTTGGAGCGCAGCCATGTGTCACCGGTGGTCTGTGCCGACCACACGGTCTTGACGTCGCGCTGCCCGGCCAGCTTCTCCACCACCGCTGTGGTGCCGGCCCGGACGCGGGCCTCGCGTTCATCGCCGGTGCGCTGTGAAACGGCCAGAAACAGATCGGGTGAGGGCACGCCGAGCCGCTCTGCCTGCTCTCTGGCACGCGTCGCCTCGGTGTCCGTCGCAACCGCGCCGCCCGTGCTCAGCGCCGAAAAGGCAACCGGGGCCAGCACCCCCGCGCACACCGCCGCCAGCAGGGCACTCACCACCACCCGCCAGGCCCGGCGCCGCAGGCGCATCCGTCCGTGTGTCTCCGTCTTGCATCCGATCCGGACGCTTCGTCTGGCTCCCACTAGGGAGCCGTGAACAGCAAAACGGCGTTCTGGCCGCCGAAGCCGAAGGAGCAGCTGATCCCCGCGTCGCCGCGCGTGGGGCGGGGACGGCCGGCGACGATATCCAGCTTGTGGTCCCCGTCCTGGCCATCGAAGTTCGCCACCGGCGGGACGGCCGCATGGCGCAGCGCGAGAACCGTGTACGCCGCCTGGATCGCCCCGGCCGCCCCCAGCGCGTGCCCGATCACGCCCTTGGACGCGGTGACCGGCGGCCCGTCGTCACCGAAGACGCGGACGAGGGCTCGTGCCTCGGCCGCGTCGTTCAACGGGGTGGAGGTACCGTGCGCGTTGACGTGGCCGACGTTCCCCGGCTCGCACCCGGCGTCCGCGAGAGCGGTGTGGATAGCGCGGACCGCGCCGTCGCCCTGCGGGTGCGGGGCGATGGGATGGTGCGCATCGGCGCCGGCACCGTAACCCCGCAGCAGCGCCAGGACGGGAGCCCGGCGGGCCCGAGCCGCGCAGGCGCGTTCGAGGACGAGGATGCCGGCACCCTCGCCCAGGACGAAGCCGTCACGTCGCGCGTCGAACGGCCGGCTGGCCAGGTCCGGTTCAGCCCTGCGCCGGGACAGCGCCCGCATCCGCGTGAAGCACGTGGCCGTCATGCGCGAGCGAGCCGACTCGCTCCCGCCCGCCAGCACGATGTCACAGGTACCCGACCGCAGCAGGTCCCGGGCCACTCCGATCGCGGTGGCGCCCGACGCGCAGGCGCTGGCGGTGGTGAAGTTGGGGCCACGCGCGCCCAGGTCGATGGCGACCTCGCCCGCGGCCATGCTCGGAACGCTGCGCGGGAGTGCGAGTGGCGAGACCCGCTCCGGCCGCCCGGCGCCGAGGTGACCGAACTCAGTGACGTACGCACTCAAACTGTTCGATCCCACGCCCAGCACGACACCGACCCGCTCCGCTTCCCAGGTACGACGATCGAGGCCCGCGTCCGCGACGGCCCGCCGGGCGGCGACGAGGGCGAACTGGATGAAGCGGTCCACGCGCCGCGCCGACGCCCGGCCGAGCTCCGTCTCGGCGTCGAAGTCCGTCACCCGGCAGGAGAAGTCGACCGGCAGTTCCGCCAGGTCGGGATCCGTCGCGGCCAGCGAGCGCCCCCGGCACAAAGCCGCCCAGTTCGCCTCCACCGTATGCCCGGCCGGAGTCACCAGCCCAAGCCCGGTGACCGCGATCTCAGCGCGCATGCTCGAACGCCCGAGCCGCCTCGCCCAGGGTCGAAGACGGGCGCAGGTCGAGGGCGTTCTCGGGCAGGACGATCCCGTACTCCTCCTCCGCCGCCACCACCAACTCCATCAGCGACAGCGAGTCCAGGCCGAGACTCTCGAACGTCGTCCTGCCGGAGAACTCACCGGCATCCGCCTGCACATTAAGGTGGCCGGTCAGCAGGGCCACCAACTCCTCGGGAAGGGCCGACTCCGCCGCGTCTTCCGCCGCCTGCCTCATGCCTGGGTCTCCTGTTTCCTCGCTGCGAGAGGCCCTGCGGCGCTGCCCGCGTTCATCCGTCTGAAGGCCACTCGCGCGGGAAGCTTGCGTCTCAAGCCACTCCACGTGCTGACCGAGTCAGTCCTGCGGCTGTCGCCCGACCGCCCCCGGCCCGTTCTCCGACATCGCGCCAAGCTCACACAACAACGGCCCTTACGTACTCGCGATGGACATCAAGTTTGAAGATGCCGACCGCCGCGACCCGCGCCGCCCGCGCCTGAACCCCGGGATCCCGGCCCCGGGCATCCGAGCCAGTCACGCGCAGCCGCAAGATGCCACTCCAGGAGCCGCTCGACCGACGGCTCCGGCTCCCGCAGCACGACTTCCGCCATATTGCCGACCACGCCCGCACCTCCCCCTGTCCTGCCCGTCGCCTGTTTATCTGTGCGTCACCGTGTAAACACCAGCGAGGGGTGGAGGGAACGGTCTGTCACTCGTTGGTGTTTGTATGAAGCCGTCGTCTTTCCGATCTTGAGGGGTGTGCGTCGAACGGGAGCCCCGATTGGGTGATCGTGAGGCGCTTGGCGCATACGGACAGGGCCTCCTGAACAGCTCGTTGGTGTCGAATCACCGAGCAGCAGGAGGCCTGATGCAGCAGTCTTCCGTGTTGGCGGTCGGGCAGTCCAGCTCGGTCACCTGGGAGTGTGACTGTCTGGCTCACCGGTTCGGAAACGCCGCCGACAACGGATTGCGGCAGCGGCGCTACCCGACGGACATGACGGACGCGGAGTGGGCGGCCGTCCGGCCGTGGCTCCCGGTACCGGGCTGGATGCGCGGTCGCGGCGGCCGGCCGGAGGCGTACTGCCACCGGGCTGCACTCGATGCGATCCCTACCTCGTGGACAACGGCATCAAGTGGCGGGCGATGCCGGCCGACTTCCCGCCGTGGGACCGGGTATACGCGTTCTTCCGCCGCTGGCGCGACCAAAACCTGGTCAAGGAGTTCCACGACCGGCTGCGTGCGCAAGTCCGCGAGGCGGCGGGCCACGATGCGGAGCCGATGGCCGGTGTGATCGACTCGCAGTCGGTGAAGGCGGACGCGGTTGTCGGTGCGGACAGTCGCGGGTTCGACGGCGGCAAGCTGGTCAACGGGCGCAAGCGGCACGTCGTGGTCGACGCCCTCGGCCTGCTGCTCGGGGTGATGGTCACCGCCGCGGACACCGGTGACCGCGCCGCCGCCCAGGTCCTGTTGCACCAAGTCGCCGACGCGCACCACCGCCTCGCCCGCCGGCACCGCGTCTAGGCCGAACAAGACGGCCATCTCTTGGCAGGTCAGCGGCCCTTGACGGAGGCGATGCCGGTCCGCAAGGGCCTGCAGGATGCGCTGGTAGTCGGTCGACAGTACGGACCGGGCCAGTCCCTCGCGCCACATGGGCACCTGCGACCTCGGCTTCGCGGCCCTCGACGCCGATGATGCCTCCTCGGCCGGTCCCTCGGCTGGCATCGCCCGCTCGGTCCGGGCGTGATCTTCGGTCTCGTCCACCGGCGCCAGCACCTCGCCGACTCGCGAGCGGGCGATGACCCATTCCTTCCATTCCCGCTCGGCCACGGCCAGCTCGGCCTGGACGCGGTCGGCTTCCTCCCGCAGCTCGTCCACACGACGGCGAGCACCCAGCTCACGCTGTTCCAAAATCCCAACCACCGACGGCATCCACGACCTCCCGGGCAACGACAGCACGTCAGGCCACTACTCCCACGGGATCACCGGCCCCACGCCCGACCAGCAGAAACGCAGTCTTCAACTCCGGAAACGCAACGGCTTCTAACGCAACCTTTGATGATCACGTGGTGGCCGCTCCCGAATCGGATTTTTTCGCCAACTGGTGCCAGGCATGACCACATCCGTCGGCGCAGAACCGCTCCCGGCGACGCTCGTCCGCCACCCCCAGTAGCGCAACCAACAGCCGAAATGCCTTCACACGCTCGTCCTGCGGCAAATTAATGATCTTTGCCAGCTGCACGTTCAGCTGCCCACGCGTGATCAAAACCGCCGGGGTATACGTCGGTCGCAGGCCGGCGCGTCGCACGCTCTCGGGACCGTCCTCCTCCATTGCACGGGCCTGCATGCAGTGCCCGCACAGATCCCGCAAAACCTCGAACTGATTATCAGCCGGCAGAGCTTCGAACCACTCGACACCCTGCTCGATCGGCCGCAGCCCCTGCGCGAGCATGTTCAGCATGACCGTGCGCTCGTCCATCCGTCTCCCTCTTCGACTCGGCCGAGGCGACTCGCCCCCCGTGGGCCAGCGAATCAGATCAACACGCAGAACTTGACAGAGAAGTCGTCGCTCACCAGTTCACGGAAGCGGTCGAGCTCGAGGACCTGCGTGTCGGGCCAGGTGCTGGCCAGGGTGGACTTTCCGCTTCCGGAGGCTCCGATCAGGACGATCAGTGCACTGAAGGACGGGGAATTGCATTGAGTGCATGGAAGGTACTGGGCTACTTCGTCCATCTGCAGAGAGCAGGGGCATGAGGTCATGGTGGCTTCACCTTTCTGAGCTGGGCACATAGACACGGGCATGCATCTGATGCAGGATTCGGGCTTCAGGTGCAGGGGGTGTGGGCTTGGTGCGGCGGGGCGATGAGGCTCCCGGGTCGGCGCGGCTGGAGCTCGTCGATGGCGTTCTGTTGCTGCATCCGGAAGATGCAGTCTTGGACGGCATGCTCGACGGCTGGGAGAAGCAGCAGCTCGGTCGGCGGTTGGAACCCGAGACGATCCGTGACCGCGAGTCGGTAGTGCGGCGGTTCGTCGACTTCAGCGGGGAGTATCCATGGAACTGGAGCGCTGGTCATGTCGACGATTGGTCGGCGACATTGATCTCTGAGGGCGGCCGAGCGAAGTCGACAATCCGCGCCTACCAGGGCGCATTGCGGCTGTTCTGTGACTTCATCACTTCGTCGCACTACCGGTGGGTGGAGGTCTGCGAGGAGCGGTTCGGCACGCATCCCGTCCAGGTGTGTCACGAGTGGAACACTGCGTCCCACTTGGATGAGTACGAGGGCGATGCTGATCGGCGGCCCCTGACGCGGGAAGGAGTGCAGGCGCTTTTCGACTACGCCGACGATCAGGTGGAGAGGGCCGTCCGTCTTGGGCGCAAGGGAGCTCTGCCTGCCTACCGCGACGCGACCGTGCTCAAGACGATCTATGCGTGGGGACTGCGGGTTCGGGAGGCTTCTCGCCTGGACGTTGCGGACTTCTATCAGAACGCGAAGGCACCGGAGTTGGGGAGTCTGGCGCTGGTCCATGTGCGTTATGGCAAGGGCAGCAGAGGGTCAGGACCACGACGGCGCATGGTCGCGAGCGTGATGCCGTGGGCCGTGGAGTCCCTGGATGACTACCTGCGCAACATCCGTCCCCGCTTTCCCGATCGATCGGCACGGCAGGCCGTTTGGCTCACTGAACGTGGTGGCCGACTGCAGCCGCGAGAGATCGAGGAGCGCTTCGCCACCTACCGGGACGCGCTCGGTTTGGACAAGGAATTGGTTCCGCACTGCTTGCGCCACTCGTATGTCACGCACCTGATTGAGGACGGCGCCGACCCGAAGTTCGTGCAGGACCAGGTGGGTCACCGCGTCGCGTCATCGACCGCGATCTACACGGGTGTCAGCACGGACTTCACCAACACGATGATGCGCAAAGCGCTGGATCGAGCCTTCGAGGCAGACGGACAGGAGAAGGTATGACATTGAAGCTGGACTACGAGTGGCACCTGCGCGAGCTCATGGCCTTGCGCGGCATGTACTCCACGACCGATCTGCGCCCACTTCTCATCGAGCGCGACGTCAACCTGTCAGCGAGCCAGGTGTACCGGCTCGTCACCGAGAAGCCAGAGCGGCTGAGCATGAAGACGTTGATGGCACTCATCGACATCTTGGGCTGCCGTATGGAGGAACTCCTCGAGCCGGTGCAGGCCACTGCACCCCTACGCAGGACAGCTGACGCGGCCGACACGGGGGAGGCAGTGGAACGCGGTGTCGGCTCCTTCCGCCCGCGCCGTGCTCGCGTCGCTCGTGATCCACAGTGACCGCCGCTTCGGCCGACGCCCCCAGGTTCCTTCTCGAACCGATGGCCACCATCGTCGATGCCGTGACGACGGTCGAGCCTCAGCTGTCCGCTGCCCTCGTGGAGCAGATCGCTGGCCAGGTCGCTCCGAACCGCATGCACCAGCGCCGACTGGCCCAGGCACTGTCCACCGACCCCACCCTGCTGACCACGGGTCGCGCCGCAGGACCGCGTCACGTGGAGTTGCTGATCAACGCTCTGCTCCCGCATGGAACGCGCCGATTGGTACTGCCCCGATGCGCAGGCTGCGGCAGGGCCACCGCTCTGGAGCACAGGGACGGAACACGTCGGCTCTGCTCCAACTGCAAGCGCAAGGCAACGGGGGGAGAACCTCGGGAGCCCTGCGCGATCTGCGGAAAGACCCGCCAGGTGCACTGTCACGACCAGGAGGGGCACCCTCGATGTCCTCGGCATCCTCCTGCCGAGGACGGAACACATGTCATCCTCGGCGCGCTGGGGCAGCTCGACACCGGCCTCGATGAACAAGCCGCCATAGCCGCCATCAACGAATCGCTGCCGCGTGCACACCAGCGACGCAAGGCCGCATCGGAACTGCGGCGCCGTCCAGACCTGCTCACCGGTGAGGGCGCCCAAGGCTCCCCAGCCGTCATCGCCCTGATCGATGGATTGGTCAACGCCGGAGCTGCGCGTATCGTCCGTCCTCCTTGCGCCATCTGCCGGTCGGTGAAGCCCCTGAAGTTCCGCAGTGAGCAAGGCCGGTGCTGCCGCCGCTGCTACGAGGCGGGGCGCGACCAGCCGTGCAGCCGCTGCGGCCAGACCAAGCACGTCGCGACGCGCACGCACGAGGGAGAACCCCTGTGTTACCCCTGCATGCGCCGCGATCCCATCAACATGAGCACCTGCTTCGTATGCGGTCGCCTGTGGCCATGGACCGTCAAAGACGCTGATGGCCACTCCGTGTGCGGGTCGTGCTGGCGCCCGCCGGTGACAACCTGCTCGATCTGTGGCCGAGAAAAGCCGTGCCACTACTCCAGCTCCGATGCTCCACGGTGCGCGGCCTGCGCCACACGAGCCGCGCATGCCCCATGCTCGCGCTGCGGAGTTGTCAGGGCTGTTTTCGTCCGCCTGGAGAACGGCGACGGATTGTGCGAAGCCTGCGCTCGACGTCGTGAGCCATGCGTCGTATGCGGCTGCACGATGCGCGTCTACGGCCGAAACGCCGCCGGCGCGCTCTGCACAGTCTGCTATCGCAAGCATCCCTCCTCCCAACGTCAGTGCGTCCGATGCGGGCGACGCGATTATCTGCACCACTTCGGGCTCTGTACCTCCTGCGCGGCTCCGCGGCAGTTGCACGCCGCCCTGACCAACCGCGACGGCCAGTTGCGCCCGGACCTTGAACCTGTCTTCTCAGCGCTCGCCGACTCCAAGGCTTCGTCACTGCTGCTCTGGCTTGCCAAGCCGCTGCCGAGGCAGATCCTGCGGACTCTGGCTGAAGGAACAGGCCCTGTCACGCACGCCACCTTGGATGCCCTACCGGAATCCAGGGCCGTCACCTATCTGCGGGCGGCCCTGGTCACCACCGAAGTGTTGCCTGCACGCGACGAACAACTGACCGCGCTAGAACGCTGGCTGAGCACCTACCTCCAGCACGTCATGGATCCGCAGGAACGAGCGCTCATCAACCGTTTCGCCACGTGGTCTCATCTCAGACGCCTCCGACAACATGCCCGGCGGCGCCCCATCACGCGTGGGCAGTGCCAGACCGTACGCCATGACATCCACGCCGCGGTTGCTCTTCAGCGCTGGCTCCAGCAACGCGGGCACAGCCTGTCGACCTGCGATCAAGCTCTGATCGACGAATGGCTGGCGAAGCCAGGGCGAAAGCACAAGCAGGTCAGGAGCTTCCTGATGTGGTGCGCCTCGCGAGGCCACGCCTCCGCGCTGCACATCCCCCCCGCGGGGAACAACCCGTGGTGTGGAAATGCTGACCGAGCAGGACCAGCGCTGGCGCATCAGCAAGCGCCTACTCCACGACGCAAGCCTTGCCCTGTCTGACCGGGTCGCCGGCTGTCTCGTCGTCCTCTACGGACAACCGGTGTCCCGTATCGTCCAACTCACGACGGACAAGATCAGTAGCGGGACAGAAGGCGTGCAGCTCCAGCTCGGTCCGCGCCCCGTGGAGATGCCGGAGCCCCTGGGGTCATTGTTCCTCGAGCTCGCCCGCAGTCGCCAGGGTTTCGCAGTCCTGGGGCAAAAGGAACAAGGACCTTGGCTCTTCCCAGGCGGCCGCGCTGGACAAGCGATGACCGCCAGTCACCTGACGATGCGCCTCAACCGACTTGGCATTCGCACCCGCGCCTGCCGCAATACAGCCCTGCTTGACCTTGCGGCTCAGGTTCCAGCATCGGTCTTGAGCGAGGTGTTGGGCATCTCGATCAGCGCCGCGGTGGCCTGGTCCCACGACGCCGGAAACACGAGGCTCGCCTACGCTGCGGCCGTCGCACGGAGGGATTTCCACAAGTCCGAGTAGCCGCCGCCCTCACCAGGACGCCCCCGGGAAAGTGATGTCACACCCATCATGACAGGTCAGACGGTGTTTTCGTAGGAGGAACGGCACAGGTGACCAGCCTTGTTCGGCCCTCTCCGGGACACCCAGAATCTCCGTTATGAATCACTCGGGGAAAGTCGATCAGGACGACATCGTGCGAGCGCAGAATGTGCTGCTCGCATCGGGACGCCGCACGCCGCGCGAGGAAGTCGACGCGTACCGAGTGCTCGCTCAGGTCAGCCCCGCCTCGTACCTGCCGCTCTTGGCCAGGGCGCTGCAACGGCTGAGTTACGACACCGGCTCCGGCGAAAGGCATGCAGCCTGTCTCGCGCTGCGCGAGGAGGCAGTGGCCGCGGCGCGGTCCATCGATCCGGGCGAAGCTGCCCGCCCGGATGTTCTTTACGAGGCTCTCGACACATGCCAGAGAGAGCTGTACACCCTGGGCCGACGCGCCGAAGGGCTCGCCATGCGCGCCGAGATGCTGGCCATTGCCCGTGCGCAGGCCGAACTATCCGGCGACCCCGTCGTCAAAGGGCTGCATGAGTGGGCTGCCGGTCTTTCCGAGGAGGGCCGGTATGCCGAGGCTGCCGATGCCATGACCGAGTTGGTCACAGCAATCCTGCCCGACGGGGCCGGCAGTGGGGCTCTCGCCTGGTCACTCCTGGAGTGGATCGCCGCTCTCCATGACGCTGGCCGGTCCGGCGAAGCACTCGCGGCGTTCGAGACACTCGTCAGCATGGAAGCGGCCGAAGCCGCGAATGACCGCGGCCCAATGGCCTGCCATCTCTACGCGCTCATCGGGTACGCGCAGATGCTCGACACCCACGGCCAAGGCGAGCAGGCCGCCCTCGTCCGGCAAGAGGCACTCGCTTTGCTGACGGAGTTGGCCGATACCGGGGAGAGGAGGTCCTGGAGTGGCTATCAGGCGTCGTTCTGGGCGGTGCTGCTGTCCTTCTCCGGCGCCGAAAGCGATCGGCCTGCGTCCGATGGACCGCGTCCGCCTTCGGGGGAGGCGCCCATGCAGTGGTCGCCCGATGCCAAGCGGCGCTACTTCGACAGCCGTCATGCCCTCCGTGAAGAGGTGGACACCCTCGCTCCGCGAGCCGCCGAGGATCCTGACCAGCACCTTGCCGAACTGGTCCGGCTGCATCGGGTCCTCACCGTCCGCTCCGCCGTCTACTGGGAGAACCGCACCCATCTGTTCGCGGAGCGAGTGCGCTCTCTGTTCGACGACGGAGTGGGCCTGGCCCGCAGGCTGTCTCAGCACGACCCGGCAGACGGAACGCGAACAATGGCCAGGAGCCTGATCGACCGATCGACCTTCCACACCGCCGCCGGCGAGTTCAGACCTGCCCTCGATGACTTCCGCCAAGCCCTGAGCTACCTGGGGGAGGCCGACTAGGACTTGTCCGGCCGATCATGTCCGGAGCCAGATGGTGAGGGCTGCGGCCGTGGCGGTGCCGAGGTAGACGTAACGGCGCTTGTCGTAGCGGGTAGCCACTGCCCGGTGCTGCTTGAGCCTGTTGATGGCGCGCTCGACGGTGTTGCGCTTCTTGTACCGCTCTTCGTCGAAACTGGGCGGCCTCCCGCCGCGTGAGCCCTTGCGCTGGCGGGCGGCCTGGCTATCGGTCTTCTCCGGGATCGTGTGCCGGATGCCCCGACACCGCAGGTAGATCCGGACGGGCCCGTTGCTGTATGCCTTGTCGGCGGCGACGCTGTCAGGCTTCTTGCGGGGCCGGCCCGGCCCGAGTTTCGGGACGCGGATCTTCTCCAGGACCGGCTTGAACTGGGTGCAATCCGCCCGCTGACCTGATGTGACGATCAGAGACAGCGGGCGACAGAGGCCGTCCGCGCTCAGGTGGAGTTTGGTGGTGAACCCGCCCCGTGAACGGCCCAGGCCCTCACCTCCAGCACCACCTCCACCAGGCGGGCGTACAGACTCTGCCACGGCGCTTCGTCCTGATGTTCTGGCTCCTCGGCCCCCTTTGAGCCGGGCGCCGGCGGTGGGTCGGTGCGAGCGCCCGCCGCATGCTGATGCGCCCGCACGTGGAGTCGACCGAGACGTCCCAGTCGATCTCGCCTGCGGCGTCGGCTGCGGCCTGGACCTGTTGGAGCAGACGCTCCCAAGTCCCGTCGGCTGACCACAGCCGGTGCCGTTCGTAGACGGTCTTCCACGGCCCGAACCCTTCGGGCAGGTCACGCCACTGCACGCCGGTCCGCACCCGGTGCAGAATCCCGTCGATCACCTGCCGGTGATCCCGCCACCGGCCACAACGCCTGTTGCTGACCGGCAGGAACGGCCGCAGCCGTTCCCACTCGGCATCACTCGGATCACCCCGCCCCATGCTCTATTCAACGGCTGGGACACGCCGGCCGTCACGTGGCTGGCGAGACACCTTCATGCCGGCCGCCCTGCGGCCTGGAGAGGAGGACCCGGCGCGTCGGCGGGTCGATCTTTGTGACAACGACGGTGATCTCCTCTCCGACCTCGAAGTCTTCCAGCGGACTTACAACAGGCCGACCGTGGGCTTCTCTGAAGGGGAGCAGCCCTACAATCCCGTCCCCGAGATCGACGAAGGCGCCGCTGGAAACCGTCTTCTCAACCGTCCCACGGAGTTCCTGGCCCACTGCTGTGCGGTCGGCGAAAGCCTGGAGCGGGTCGGGCTCCAGTGCCTTCAAGGACAGTCTGGCCTCCGCGTTGTAGGTGTCGAACTGGAGGAACTCGCACGAGACACGCTGGCCTACCTGAACAACATCGGTGGGAGCGTCGATGTGCCGCCAGGACAGTTCGGGGATGACGATGAACCCGACACCGGGGAAGAGCGGATGGGCAGGCCCGTCATCCAGGGCCACGAAGACCCCGAACCGTTCGATCGCCGCGACGGTGCCGGACAGGATGTCCCCGCGGTGCAGGGACTCCAGAAACGCCCAGAGTTCCGGGCTCTCAGACTGCCAATCCATACCGCCACCCTGGCACACGAGATCGTGGGCCCACCACGCCCTCGACGAGCTGCAGCCCCCGCCATGCCTCAGTAGCCGAGACCATGATCGGCCGGACAAGTCCTAAACTAGGGACCTCTCCAGGACGCGACACGGCGACACATCGACCTCGAGCAGATCGCCGAACACTGGGACGACATTCTGCGTGTGATCGGATCGATCCATCACGGTGCTGTCAGCGCACACGATGCCCTGCGGATCCTCACCCGCAACGGCAAGCCCACCAAGCTCGGAGCAGCGATCGCCTCCTTCGGACGCATCCCGATGACGCGTCACCTGCTCCGCCTCTACGACAACCCCGAGTTTCGGCGCGGGATCGAGGCACAGAGCAGGCTTCACAGAGAGCGTGCCGAACTCGCCAGGCGCATCTGTCACGGAATCCACGGGCCCTTCCCGGTCGGTGACAAGAACCCTGTCGGCGCGAAACCTCCGCCACCCGACGCCTGTTGCTGATAGGCCGCGCCTGTCGTCGCAGCGCGCAGGGCTGCCCCGGTACGCGCCGGTCGGTGTGAAGCAACCACAAAATCCCTGCCCAACAGGGCCTGTTGGGCAGTTCGGCGTCGACGCGGACCAGGCCCCAAAGCGGGCTGGGGGACGTCCGCCGGGGAAATATTGCCGCCGAGTGAACCTCGGCGGCATTTCCACGGTCTGAGATCACGGCAACGTGCCGAAGGGCCAACGACCGTAACAGCCCGGCCCTTTGGCGACCGACCCGGAAATGGAGACCAACCCCCCATGAGAGACTTTCTGCCCCGTCGCCACGCCCGCCGGATAGCCTCCGTCGGACTGGCGTCGAGTGCGGCGCTGGCGCTCGTCGTCACGGCCGCGGCAACGGCCCAGGCGGCGCCTTCCGACGAACGGAGCAAGCCCGGCATCAGGATCATCGGCGGTGTGGAGCAGTCCGACTCCGCCTACCCCTGGATGGCGGCCGTGCTGGTCAAGGGCGCGGAGAGCCCGGTGAAGCGTCAGTTCTGCGGCGCCAGCCTGATCAGCCCCGACGTCGTCATGACCGCCGCCCACTGCGTGACGGGCACCAAGGCGAAGGACATCGAGGTCACCGTCGGCCGCACGGTGCTGTCCAACAAGCGGCAGGGACAACTCCGCAATGTGACCGGCATCGTCTCGCACCCCCGCTACCTCAAGGGCGACGAGGCATATGACCTGGCGCTCCTCGAGCTGGCGAAGCCGGTCAAGGACATCGCTTCCGTCAAGCTGCCGACGGTCGGCACCGACGCCCTCCTGCGCCCCGGCGCCAAGGCCAAGGTCATCGGCTGGGGCAACACGGACACCGAGCTGCCCAACTACCCCGACCGGCTGCGCGGAGTGAACGTGCCGCTGCTCTCGCACCCCGAGTGCACGGCGACGTACCCGGGCTACAACAAGTCCGTCAACGTCTGCGCGGGCGTGGAGGGCAAGGACTCCTGCCAGGGCGACAGCGGCGGTCCGCTGTTCCGCAAGGTCTCCGGCCGTACGTACCAGATCGGCATCGTGTCGTACGGCGAGGGCTGCGGTGAGCAGGGCGCCCCCGGCGTCTACACCTCCACCAGCTCGGCCAAGCTGTGGAAGACCCTCGCGGAGTCCCCCGAGGGCAAGCGGATCAAGAAGAAGATCGGCCGCTGACCCTGGCGGCGTGCCGGTCGCAGTGGCGGCGTGACGCGCTGCCGTTGTGACGGTGCCGGGCCGGTGCGACCGGTCCGGCACCCGGTGCGTCCTCCGGGCGCGGCGTCGTCGCACCTCGTCGTGGCGGCGAGACGGTGATCCGGCACACGGGCGGGATGCAGGCACCTAGCACGCTGCGTAAACTCAAATTCGGACATCAGTTCAGCGATCGTCGAGACCCCCGGTCGCCGCAGAGGCCGGGCGGTCCTGCAATCCGGCGGGGGACACCTCAACGACATGACGACGTCGACGCTTGAACGTGAGGCTTCTCATGACCACGCCGCGGGACCTGTTGATCGTCGCCCTCGATGCGGGGCAACCCAGCCGCCCCGTGGAATCAGGTGACCTGTCGCTCGCGCTCGCGGGAGCCGAACTGATCGATCTCTTGAAGATCCCGGCCGGCCGATTGGACGGCGGTCGCATCGTGCCGGGCCACCTGCCCGCACCGGCGGATCGGCTCCTGGAGGAGGCTGCCGCCTCATTCGTTCGTCGTGAACCCTTCGAATCGGTCAGCGACTGGCTGTGGCGCAGAGGTAACTCCCTGGCCGACAAGTACCTCGCTGCCCTCGAGGCGGAAGGGGCCGTCGTGCGGCAGGGCAAGCATCACTTCCGGGGCGGCCGGAAGGTCCTCGCCGATTCACCCTCCCGAAGCCACGCGGCGGAGCGCTGGGCAGCCGCCGAGCCTGTGCTCGTCGCTCTCGCTGAAAGCCTCGGGTTTCGGGGCGAGCAGCAGACCGGAGACCCACCGGACGATGTGGACCACGTCGTGGCGACGGTGGTGGCAGGAGTCAACGACGCGCTGCAGGAACTGGAGGCAGAGCGGCAACGACGAGGTGTCGAGCAAGCCGCCTTCGACAACATCTGGCGCGGCCTCGAATGATCCGTACACGGGGCAAGTCCCAGGGAGCCGCGCAGAGATGACAACGGGCCCGCAACCGGCCCGCGTTCGTCTGCCGGAAGCCGCACAGCGAAGCCTGTTCGTCGTGATGTGGTGGCACTGAGCCATACCGCCTTTTGCGGCCACGTCCCGTGGAGATCCGCGGCCGCAGAGCAATCCCGTGGCCGCGAAACCGTGAGCCGCGCCGTCACCGTACCCGTGCCGCCCAGGCGAGGGCGAAGCGCTCGTGGGCGGGGAGCGGGACAACTGTGCGCTCGTCCGACGGGGCGGACACGGGTGCGGGGCGGGGGGCTTTGGCCGTGGCGAGCTCCTTGCGGACGGCGCGGTGGTGGTCGAGGGTCCAGGTGTTCCAGCGGCGCACGGTGCGGTCCGCCGGGCGTTCGAGGGCGTGCAGTTGGAGGTGGAGAGCGGCCGCGTCGCGGCCGACTCCGAGGGTCGTCGCGGCCTCGTCCACCAGAGCCGGGACGCTGAACAGCGGGTTCGTCTCGTACTGGCCGGGCGGGACGGGCGTGGTGGTGGACCGGTCCGCCAGTCGGCGCAGGTCGGCCATGAGAGTCGCGGGGGCGTTCGTCAACTGGTCGACGAGCGCCCGGGCGCCGGCCGTGGCCGGGTCGCCGACCGGGCGCTCGGTGAGCGCCCAGGCAATGGCGGTCGCCGCGGCCTGTACCCCGTCGGCGTCGAGGGGCTCGGGGAGCCGGCCGGTGAGCAGGGCCGTGGCCCATGTCTCCGGCAGGCCGCGATCGGCGGCCAGAGACGAAGCGTGGCTGCTGTCGTCGGTGTACGGCTCGGTGCCGAGGAGCCCGGCCCAGGCATCGGCCATCCGGTCCGCAGCAGCGGTCGGGCCGCCGGGCGCCCACAGTTGCGCTGGATCCGCAGGCAGGGCGGCCGCCAGCACGGTGCGCCGGCCGGCCGGGCCGAGGCGTCGCCGGAACTCGTCGTACGCCAATGAAGTGGCCTGGTCCGCCCTGTACGGCTTGGCGCGGAGCAGTTTGCGGTGCGCGTCGTAGTCGGCGCTGCCGGCGAAACCGTCGAGTGCCAGGGCCGCGATCGGCCGCGGCACCCCCGTCCGCCAACGGAACAGATCCACTGCCTCGTCGGGAATCGGCAGCGGACCGTGCGTGGCCAGCACGGCCAGCAGGACGGGGAGCCGGGTGGTGTCGTCGAACGGGATGGTGTGGGTCTCGCATCCCTCGGCGTCGGCGGGCACCGGTTCGGCGGCGCGCTGAAGGAAGGGGGCGAGGCCGCTGCGGACCTGCCCCGAGGCCACCGCGGCAGTCGCGCGCAGTTCGGCGATGTGCTGGTCGGGGGCGCGGCCGGTCCGCCAGGCGCTGCCGGGCTCGGCGAACGGCTGTCGGCTCCACACCTCCAGCAGGGCGGTGAGGGCCTGCCGTTGCCCGTCGGGGGTGGCGGCGACCGCGGCCCGCCAGGCCACGGCATCGATGCGGCCGACCAGCGCTGCCCACTTGGGCGGGGTGGCGGGCAGCGCGAGCACCCGGACCTCGTCGTCGATTTCGCCGCGCAGATACCGGCCGTCGGCGGCGACCGCCGTGAGCAGGGCGGGCTGCGGCTGCGACGGCTTCTCCTCGTAGGCGCGGAGCTGGGGCAGCAGATCGTGCAGTGCCGGGACGAGTTGGGTGTCTGGCACCGGGTCGGGGAGATCGACCACCGGGCCCGACCGCATGACGGCGACGCGGTGGGACAGCTCCCGTCGGCGGCGCAGCACGTCTGCCGCGAGCCGGACGGCGCGGGCGACGCCGGCCCGGATCCGGGGGTCGGTCACGCCGGGCAGGGGATGTGACTCGCTGTCGCAGCTGCTGGTCCTCGGGCCCAGCAGTCGGCGTACCGCGGTGTCGGTGACGGCGCGCAGCGCTTTGGAGGAAGCCTCGTCGCGCGGGGTGAGGAAGTGCCAGTAGGCGGGCGGCGGAACGGGCCCGGACTGCTCGCCTAGAGTCGCGCGCACCGGTGACCCGTCACGGCTGCCTGGGAAGCCACGGACCTGCCAGAGCAGCGAACTGTCCTCGGCGGCGTGGCAGCGAACCGTCGTCTCGCCGGCCAGGACGGCGTCCTCCCCGCCGAATGGCAAGCCGATGATGCCCCAGGGGCGGCGACCCCAACGGCGGCTGCGGTAGGAGGCGGTACGGCCGTCGACGGATTCCAGCACGAACTCGCGGGGCGACGGCCCGGGATACGGGGTGCGGTGGTGAACGCGGCAGCCGGTGAGCCGCCCGTCCTGGCCGAGCGGGGAGTTCACAACCCCTTGCGGCAGCCACGCGAGGATCCGGTGGTCGGCGAAGGGCGCGGTGCCGGGCGGCACTTCGGCGGGCAGGTGGAAGGCGGGCAGGGTGCGTTCACCCGTGGGGGTGCCCGTGTCCGGGTCGAGACGGGCCCAACCGTTACGGCGCTCGCCGAACACCTCGGAGCTCCAGACGGTGCGGCCGTCGCTCATCTGGTAGTCGCGGTGGCCGATGCCCTCGCGGCCGCCTGCACGAAGTATGCGTTCCCCGTCGTACCGGCCCTCGCCGTCAAAGGTGGCGAACTGATAGCCGAGGCCGCCCTGGATGCTGCCGCCGTAGGGGCGGAGTCCGTACGTCTCTTCAGGCGCGAAGATCTCGCCGGGTCGGTCGGACCAGTAGGCGCTTCCGTTCCAGTTGCCCTCGCCGTCCTCGGTCCAAGCGACGAGGAACTGGCCACCGACCCAGTGAACGGTGTGACCGCGGCCCGAATCGGGCAGCTCCAGCGAGTGGTCACCACGCCGACCGGCGTGGTCGACAGCGATGGCACGCGCGTCCCCGTACACGGTGAGCACCGGCCAGGTGCAGGTGACATGCACGGTCTCGTCGGGACGGAACTCGGCCAGAGCCTCCTCCAGCGCGGGCCATCCCAGTTCCTCGGGCAGCCCGGCGCGCAGGGCGCGGACAAGGGGTCCGGTGAGGTCGAGGGTGTCGAGGGCCTCCTCGATGCCGTCGAGTGCGATGGCGGTGGGCCGGTCGAGGAGGTCGTGCAGTTCGTCGACGGCCTCGTCGGCGGCGGCGAGACCGCCGCCGCGCAGAGCCCCGATCAGCTTCTCGACGCGGGTGTGCACCTCGGCGGTGATGCCGGGGTTCCCCTGGAGCCGGCTGATGGCCGTGCCGCCGCCGTTACGGAGCCCGGCGTGCACGGTGCCCTCCAGCCGGGGCCCGAACACGGGGTCCGCAGCCAGCGCCTTGAGATCGCGCTGCGAGTGCTCGTCCCAGAACTCGATGCCGATGGAAGGGCCTGGGTCCTCGACCGGTATGCCCTCGGCGAGGCACACGTCGACCAGGTCGGCGTCCAGGTGCGGCCATCGGTAGCGGTCCTCGTGCAGCCTGACCGGCGTACCGGCCGCACGCAACAGCGGGGCGAACCGGCCCACCAGGGCGAACAGTTCGGCAGGCATGGGCTGGCGCGTCACGCCGCCGCCGGCGACGGTGCGGTGCGAGTAGGCGGCCGAGTAGCGGCGCAGCCAGTCGCCGAGACCGCCCTCGGGGGCGATCCGGCCGTCAGCGGCTGCATCGGCGGCGCCGCATCCGATGAGCAACCGCAGCCAAGCGGCCGCGTTGTTCTTCGACTCGGGGAACATGTCGAGCAGGGCGGTGGCCTGGTCGTCGGTCGGCGGGTGCGTGGTGAGCGGGCCGACGGCCGCCTCGAGCAGCCGGTCCGGAACAGCCTTCCCGCGAGCCGCGGCCAGCAACTCGCCCAGCACCCGCGCCTCCTCCTCGATGCCGAGGCCGGCCGCACGGGCCGAGTCACGGACACGGCGGGCCAGGTCTGCGGGCAGCGCGCCGGGGGACGCCGCCCAGACCGTCAGCATGCGGACGAACTCACGGTGTGCGTCCGCCGGTTCGAGCGCACCGACCAGCCACTTCGAGTGGCCGCTGAGTTCGGTGGCGGGCAAGGCGCCGAAGCGTGCGAACAGCAACACGTTCGCCTGCCGCCAATCGGGGTCGACGCGCAGTCCGTGAGTGCGTTCGGCGGCGCGTGCCTGGCTGTACGCGCGGGCGGCGGAACGGCCATGCGTTTCCAGCAGCCAGTGGCCGATGGTGTCCCAGAACCAGGGCAGATGGGCAGCCGGCAGGTCACGGGCCACGCGCTCCATGCCGTCCACGAACCGACCGGGCTTCTCCCAGGCCCGCCCCCGGTGCCGGTCCGCCTCTTCGAGGACGGCGCGGGCGCCGGGCTCCGCGTGCGGAGCCCGGATGCGTGCCCAGTCGGCATAAGTCTCGGAGATCCGGTGGTTGGCCGGGAGCGGGACGGGAGTACCGGTGCTGCTGGTCATGACTCCGATCTTGCCAGGCGGCACTGACAGCGGGCGCCGCCCGCCCAGGCTGCGGCCCGGGGCAGAGGAGGCGAGTGGCGACTTGGTGCCCGCTGCGTCATTCGTTCGGCCCGCACCGAGGCACTCGACCGCACCGAGAATGCGACCTTCCTGGTGCGTGCGCGGCCACTGAACCACGCTGGGGCAGCGGGGGTAAGGGTCCGTGCAGGGCAGAACCAGGCTCTCTTTCGGGTCGTGGGGCGGCGGCCTTCGTGGATGTCGTCGCGGACCTCCCAGCGGATCCGCTGGCGGCGCAACCGGTATTGACGGGCGAACGCGCCTTCCACCAACCACCGTTGGGCGGGCAGTCGGTGCCGTGCTCGATGCCGCGGCGGGCGTTCAGCGACTTCACGCCGATCCCCTTGACGAGGCGGCGGTAGTTGTCGTGGTCGTAGCCCCGGTCGCCGCGTACGGGCCCTTCCCCCGAGTTGCTCGAACCGCTGATCGCGGTCGCTGACACCCACATTGCCGCAGAGCCGGCCGGTCGCGCGGGCCTCAGTCACGCGCAGGCGCTCGCGTTGGTCTCACGAGTCGCGGACAGCGCAGGGCGGCTACAAGCTCGCGGCGTGAGCGCTTGCCGACCCCTTGGCGGTCATCCTCGGCGCACTGGAGCTCGCGACTCGGTGGTCGGGGCGAGTTCGGGGTGGTGCTCGTAGGCGATGGGGCATGGACGAGGGCCGCCTGCAGCCGGCGTGAGTTCGCCCAGGCGTACCCGGGTCCGCGGACACCGCGGCGCCGGCGTACGTCGAGCAGCAGGCGGACGTCCGCGTGCCGCAGTCGTTCAGGAACGACTCGCGTCGAAGCCATGGACGCCGATCGTCACCATCCGGGCACCGTAAATCACCCACCTGCCTGCTGCTCGTGCCGGTTCAACCGGCACGAGCAGCGGAGGGCGGCGAGGTCACATCACGCGACGGCGGTCCCTTCGAGCTCGACCATCAGGGTGGGTATCGCCAGCCGTGTCACCCCGAGCATCGTGGTGGTCGGCGCCACCCCGGCGGCGCCCAACCGCGCCGCCAGCCCGCCGTAGTGCTGGAAGAGCAGATCGACGTCGGTCGTGTGGACGTTGAGTCGGACGAGGTTCACGAGAGTCATGCCGGCCTCGCCGAGCACGGCCTCCAGGTTGTCGAGGCTCAGCGCCAACTGCGCTGCCATGTCACCGGCATGCTGGGGCTTGCCGTCGCCGCTCATCGCGGTCTGCCCCGAGATGTAGAGGGTCCGTGTGTGTCCGGAGACGACCTCGCCCTGGTTGAACCCCATCTCCACCGACCACGTCACCGGGTTGACCGCCGTTCGTTCCACAGCCACATCAGCTCCATTCGATTCATTGGGAGTACGTACGTCCATCGGCTGGGCAGCCGCCCATCGTTGACGTCGTGTTGAAAGCCTCCCAACGAATCACGACACCCTTGGTCATGTATTGGGTTAACGTTCTCGCATGCGCGCGGACCGGCTCGTCTCGCTGGTGCTCCTGCTGCGCCGGCGCGGTCGGCTGTCCGCGGCCACGCTGGCCCGCGAGCTGGAGGTATCCACCCGCACCGTGCTGCGCGACATGGAGGCGCTGTCCGCAGCCGGTGTCCCGGTCTACGCCGAACGGGGCCGGCACGGCGGGTTCGCGTTGTTGCCCGGTTTCCAGACAGAGCTCACCGGGCTGAACCACGACGAGGCGCTAGCCCTGCTGGTCGCCGGATCACGGCGCGGCGCGCAAGTATTCGGCCTCGGCTCGGCGCTCGCTTCCGCCATGCTCAAGGTGGTTGACGCGCTACCCGAAAGCCATCGGGACACCGCGGCCGGCGTGGCGGAGCGATTGCTCATCGACCCGGAGACCGACCTCCTCTCGCGCCGCGTGGTCGCTGAGGAGGTGCCCGACGCCATAGTGGCCGAGGTCCGGCGCGCAGTGTTCGCCGGACACAAGCTGCGCATCCATTACGCCGCCACAGGCCAGACGCCACAGTGGCGCACGGTGGACCCGATCGGCCTGGTCACGGTACGAGACCAGGGCTACCTGATGGCCACGAGGTCTGGCGCGGACCGCACCTACCGGCTGTCCCGGATGTTGGCCGCCGAGGAGCTCGCCGAACCCGCACAGCGAGCAGACCGGGTCGATCTGGACCGGGCCTGGCAGGAACGCGGCACACAGTTTCGGACCGGCGGCGACCAAGTCACCGTGCTGGTACGGGTGGACCCGGCGCGGCGGGAGGACCTGGTGGGCACCGCACTGGCCGTCTGCGCCGAAGAAGCCGACGCAGACGGCCGGCTGCGGCTGGAGGTGACCTACCAAGATTCACGACACGCCGAATGGGCGCTGTGGCAGCTCGCCACGGACGCGGAAGCCCTGGCCCCGCAGTGGTTGCGCACCTCCCTGCGCAACCGCGCCGCTGCGATCGCCACCTGCTACGGAGCGTCACCCTGAGAGTCTTCACGCCTGGCGCGCGGACGAGGCGGCGGTACTTGTCGTGCAGCATGCGAACCCGGTGGGCCTTCACCGTCACCGACCGCAAGGTCAGCCGCTTCGAGACCGGCCAAGCCTGAACCACATCAGCGGGGCCGGCACGTGAGCCGCTCCCCGCACCGCAGGGAGCACACCTCCATGAGCCAGCCACCCTCTACCGTCGCTGCAGCCGTGTTCACGGTGTCCCGGCCGGCGAACAGGGCAGCGTGCGTGTTCACGGTGGCGGAGATGCGGAGCGGCGGAGCCGATCGAGGTGGCGGATTACCGGGGTGGCGGCGGCGCCATGCAGGAAGACGGACAGCAGTACGGTGAAGGCGACGACGGACCACAGCTGCTTTGCATGGCCGGTGAGTTGGTCGCTGTGGCCCAGCGCGTAGGCGAGGTAGTACAGCGATCCGATGCCGCGGATCCCGAACACGGCCGTGACCAGGCGTTCGCGCGAGCCGGTGTCCGCACCGAGCAGACCCACCCATCCGGCAACGGGCCGGACGAGCAGGACGAGGAGCAGCCCGACGAGGGCTCCCTGCCAGGTCAGGGACGGCAAGCCGTACACCACGAGGTACCCCCCGAGGAGGAACAGCAGGAAGACCGTCAGCAGCCGCTCGATCTGCTCGGTGAACTCGTGCAGCACCTTGTGATATCCATGGCTCCGCTCGGCGGCCCTGATCGTGCAGGCGGTGACGAAGACGGCGAGGAACCCGTAGCCGTGCAGCAGCTCGGCGGCACCATACGCCAGGAACGTGGCGCCCAGCGCGACGAACCCCTCCATGTGCTCGGAGAGCCGCAGCGATGACGGCCGCGCCCGGAAGAACATCCGGCCCAACAGCCATCCCGTGACAACGCCGACTGTGACACCGACGGCGGTCCGGGCCAACACGTCCACGACGAACCAGTCCCCGATCCAGCCCGCCCCCGGCTCCTGGCCCGCCGTCGCGATGGCGAGGGCGGCCAGCACGAAGGGGAAAGCGAGCCCGTCGTTCAGGCCCGCCTCGGCGGTCAGAGCGAACCGGACCTCGTCCTCGTCGTCCTCGGCGTCCGTGGGCTCACCCACCCGCACCTCCGCCGCCAGCACCGGATCGGTGGGCGACAGTACGGCCGCCAGCAACAAGGCCGGCGCGAGCGGCCACTCCAGCAGCAACGCCGCGACCCCGACCATCGCCGCGATGGTCAGCGGCAGACTGACGCCCACGAGCCGCCAAGGCCCCGCCCACGTGCGCCCACCGACCGGGCGGTTGAGGGCGAGTCCGGCGCCCATCAAGGACACGATGACGCACAGTTCGGTCCCGTGCTCCACCCAGAGCCGGTGTCGCTCCGGCTCGACAACCGGCACCGACAGCGGCAGCACGGCGGCAAATCCCCACGGCCAGGTACACGGCATCGGAAAGCGTCACTCGGCCCATCCTGTCCGATTCTTCCGCCCCGACACCTGACCGGACCGACCGGCCGACCGCGTTGCGCAACGGCCCAGACCATGGCCTGGGCCATAGCGCCGCGCCCCTAATGGCAGACGGTCACGGTCCATTCGTCCGTCGGCGGTCTTGATCGAGTGGAGCACGTCGAACGTGTCGGCGTCGTCTGTCCCACAGCGTGCTTTGGCGGAGTCCAACCCGGTGCTCGCCGTGCCCGGCCGCCGCCACCTCGCTGCTTCGCGCGTCGGCCAGGGCAGGTCGACGTCACGAACGTCCCGCCCCCGCAACATCCAGTGACCGGTATGTTTTCGAGTCGTTCTTCCGCCGTGTACCCCAACGGCTTCCGCACCTTGTCGCCATGCTCCAACCAGGCCAGATCGGAGTCCGAGACCTCTGGCGGGGAACCCCAGCCCGCAGGACCTGTTTCCACCAATGACTCGGGCATCGCGGATCCGTGAGACAAGCCATGGAAGCCCTCGACCACAGCCACCGACCACCGACCACCGACCACGAGAGTGGAGCCCGCCCGGCTCAGATCGGTGATATCCATCTACGCCGTTCACACGGTGCTCCCATTGCCCGGCGCCCGCTCCGCGAACACCACGAGCGCGGAATGGGGTGATCCTACGGCGCTGGTGTGCTCACGTCCGGCACGATGCGGAGGCGCTCGGCGCCGGGGTCGTAGGCGATCGCGTCGCCGGGCAGCTGGAAGTGGACCGCGAGCCGTGTACCCGCCCCGTAAGCGTCCAGCCCGGCACGGCAGTACGCCACCATCCCGGCGGGCAGAGCAGCGAGGCGCATCCAGTCCATCGCGTCGCAGAGGTCCGGCTCTGCGATCCGAGGCTCGCCCTTCCACCGTCGGACCTCGAAGAAGACGCCGGTGCGGGAGGAACCGCTCGGTGCGCGGTGGTGCACAGTGACGGCGGCCCGCACGTCCGGCGGGGCGATGACGACGCCGGTCTCCTCCAGTGCCTCGCGCACCAGGGCGGTGACGACGTCCTCGTGCGGGCCGTCCAAGTGCCCGGACGGCAGGTGCCACAGCCCCGCGGCGTAGACGGCGCCGGCTCGACGTGACAGCAGGACCTCCGGCCCGTCGCGGCTGTCTCTGCGCAGGATCAGATGGACGTCCAGCGGCTCGGTGTCTCCTTGAACACGGGCCCTGCCGTACCCGCCCGGCCATCCGGAGTTGCGTCGTGAGCGGAACGAAGCGGCATGGTCGCCACGGGTCGGCACCACGGGTGCGAGTTCGACCTGCTGTGGTACGTCTCGCTCGACGCCGACTACGCGGAGTTCCTGACGCTTCCCGCGTACGAGCAGCTGACCGGCTGACCGCCCGGAGACCTCGTCGGTCACGGCCCGCCGCCCCCGGTACCGCACGGCACCGGCGGCGGCGGGCCGTCGGCGTCGGCGGGCGCGGAAGGGGCGCGGCTTCACGGGTCGGGAGTCCCGCCACCGGCTCCGGACCGGCTCCGGGAACGTGACCGGAACCACGCCTTCCGCCGGGTGCCCCCTAGGAACAAACCCCCATGGTCGACCGTTCATCCATGCGTGGCCGCGGAGGGGGCAGGGTCCCCGAGCCTCACCCATTGCCCATGGGGATGAAGCCCCATGGAGCCTTTCGCCGAGAGGCGACCGCCCTCCGCAGTCCCTCCGAACGGCCCCGGTCGGTCCCCCCGCCGACCGGGGTCTTCCCTTGCCCGCCGACGGCGGTCGATCTGCCGGGCCGCGGACGTCACGCGTCGCCCCGCCCGGCGAGGCGGGCGGCGAACGTCCATCATCGGCAAGATAATTCCGCTGTGCTCCCTTCCCTCTCCGCGCCGGCCCCGGAACGGGTGGTCCGGCCCTTCCGCCTGCTCTTCGTCTGTACGGGAAATCTGCACCGCTCACCGTTGGCCGAGCGCCTGCTGAGAGCCCGGCTCGCCGCCTTCCCCGGAAGGTTCGAGGTGAGCAGCGCAGGCACCGTCGGCACGACCGGAACCCCGATGGACCCCCTCGCCGCATCCCTCCTGGTCGAGCTGGGCGGTGATCCCCGCGGCGCCCTCGCCCGCCGGCTGACCGCAGTCCACGTGGAGGACTCCGACCTCCTCCTGGGCGCTGCGGCGGAACACCGCGAGGCGGCCGTGCGGCTCTCCCCGCTGTGGGCACTCCGGCGGGCCTTCACGCTGCGTGAGTTCGCCCGACTGCTGAGGCCGGAGGACGCCGCAGGTGTGACGGACCCCGCCGAGAGAGCCGCGGCGCTGGTAAGGGGCGCGGCAGCGCGACGGGGAAGCGCGAACGGGGCGGACGACGACGACGTGGCCGATCCGCACGGCGCGCCTGCGGAGGCGGCCCGGGAGGTCGCCCTGCGGATCGCCGAGTCGGTGGAGCACATCGCCGCCGCCGTTACGGCCCCTCCGCACGACAGTCGCGGATGACGCCGCGGGGGCCCCGGACACGAGGCCCCGGCCAGCACACGGGGACCGGGCGAAACGCGAGAACGCGACGCCGGAACGGGCGAGGCACGGGAACGGGGCAGACTCGGGGACCGGCATGGTTCCGGAGGCCCAGCGGTCAGGCGTTGCACGGCCGGGGCGGCCGTGCCATGGCCTGCAAAGGCTGCACGAGCTGCTGGTGGAAAAGGACTGGCGGGCTTTCCGAGGGGCGCTCCACCAGGTTCAGCACCAGAGTGCGCGTGGCGCCGTGAGGCAGCTCCATGTCAAAGGTGAAGACCGGGTGGCCGCGTTCGGTCAACTGGTTCAGCAGGGCCGGTCGTCCGTCCACGGTCGCTTCGGTCAGCCGCGCTCCCCTGGTCGCGTAGTACGAGACCAGCAGGCGGTTGTCACCGGGCCGGATCGTGTAGGGCGGATGGTCCACTCGCTGCGTGACGTAGGCGGGGAGACCGGAGCCCGGCGCCCTGTTCGTCAGGCGTACGGTCACGGTCACCTCACGTCCGGCCGCCGTGCACCGCCCGGATGCCCAGTCCATGCGGCGGTCCAGGTAGTAGTCGAGTTTGGTGCCGGCCGCGTTGTTGACGACCAGTCCGGCGAAGGGACCGGGACCGTCGGGCAGCACCCCACCGAAGGGGTGCGATCTCAGCTCACGCTGCTCGGACGGATGCGCGCTCCACACCTTGACCCGGCCCTCCCGCAGTTGCCCGCGCAGGGCGGCGAACAACGCCGAGCGTCGCGTCGGATCGTCGGCACTTTCCAGCAGCACCTCCGATGTGGCACGGGCGACGTCGAGGAAGAACCGCTTTCGTTCGACGGTGTCCGGGTAGGCCGCGTAACTGGTGCGCTCGGTCAGGTCCACCACATTGCCGGCGGTGATCGAGGTTCCACCGGGAAGTCGGGCAGGGCCGGCGGCGATCAGCAGGCCCGCAAGCGCACTGGGATCGAGGGCGAACGCGCCGTCCAGCTTCTGGCCCATGCGCTCCCGCCACATGGTGGTCCAGATGCGGGCCGCGTACGGGAAATGCGGACTGACATTGGAGTTCTCCCAGACACGGGTGGGGGCGTGACGGCCGTACAGTGCGGCGTACTCGGCTCCCAGATCGACAGGCGCGCGGAGGTTCGACAGTTCGGTGTCGTTGCCGAAGCGTTCGAACCCCAGCCGGCCCCGGTCCGCGGTGAGGATCGCGAACGCACCGGGCAGCCCACCGGTGCCGCGCGCCTCCGCGGTGTTCTCGAAGACCACCAGATACCGTCGCGGACCGTTCTCCCCGAGCATGGAGGGCATCACACGTGCCGCCGCGGCGGCGTCGACGGTCGCCGGGACGATGCGGTCGAGCTGTTTGGCGAGCCGGGCCCGCGCCCGGTCGACGGCCGGCAGCCAGGTTCTGCGGGGCAGGCCGGCCACCTCGTTGCGCACGTCGGAGGCGCTGCGGGAGGCCTCGAGCAGGGCGGGGCCGGCACGGCGCAGCGCGGAGAGGTCCAGGTGGCCGCCGTCCTCCCCGGCGCCGGCGACGAGTTCGCCGGCTGTGCCCGCCAGGGGCGAGAGCACGTCGCGGGTCAACCGGTCGGCCGCCTCCGCGGCACCGCGCACGGTACGGACGGGACCACCGAGGACGGGCATGTGCGCGGCGGGATACCAGGCCGGTCCGGTCGTGAGGCGATGTGCTCTGGCCGCATGCGTCGCCGCCTGGTGCACGGCGTCCTCGGGTGTTCGCGTCACCGGCGCGGCATCCGCCGCGGGCGCCCCTGCTGCGGCATGGTGCCGCAGCGAGTCGAGGCTGCGCTGAGCGGCCAGCAGTTCCTGGCGGGCGAGCATGCCGGTGACGACGATCCAGGCGGCGCCGGCCAGGATCATTCCCGCGGCGGCGCACATCAGGGTCAGGGCAGGGCGGCGACGGCACCATCGCCCCGCTCTGCCCGCCGTGCGAAGCGCGAAGCCCTTTTCCGGACGCGGCATTGGCGTCTCCCTTCGTCGGGCAGCGTGCGGCTCACGCCGCTTCAGTACGCGCCGTCGCCGCGCGCGACTGCGGGCAGCGTCCGGACGAGGATGTTCAGGTCCGTACGGATCGACCAGGCGTGCACGTACTCCAGGTCCAGGCGGAGCGCCTCCTCCCAGCCGAGGTCGGACCGGCCGCCGATCTGCCACGGCCCGGTGAGGCCAGGCCGTACCAGCAGACGCCGACGGGCGTCCTCGCCGAACAAGGAGTCGTGCACCGGAAGCGGCCGTGGCCCGACCAGCGACATGTGTCCCATCAGCACATTGACCAGCTGTGGGAGTTCGTCCAGCGACCAGCGGCGCAGCCAGCGGCCGGCCGTGGTGACACGGGGGTCCTCCCGGATCTTGAACAGATGCCCGTCGGCTTCGTTGCGGGCGTCGAGCGCCGCCCTCATCTCCTCCGAGCTGACATGCATGGTGCGGAGCTTCAGTATGTTGAACTCCCTGCCGTACCAGCCCGTGCGCTTCTGCCAGAACAGGACGGGCCCCGGTGAGTCCACCTTCACCGCAATGGCCGCCACGAGCAGCAACGGCGCGAGCAGCAGGAGCAGGACGGCGGCGCCCACCACGTCGATGGTCCGTTTGGCGGCCAGACGTCCGCCTCGCGCCCGTCCGTGCGAAGGGGGACAGCGATCGACCGTCACTGCGACGGGTGCAGCCACCTCACCCTCTTCTTCAACTGAACGAGGGAAACATGCCCATCGCAGCGGCATATTCGCGCACCTCACGTATCGAATAGTCCATAACCGACCAATAGATGCAAACACGATGTCGGGGCAGGCCTCGGCAATGACACATCACCTTGCCGCCGCCGACCCGCGGGCGTGGCAGTCGAGAGGACCTTCATGCGTGCTGTAGTGACGGGTGGGGCCGGATTCATCGGCTCCCACCTGTGCGAGCGCCTGCTCGCCGCAGACCACTCCGTGCAGTGCGTGGACAATCTCGTGACGTCCAGCGCGGAATCCATTGCCCATCTGATGGGCAACCCGCGCTTCCAGTTCGACCGCCGGGACATCACCGGGGCACTGAGCGTGCCCGGACCGGTGGACGCCGTGTTCCACCTGGCCTCGCCCGCCTCCCCCGCGGACTACCTGAGGCTGCCCCTGGAGACGTTGCGTGTGGGTTCGACCGGCACGTGGCACGCTCTGGACCTGGCCGTCGCCAAGGGCGCCCGCTTCCTGATGACCTCCACCTCGGAGTCGTACGGAGACCCCCAGGTGCACCCGCAACCGGAGAGCTACTGGGGGCACGTCAATCCTGTGGGGCCGCGTTCCGTGTACGACGAGGCGAAGCGCTTCGGCGAGGCACTGACGATGGCGTACCGCAGGGAGCGCGGCGTGGACGCCAAGGTCGTGCGCATCTTCAACACCTTCGGCCCCAGGATGCGTCCGGACGACGGGCGGGCCATCCCCACCTTCATCCGCCAGGCGCTGCAGGGGGAGCCGATCACGGTCACCGGGGACGGAAGCCAGACCCGGTCCCTGTGCTACGTCGACGACATCGTCGACGGGCTGATGCGGATGATCGAGAGCAGCCACGGCGGGCCGGTCAACCTCGGCAATCCGCACGAGATCACCATGCTCGAGCTGGCCCAGTGGATCAGCAAGCTCACCGAGTCCCCGTCCGAGATCGTGCTGATCCCCCGCCCCCAGGACGATCCCGAGAAACGCCGCCCGAGCATCACGCTGGCTCGCGAACTGCTGGACTGGAATCCCACGACACCGGTGGAGCACGGCCTGCGCGAGACCATCGGGGACTTCCGCCGTCGCGCGGCCTTCGGCGAAGCCGCCGAGCCGAAGCGCGACCGGCTCGACCCCGGTCTGAATGCCGCAACCCGTTCCCGCCGAGCCCGATGAGCGCGCAACCCCTCACGGAAGCGGTAACGGTCCCGGTGGTCGGGTGCCTGGGCGTCCCCATCTCCGCACACACCCGAGAGAGCGCGGCCCGCAGCGTCGTGAGCCTTGCCCAACGGATCCGTGACGCGCGCCGCGCGGACCGGGTGCGGCACACGGACCGAGGACGCGACTTCGACGCCCTTCGCGGCAGTGACGTGCATCTGTGCAATGCCTACACCCTCGCCCTTGCGGACCAGGACCCGGAACTTCGCGAGATCCTTCGCTCGGCGGCGCTCAACCTCCCCGACGGGCAGCCGGTCGTCTGGGCCAACCGCCTGCTCCAGCGCACCACCGCATTGCCGAAAACGCGCGTCTACGGCCCGGATCTCCTCCTGGACGTCTTCGCCCTGAGCCAGAACACCGAGCTGAGCCATTATCTGCTCGGCTCCACGCCCCAGGTGCTGGACGCTCTCCACGGGGAACTGCGACGCCGCTACCCCGGGGCACGGATCGCCGGCACCTGCTCACCGCCCTTCCGCCCGCTGACCGACCAGGAACTGCGGCAACAGGCCGAGGAGATCCGCTCCGCCGGGGCCGACATCGTCTGGGTCGGACTCGGGACCCCCAAGCAGGACCGCTGGGCGGCCGAACTGTGCCGGACAATGCCCGTCGCGGCCGTGGCTGTGGGCGCGGCCTTCGATTTCATCGCCGGTACAAAGCCGCAGGCACCGCCGTGGATGCAGCACAGCGGTCTGGAATGGGTGTTCCGCCTGGGCTGCGAGCCACGCCGACTGTGGCGCCGGTACCTCTTCGGCAACACGCGATTCGTACGCGGGGTGGTACGCCAGGCGACTCGTCCCGTACGAGTCGACGACGGTATTGCGCTCCGTGCCGCGGCCGATCGCCTGAACTCGGGCCGACTCGTCGGCCGGGGTCCGGAAAATCCCGGCGGAGTTCCTAAGGTACGGCCATGACGAACACTGCGGTGACGCCCTCGATGGGGGAGTTGCAGGAGCGCGAACACGGAGTCGGGCACGACTACGCAAAGGGCTCACCACACATTCGGCACCACACGATTCGGGACCGGCTGATCGGGGACCTTCACTCACTGGTGCAAGAAGTCATCGGCCGGAACGGCAAATGCCACGTCCTCGAACTCGGCGCCGGGCACGGCAATTTCACCGATCATCTTCTTGCCGCCGGCGCCCAGGTCACGGTGACGGAGATGAGCGAGCCGAGCGTGCACTTCCTCCGGAGCCGCTTCCGTCACAACCCGAACGTGACCGTGCTTCACGACGACGACGGCACCGTGGCCCGCCAAGCCGAGTCGCTCGACGCCGTGGTGTGCATCTCAGTCCTGCACCACATCCCGGACTACCTGGGAGCCGTGAAGGAACTCGTGGAGCACATCGTTCCTGGCGGTGCGTTCCTCAGCGCTCAGGATCCCCTGTGGTATCCGCGCCGGTCCCGGCTGTCGCTGAGCCTCGACCGCAACGCGTACTTCCTCTGGCGACTCGGTCAGGGCCAACTCCGCCGCGGCCTCTCCACCCGCCTGCGCCGGCTCCGCGGCGTCTACGACGACACGAACGAGGCCGACATGGTCGAGTACCACGTCGTCCGCGACGGCGTGGACGAGGAGGCACTTCGGGAGTTGCTCGCGTCCCACTTCGCTGAGGTGGACGTCCAGCGCTACTGGTCCACCCAGTCGGGACTCCTCCAGGAAGTCGGCCAACGGTTCTGCCCGCCGTCGACCTTCGGCCTCGTCGCCAGGCAACGCCGCTGACTCCCGCCCACCCGTCGACAGCACCGGAGCCGCATGCACGACGTGCACCTGGACAGCGCGTACACGATGTCCCTGAGCGACAGGACAAGATCCTCCGGGTGGGGCTCGGCAGTGCGCCTGGTCACGACCGGTCTGCGAGCCGCGCCGGCTCCGGCGGCGCTGTCGGATCGGCAACGCCCGGTTCGTAGGAGGCGTCGTGCCCTGCGGACGGCCCCGAAGACGACCGCCGCGCCGTCGAGACCGTCAGGTGTCGAGGCGGCGCTCATCGTACGTACAGGAGAGGACGCGTTGACGGCTCCGACCGGCGAGGCCCCGGACACAGGCCACCGACACGAATCTCCGCGGGCCGCCCGGGATGCGCGGGCACTGCGCATCGTCCTGGCCTCGTACGCGTGCGACCCGATCCGCGGCACGGAGCCGGGCATGGGCTGGGCTTGGGCCGAAGCACTGGCGCGGCGCGGACACACGGTCGAGCTGCTGACCTGCCCTCGTGGCGACAACACGCAGCACATCGCCGAGCGCATCGGGACCCTCGGAACAGTGGGGCGGCGGATCAGGACCCACGTCGTACCCACGCCGCCGCGTCCCTGGTGGGTTCGCCTGGTACCAGGCTTCCTGCGGGGCCAGGCCCTGGAGTTCGTGCACTACGACGCATGGCAGCTGCGCGCCCTGGAGCACGCGCGCCGCCACGGGCTCGACGGAGCCGATCTGGTGCACCACGTCTCATACGGCTCTCTCGTGGGTGGCAGCGCGCTGCGCCGTCTCGGACCGCCGCTGGTTTTCGGCCCCGTGGGCGGCGGGCAGACCGCTCCGCGCAGCCACCGGCGCTGGCTGGGACCGGCGTACCTCCAGGAGAGAATGCGGGAGTTGCTGTGGGTGCGCGGCATGAGTCTGCGTCCCTCGTGCCGTGCGACGGTGCGGGACGCCGCTCTGGTCCTGACCACCAATCGCGACACGGCCCTACGAGCACGCCGCCTGGGTCGCGCCGATCCCCGGATGGTCCTCAGCGACGGCGTGCCCGACCAGTTGCTGAAAGAGCCTCCACCGGAGGCGGCGGAGCGGCCGGGACGCCCGCCGACCGTCCTGTGGGTCGGGAAGCTCACTGCCATCAAGGCTCCGGAGCTGGCCCTGCGCGCCTTCGCGCTCCTGCTGGCCGATGTTCCCGATGCCCGCCTCGAGGTGCTCGGGGACGGCCCGCTCCGCGCGGATCTGGAGCGGCTCACCGCACGGTTGGGTGTGGCCGGATCCGTGCGCTTCCGAGGCCACCTGCCCTGGAAGCAGACGCTCGGGGCCTACGACGATGCGGATGTTCTGCTCTTCACCAGCCTGCGCGATTCCTTCGGAGTGCAGAACCTGGAGGCTTGGGCCCGCGGTGTGCCGGTGGTGCATCTCGACCACCAAGGGGTCGGGGACTTCTCCGCACCGGGCGGCGCGCCGCCCGTGCCGCTCGGCGACCCCGCGGATCTGCCGCAGCGCCTCGCCCGCGCGCTCGGCGGAGTGCTCACCGACGAGGAGGCCCGCCACCGGATGTCGGAGGCCGGGCTGCGGTGGGCACGGCAGCACACATGGGCTTCGAAAGCCGAACTAGCCGAGCAGTTGTACGAGACCGTTCTGAACCGCCGCTGAATCGGCGACAGTCCCGCGCGTCCGCTCCAGGGGCCGCCTCTCCGCCCACCGCCAACCCCGCAACCGGAAAGAGCAGCAGACCGCATGCCAGCACCTGATCCGCTCGTCCTGGACTCGTCACGCCACGGGACGCCCGGTCCGACGCACAGACCGGGTACGGACGCGGGTTTCTCGCACCCCGCCATGAGGCCAGGGGCGGCGGCATGAACGAGGCACCCCGTCTCCGGACGGGCAGTACTCCGACGATCCGGGCGGCCTACCGTGTGGCGCTGGTGCACAGCTTCTACTCCTCGCGCCAGCCGAGTGGGGAGAACGCCGCGGTGCTCGACCAGGCGGAGGCGCTGCGTGCCGCGGGGCACGAGGTCACCCTGATCGCCGCCCACACCGACACCTTGGAGACGGAGCGCGGCTACGCTTTGCGCGCGGTGGTCCGGGTCGCCACGGGCCTGGGCCGGTCGCCGCTGGCCGACCTCCGCCGGTTCCGCCCCGACGTGGTGCACGTGCACAATCTCTTTCCCAATTTCGGCACCGACTGGCTGCGCCGCTGGCCCGGTGCGCTGGTGGCCACGCTGCACAACTACCGGCCGGCCTGCGCGGCCGCGACGCTCTTCCGCGAGGGGAAGATGTGCACCGCGTGCCCTGACGGAGCCCGGTGGACGGCGCTGCGGCATGGTTGCTACCGGGCCAGCCGCGGCGCGACGCTCCCCCTCGCCTGGGCAGGCCGCCGTGGAGCGGCCGCCCACCCCCTTCTGCACCGCAGCGAACGGCTGGTGACGCTCTCCGAGCGCAGCCGCGACCTGTACCTGCGGTTCGGCGTGCCGTCGCAGAAGCTGGCCCTGGTCCCCAACTTCGTCGACCCCGGGAGGCCGGCCGGACCGGAGGACCCGACCTCGGTGACACCGGGAGCGGCCGCGCGGTGGGTGTACGCCGGGCGGCTGAGCGAGGAGAAGGGCATTCTGGCCCTGCTCCGGAGCTGGCCGGAGAGCGAACTCCTCGATGTGATCGGCTCGGGACCGCTGGAGTCGGCCTGCAGGGCGGTCGCGCCCGGCGGAGTCAGTTTGCTCGGCACCCTCTCGCGCCAGGAGATCGCCGCCCGGCTGCCCGGATACACGGGTCTGGTCTTCCCCAGCGTCTGGCCCGAGCCCGCCACCGCTCTCGTCTGCCAGGAAGCGCTGGCGGCAGGAGTGCCCGTGCTCGCCCTCGAGGGATCGGCGGCGGCGGACAGTGTGCGCAGGGACGCCACGGGTGCGGTCTACGGCGGCGCCGCCGAACTGCCGCACGCCCTTGCGGCGGCACGCGAGCGCTTTCCCCTGCTGCGTGAGCGCTGCCGCCGGGTGCACGCCGAGCGGTACAGCGTACGGTCCTGGACGGTCGGCATCGAGGCCGTGTACGCACAGGCTCTGGCGCAGGCGGCTCGGAGGCCGGCCGCGGGCGTCGCGGAGCCGTCGTGCTGACCGCCGCGCGCGCCCGGCGCCGCGTCGTCGTGGTGCAGCCCTACGTCCCGGGCTACCGCACGTCCTTCTTCGACCATCTGCAGGTGCGCCTGGCCGCCGAGGATGTCGATCTGGAGGTGCTGCACGGGCCCGCACCGCCGCACCAGGCCGCTCGCCGGGACGCCGCGTCGTGTGCCTGTGCGACGCAGGTCCCCACCCGGCGCCTGCCGGCGCCCGGCGGAAGGTCGCTGCTCTGGCGCCGGGTGCAACGTCGGGCGGCCTCCGCCGACCTGGTCGTACTTGAGCAGGCGCTGCACAACCTGGAGGCGTACCCCCTGCTGCTGCGGCAGCCGATGGGGCGGCTGTCCGGGGGCGCTCCCAGGGTGACCTTCTGGGGCCACGGCCGGACCTACACCAAGCCACCGAGTCGTCTCGAAGCCGTCGCCAAGGTCGGGCTGACCCGGCTGGGTTCGTGGTTCTTCGCGTACACCGAAGGCGGAGCGGCGCATGTCGCCTCCCGAGGATTCCCCCGTGACCGGATCACCGTGGTTCGCAACTCCGTCGACACCAGGGAACTGGTCGCCGCGCGCGCCCGGGCCATGAGGCCGGGAACGGCGGAGTTCACCGAGGCAGCACTACTGCGGAAGCGGTACGGCTTGGTCGAGGGGCGCACCGCCTTGTTCCTCGGCGGGCTGGACTCGCCCAAGAGGATCCCTTTCCTGTTGGACAGTGCCAACCGCGTCGCCGCCGGACTTCCCGGATTCAGGCTGCTGGTGGCCGGCGACGGCGCGGACCGGCGCCTGGTCGAGGACGCGGCGTCGCGGCCGGGTAGCCCGGTGGTCGCGGTGGGCCACGTGGGCGGGCCGAGCGCCGCGCTGCTCGGCGCGGTCAGCGACGTGATGCTGATGCCGGGGCGGGTCGGCCTCTGCGCGGTGGACTCCTTCGCCCTGCGCACTCCCGTCGTGACGACGGACTGGCCATGGCACGCCCCTGAGTTCGAGTACCTGTCGGACGGCCGCAACGCGGTGGTCACGCCCGACGATCCGGCTGCCTACGCCACGGCGGTGATGACGCTGCTGCGCGACCCCGCACGACTGCGGGCCCTCCGTACGGCCTGTCGGGACGACGCCTCCGAGTACACGACGGAGGGGATGGCGGCGCGTTTCTGCAAGGGCCTGCTCCAGGCGATGGAACGAGACCAAGGGAATCCGAATGCAGGTACATGAAGCAGGCGTTCTCGGCAGGGCCGCCAAGGCCGCAGCGCCACGACTGTGTCGGCTGGCGAGCGGACGCCGGATTCGGCAGGGGACTCGGCTGCTCGAGATCTATCTGGAGATCCTCCAGGGGCGAGGCGCCGGAACCGGCTGGGATCTCCAGGGCGAGATCATCGCTGCGCAACGCTTCCTTCGAGATGTCGACGCCCCGGTGATCTTCGACGTGGGCGCCAACTCCGGGCAGTGGTCGAGCGGACTGCACACTGCCCTCGGAACGCGTACCGGTCGATTCTTCATGTTCGAACCACAGCCGGCCTGCCAGTCGGCGCTGGCCGGTACGCCGGTCCCGAATCAGGTGATCATCCCTGCGGCCGTGAGCAACGAGGAGGGGTCCGTGACGATCTTTGCCGACGCCCCGGGCTCGGGGGTGGCGTCCGTCCACAAGCGCCGGGACTCCTATTTCGGCGACATGACGGCTCACCAGGAGACCGTAGCGGTCACCACCATCGACCGAGAGGTCGAGAGGTGGGGACTCCAGCGCATCGACCTGTTGAAACTCGACATTGAAGGCGCCGAGTTCGAGGCACTGAGAGGAGCGGCCGACACTCTCGAAGCGCGAAGAGTCAAGACCATCGCCTTCGAGTTCGGCTCGGCCAACGTCTACTCGCGCACCTTCTTCCGAGACTTCTGGGATCTTCTCACCCCGCTGGGCTATCGCTTGTGGAGGATCTGCCCCGGAGGAGCGCTGTTTCCCGTGCCGGCGTACACCGAAGAGCTCGAGCACTTCCGCGGTGTGAGCAACTACGTCGCGTCCCTGAGAACACCGGAGCACGGCATGACGCGGATGCCCGTGAGCAGGAAACCGTCGGAATACGTCATCGGATGACGCTCCGGGCGGACGCCCGCGGAGAAGCCCCTGCGTAACCTGGTCAATGGTGCCGAGGAGTGAAGCGCCCGCGGAGATCACCGACACTTCGGCGTTGGCGACGGATCTCCACGGCTCCTGCCGTACGTTGATGTCCGTGACTGTGCACGAGAACTTGCGGAGTGCCCGCGATTCACTGTTCCGACTCCCCGGTGTGCAGCGGGCGGTCCGGCTCGCCACGATGCGCGGCTGCGTGCCGAATGCCGTCTGGAAGCGCCTGCACCCCACGGGTGTGTGGACGTTGCGCACTCCGGACGGCAGTGGTTTTCGCTATGCCAGCGACGCCGACGACATTCTGGCCCGTAGCCTCGTCTGGACGAACATGCGCCACTGGGAGGAGACCACGCACCCAGTCTTCTTCGATCTCGCCCGCCACGCCAGGGGGTTCCTCGACGTCGGCGCGTTCTCCGGCATCTACACCTTGCTGGCCTGCCGAGCCAATGCGCGTCTCCGCGCGGTCGCTGTCGAGCCCAACCCGGCTGCGATGCGCAAGCTGCGCCGCAACGTCGAAGTGAACCGTCTCCAGGACCGGGTCGTCCTCGTCGAGAAGGCGCTGTCCAGCGCCCCCGGCAGGGCAGTCCTCGGGATCCCGGCCGACACCACCGCCGCCTCCCTTCTCACCACGGAGCCCGCGGTCGACAGGGTGGAAGTCGATGTCACCACCGGGGACCACGCGGTCGGGGACCTTCCGATCGATCTGGTGAAGATCGATGTGGAAGGGCTGGAACCCGAGGTGCTGAGCGGCATGAGCCGCACCATCGCGGACCACCGTCCGACGATCATCGCCGAGTGCCTTGACAGCGCCGCCCTGGACAGACTCCGTGAAACCGTCGTCGAGCTCGGATACCGGCAGATCCGTCACCTCGGGAAGGAAGGAGTGGTAGCGGCCCCGCCGGGTTTCGTTCCTCCGCCCCGTTACGCCAACTTCCTGGTCGACTGACGTTTCTCTATCGGCCCGCAATGCCGCAAGGCCCCGCTGGGACGGCAACATGGGAGGCGAGGAGCAGCAGTGAGTCCACCGGTGGTACTGCACCTCAACAACGAAAACGCGTTGACGCGACGCAGCCGGTTCACCGGTGCCTTCCGCAGACTTCAGGCGGACCGACACCTCAGCCACGTACCGGTCGCGCCACGCGCCGAAGCGCTCCGCGGCGGATGCCGGGCCGCACTCGCAGCGTTGGAAAGCGCAGTCCTCGACTCCCGCCCCGACGTCATCTTCGTTCAGTCCCCGCACGGTTTTCCCTTCTCCTACGAGGACGTCACCCGGCTGCTGCGGCTGGCGGGCTCGCCCCTGGTCGTGTACCAGGAGGGTGACGCATGGGGCGGCAACAAGCGGCTCCCCGTGTCCAGCCGCTCCTGGCTCCGTGTGGCGGATGCCGTTTTCAGTGTCGCGGGAGGCGCGCAGCTGGCCATGCTCCGGGGCATCGCGCGCAAGCCGGTGCGATACGTGCCCCACACACTGCCCCTGGACTGCTTTCCTGAACAGGACCGGCCGGCTCCCCCGGGCGACGGCGCCGTGTTCGACGTGGTGACGATCGGCAACAGCGTGGTGCGGGCGCGCGTCCTCCCCCGTCTGCCGGGTGCCGGTGAGCGGGCCCGGGTCGTTCGCGGGCTTGGGCGACTGGGCTGTCGCCTCGGTGTGTTCGGATCGGGCTGGCACGGGCCACATGCCCGCGGCCCGGTGCCCTTCGAGCGGCAGATCGCCGTCCTCCACTCCGCACGGATGAGTGTGGGGTGGGACCATTACGGGCGGTATCCGGGATACTTCTCCGACCGACTGCCGATCTCCGGGGCCGCGGGCCGTGTCCACGTCGGGCAGGCCCGACCCGGCATGGGATGGCTCCCCGGCCCCGGGGACGGACTCCATCTCATGCGCAGGCCACGGGACGTCGTGGACCGAGTCGGCGACTTGCTGCGTTCGGAACAGCACGAGCTGGACTGGGCCGGGGAACGGCTGCGCCGCTGGGTGCGCTCACGCCTGACCGATCTGCAGTCGGTACAGTTCATGCTGGGGGAGTTCCTGGCACTGCCTTCGCCGCCCGCCGACCCGTGGCAGCAGATCGCGGCCTGGGAGGAGCGCCCGGGGTGACTGCCGGCACCGATTCGGCGGGGGGAGAACAGGCAGGGAAGGAGCCCGACCGCCCGGCTGGGGAGCGCCCGCACGCACAAGTTGTGCTCACCGGAACGCTGTGGAACTACGCGGCGGCGATTGTGGCGGCCTTCCTCCAGCTCGGTTACACGGCGTACACCGGACGCGCCGTCAGTGCTGCAGCCTTCGGCGCCTTCGCCTCCGCTCTGTCCATCACTCAACTGCTGGGCTACTTCGCCAATGCCGGTCTCGCGACGACGGTGCTGCGTTCGCGTGAGCTCACTCACCACCTGCTGGTGGCCACGGTACGCCTGGGCATGCTCAGCGGCCTCGTCTGCTTGGCCGTAGTGGAATCAACGGCTCCGCTGTGGGCCTCGCTGTGGAACGCCCCGGAGGCCACGGGGCTGCTGCGTGTGCTGGGCCTCCAATTCCTCTTTCTGCCCGTGGGGGCGGTGTGCACGGCCGGCTTGCGGCGGCTTCTTGCTCAGCGCACCGCGGTCCTGGTCGAGACGGGTTCGCAGGCCGCCGGACTACTGACCGGGACCTTGCTCCTGGAAGGCGGATGGAACCCGATGGGGCTGGCTGTCACCTCCGTGACCACGCAGTTGGGCATTGCTCTTCTCGCCGGTTTCCTGGTCGCCGGACGACTGCCACTGCTGTCCGGCCAGTCCAAGGGGCGGCCGATCCGGTTCCGCGAACTCGCGGGGAGCTCGGGGTTCCTCTCCGGTCATCAGCTCGCCCAGTACGCAACGAACACCGTTCCGTTGTGGGCGGCCGCCACACTGCTCGGCCCCGTACCGGCCGGGTACTACTCGCGGGCGGCGCTGTTCACGGGGTTGCTCCTCACCATGCTCGCGGCCGGCCTGTCCCGTGTTGCGATCCCCGCGCTGACCAGGGTTCGTGGGCAGGCCCTCGGTCACGACGATCCGTCGGACGCCCGCATCCCCGACGGCCGGGAGCCGCCCGCCGTCCGCCGTGCGGCAACAGACGTACTGCTCGTCGCCTCCGCCCTGTCCTTCCTACCGTTCGCGTTCCTTGCCGGAACCGGACCCCGCGCGCTGGAACTGCTTCTGGGGCCGGGCTGGACGGAGGCCGCCCGGCTGGTGCCGTTGCTCAGCGTCTTCTCCGCCGTCGCCGTGCTGTACGCGGTCGGGCTCTCCGTGGACACGGTGTGCGGAGCCGCCCGCCGGATGACGGTCGCCCAGGCGGCTGCGGCTGCCGCTACCCTCATCGGGGCAGTGGTGGCCACCGCCGGACACAGCCTCACGCTGTTGGTCGTGTCCGCACTGGCAGGTCAGTTGAGCGGTCTCACGGTACAGCTGTGGGCGTGGCGGGGCGGCCGCGTCATCGAGGCACGTCGCTTGTGGACCGGTTACGCGGTGCACGCAGTCCTGGCACTCGTGGTGTACGCGGCGGGAGTCGCCGTCTCCCGGATCGCCGTCGGTCGTTCGTCCGCGGCCACCGTGCTCGTGCTGCTCGCCGTCGCGCTCGTCGCGGCCGCCTGCCATCCGCTGCGCAAGCGCCTTCCGCTGTACCAGGTGGCGGCTGCCCGTGGTCTGCTCGGCCTAGAGCTGCCGTTGCCGGGATCCGGCCGTCAGCGCGGTCGGATCACACGGCCTCAGGCACGCTGAGCATTGCCCGGGTGTCTCACGCCCGGTCGGATCGCAGCTCCTGATCGCGGAGGAACACCACGTCGCACTGGAGCATCTGGCCGGTCCGGTGATCGGTGAACCCCGGCACGACCGCCATGAGGGTCAGTCCGTATCGCCGTTGGGCCATGTCCACCACCTGCGGCAGCAGGGGACCGCCCTCGTACAACGGGACGCAGGACGCCTCCAGCTGAAGGCCGCAGCAGCGTCGCGCGAGATCCTCCGCTCCTCGCAGCACGGCTTCCTCGTACCCCTGGACGTCCAGCTTGAGGAAGACGCGGTCCCTCGGACCGACCACCTGCGGCCACAGGTCGTCCAGACGGTACTGCTCGGCCTCCTGACGCCCCACGTAACGGGAGTCCGGACATGCCTCGGCATGGCGGGGAAGCATGGGCAGCACGGAACTGCTCAGCCCGCTGTTGCCGGCCACATTGAGGGTGACGGCGGTTCGCTCGTCGCCCAGGGCGTGGGGAAACACAGTCCACAGCGGGTCATCCGCCGCTCGGCGGCACAGCGCTTCGAACGGTCCGCGCAACGGCTCGAAGGACGCGATGCGCCCTCGGTACCCGAATCGCCGCAGGTTGTGCCCGTACTGGCCGCGGTTCGCCCCCACGTCGAGCACCACATCGGTGCCGGCATGACGTAGCAGCTGCACCGCGCGGTAGTCGAAGGAGCACTCCGGAAACCGATTCACATCGAAACCGAAGCGCTGGACGACTTGCCGGGCCCGGTGGAGAAAAGTCACGTACCCATTGTGATCAACAGATCTGGAATTTGTCACTGATTGCGGCATTTACACGCCGGATCCCTTTCTGTTTCCGCCGGCGCTCAACAGAGCTGTGCGGACCGGGTCCTTGACGCCGGGGCGAGCGGACGGCGCCGGACGGGGCATCAGGCCCGTGGGATCGGCGGTGCCGGGAGACGGCTCCCGCCCGAGTTCGTCGGCCGTCCGGACGCGCGCCTGCCACAGGCAGAACCCCAGCAGCACCGCCTGCTCGGGAAAGGCCGAGTAGGACACGAAGAGCACCAGCTGGCCGATCATCACCACCCGAAGGGCCAGGGTCGCGGGGCCCCCGCGGGCCAACCCTCTCCATGTCTGGATGTAGACGACCAGCAGCGCCAGCAGCCCTACGATTCCGAGACGCAGCATGATGTGCACGTAGTAGTCGTGCGGGGAGACCGTGACGAGCCCGCCCCCGATGAATCGCTCGTAGCCGGAGCCGAACGGCGCACCGATCAACCACTGGGTGAAGGTACGGGGGGCATCCAGCAGATCCTGCCAGCCGAGCACCCGCCAGGCGAAGGTGCTGTGCGTACCCTGTGTCTCCTTGAGCGAGTCCGTGAGGGCGCCGCCGATCGCGCCGAACGCGCCGGCGGTGTAGAGCAGTGCCGTCAGGGAGAGCGCCAGCACTCCCGCGCCCGCGGACACGAAGCGCTGTCCGCCGCGCCCGGGACGCAGCATCCACCAGGCCAGAGCCATGGCCGCGGTGGCCACCCAGACGGTGCGGTGCTGGAGCAGGACCACAAGAACGAAGGAGAGGAAGGCCAGCAGGTGCCTGCCGCTGACTCGCCATGCGACCGCCGCACCACCGTGGTCCGCAAGACCGGGAGCTTGCGGGCCGGCGGTCGAGGGAGCGGGGGCCCGCGCGGGCAGCAGCAGAACTGCGGCCTGAGCCAGTACGAGCGCCGCGGCGGCGGGCACCGGCCGGGAGTCCACCGCCACGCCGCCGGCCGCCAGATGGGCGTTGGCCGCATGCAGTCCGCGATCCGCCCAGCCGGCCACGCTGAGCAGTGCGTAAACGGCCGCGGTGGCCAGCCAGGCGCGTGTGACGGCGCGGCCCAGTGAGGCGCTCAGCGGTGCGGTGGCCAGGTACAGGGTGACGGCGAGGAAGTGCCAGAAGTAGACCCGGGAGTCGTTGCCCGCGGCCTGCAGACCGAAGCTGGCCGTTCCCCGGAGGGTGGACCAGGCGGTGAGGGCGACCATGGCCAGCAGGGCCGGCAACCCCGTGCGTGCGATCAGGCCCAGACGTGGCACACGCGCCATCGCGACACACATCGCGCAGGCGTCCAGGATGTCGGTGGGGTACACGCGCACGCCGATGTCGAGAGCGGCTGTCTGCCCGCCGGCGGCGACGACCCAGAGCTGGGTGCCCAGGAGCAGTCCGATGGCGATCCCGCAGTGCCGGGCGAACACCCATAGCAGCATCGCGACGAGCGGAAGCGCCGTGAGCAGCAACAGCAGGGTCTGCGGGTCAACGGGAAGGTGTCGCACCGTGATCCGTTCTGGGGTATGGGAATGCGCTTGAGGGATCCGGGTTCCCGCAGCCGGCCGCACGGTCAGTATCCGCCCGGCGGCGTTCGAGGTCGCTCAGGGATCCGCGGGGAGGGACGTGTGCCGATGGCGCGGCGGGGCTCCTGTGCGGCGCACGGTGGACCGTACGACGGTCTTCACGTACGGGGAGCAGAAGACCAGCGGGGCCCAGGGGCCTAGGTGACGGCGGCAGTACCGCCACCAGGGCGCCGGTGGCTGCTCCCGTACGGAGACCAGACGCCGCAGCGCGGTACGCGCGTCGATGCCCGGCTCGGCCGAAGTGCCCCGGGCTGCGGCCGAGTTGTCGTCGCAGGTGCCTACGTGTCCCGGTGCGAGTAGCAGCGGGATGCCCGCCCGGCGGGCCCGGAGGCCGTAGTCGTGGTCCCCCATGCGGTGAGGGAAGGCGGGATCCAGGTCGCCGAGGATGCGTCGGGCGGGGGCCGTGACCAGCACCGCGTTGCCGTTGCAGGTGTCGCACGGCTTCGAGTGCCGGGCGTCCGGATCGATGCGTTCCAGCGCCGGAGGGCGCAGGCGGGCCCGGACGAGGCGGTAGCCGCTGTAAGTGGTGCGGCTACCGTCGCCGGAGCGCATGGCGCCGATGGCGACGGCCGGGCGGTCCAGGGGGGCGGCGGTCCGCAGCAGTGCGGCGAGCGCACCCCGGTCGAGGATCACGTCGTCGTTGAGCCACAGCACATGGGCCGCGGGGTCCGCCCGGGCCGCGGCGATCCTGGTGCCGGTGCCCCAGTGGACGTCCGCGCCGACAGTCGCCAGATCGGTGTCGGGGAAGGCGGCCCGCACCGCGTCGGCCGTACCGTCGGCACTGCCGGCGTCGACGAGATGGACGGTGCAGCGGGTGCCGGCCGGAAGACCGGTCTGGGCGTGCACCGAGGAGATGGCCGCAAGTGTCCTGTCACGCCGGTTGTGACAGGTCATCAGGACGGCGATACCGCACGGAGCGCCGCCGGGCGGGATGCGGTCGGCGAGCACCGGGTCACCGCGCGGCCGGAGCGGGGACGGCGGGCGCAGCGGCCTGGTCCCCGGGGCGGATGCCGTGCTCGAGAACGCCGAGCTCCGCGTCGACCATCAGTCGGGCCAGTTCCGGCGCGCGCACCGTCGCACGCCATCCGAGCCGTGTCTCCGCTTTGGAGGCGTCGCCGATCAGGTGGTCGACCTCGGTCGGGCGCAGGTACCGCTCGTCGAACCGTACGTGCTCGCGCCAGTCGAGGCCGACGTGGGCGAAGCACTGGTCGACGAACTCGCGCACGCTGTGGCTGGCGCCCGTCGCGATCACGTAGTCCTCAGGATCGTCCTGCTGCAGCATCAGCCACATGGCCTCGACGTACTCGGCGGCGTAGCCCCAGTCCCGGCGGGCGTCGAGGTTGCCGAGGTGGACCACGTCCTGGAGGCCGGCCTTGATCCGGGCGGCGGCCACGGCCACCTTCCGGGTCACGAACGTGGGGCCGCGGCGCGGCGACTCGTGATTGAACAGGATGCCGTTGACGGCGTGGAGACCGTACGCCTCACGGTAGTTGCGAGTGACCCAGTACGCGTACACCTTCGCCGCCCCGTAGGGCGAGCGGGGATGGAAGGGAGTCGTCTCGTCCTGGGGCGGCGGGGCGGCGCCGAACATCTCCGAGCTGGAAGCCTGGTAGAAGCGGCAGGGCAGGTCCGTCCTCCTGATCGCCTCCAACAGCCGTGTGGTGCCCAGCCCCGTGGTGTCCCCGGTGAACTCGGGCTCGTCGAACGAAACCCGCACATGCGACTGGGCGGCGAGGTGGTAGACCTCGTCCGGCTGCACCTGCTCCAGCAGACCCGTCATGCGCGTCCCGTCGGTGAGGTCCCCGTAGTGTAGGAAGAGCCGCGCATCCGGGTCGTGCGGATCGCGGTAGAGGTGCTCGATGCGCTCGGTGTTGAAGGTGGAGGCGCGGCGGACGATTCCGTGCACCTGGTACCCCTTCTCCAACAGCAGCTCGGCGAGGTAGGAACCGTCCTGGCCCGTGATGCCGGTGATGAGTGCCGTTTTGGCGGTCACACACACTCCTTGGCTGATGAGGTTTCAAGTGGCGACGGAAGGCTCCATTGCAGGTGGGCGCCCCGGCACTTCACCAGTGTAGGGAACAATTACTGCATTTCTTATGCAATGTGGCGTTATGTCTTCCTTCGGCCCTTTCGTCGTAAGGTGGGGTACCGCCCCACCCATCACCACTCACCCCTCACTGGATCCGATCGGGGACGGACACCTTGGACCTCCGCGACTACGTACGAGTTCTCTCTCGCCGCTGGCGCGCCATCATCGTGCTGACCCTGCTCGGCGCGGCGGTCGGCGCAGTCGTCACATACACGGCCACCCCTGAATACCGGGCCACCGCCAAACTTTTCGTCTCCCTGCAGGGCGGCACCGACGCCGACACCGCGCAGCTCGCGCAGGGAAACCTCTTCACCCAGGCCCGCGTGCGGTCGTACGCCGAGGTGGCGGCAAGCCCCCTGGTGACCCGTCACGTCGTGAAGGAGCTACGGCTGGACATGTCGCCGACCGAGCTGAGCAGCAAGATCAGCGCGACCGCCCAGCCCGACACCGTACTTCTCCAGCTCACCGTCACCGACACCCGGGCGGCCAGGGCCGCCCGGATGAGCAACGCCGTCGCCGAACGCTTCACGGAGGTGATCCGCGGGCTCGAACGTCCGGTGGGCGCCGAGACGTCCCCGGTGAGGCTGAGCGTCACCGAGCCGGCTGCCGTACCCGCCGCGCCCTTCTCCCCGCGGCCCGCCGTGCACCTCGCCCTCGGACTGCTGGGCGGGCTGATCCTCGGGGCCTGCTTCGCCCTGGCGAGGGAGACGCTCGACACCTCGGTACGCACGTCCCAGGCTCTGACCGAGGTCATGGCCGGCTTCGCCGGGCCCCCCGTACTCGGCAGCATCGTGTACGACCCCCAGGCCGGCAGCCAACCGCTGGCACTGCGCGACGACATGCACGGGCTGCGCGCCGAGGGCTTCCGGCGGCTGCGCACCTGCCTGCAGTTCGTGGACGTGGACCGGCCTCCGAAAGTGATCGCCGTCACCAGTCCCCTGTCCGGTGAAGGGAAGACCAGCGTCGCGGTCAACCTCGCCGCGACCCTGGCGGAGACCGGTGCCTCCGTATGCCTGGTCGACACCGATCTGCGCCGCCCTTCGACCGCCCGTACGCTCGGCCTGATCCGGGACGCCGGGCTCACCACCGCGCTGATCAGCCGGGCCGAGGTGCAGGAGGTGCTGCAGTCCGCGGGCTCCTTCTCCGTGCTGACCAGCGGCGCGGTGCCGCCGAACCCCACCGAACTGCTGGGCAGCGCTCAACTGCGGGCCGTGCTGCGCGGTCTCGCCGAGAAGTTCGACCATGTCGTGGTGGACACCGCCCCGGTCCTCCCCGTGGCGGACGCGTCCGTCATCGCCTCCGAGGTCGACGGTTACCTCCTGGTGGTACGGGCATCACAGACCAGCCGCGATCAGATCGGCGAGGCCCTTCGCGCACTGCGGCACGTCGGTGCTTCCGTGGTCGGCACGGTCCTGAACATGGCGTCATCGAAGGAGGAGCGCGGCGCTCACGGGTACGCCTACGAGTACCGGCCGCAGAGCCACACGACCGGCCGCTTCTCCAGACTCGCAAAGATCATTCGCTGCTCCGGCCTGGCTGGACTCGTGCGGCTCGTCAGAACCACACGGTCCACCGTTCCGGCCCCGGCCCTGCCGACTCCGGGCGGAGATCCGGACACCCGCATCACCGTCCCGGGGAAGGCGCTCGACGGCGAGACGCCGCGCCCCGTGGCCGCGGAGCGGAGCGTTCAGTCATGAGCGTGATGACCTCGGAGGCGTACGGACGGACTCACCGTCCCCTGGACCGCTCGGCACGCGTGCTGGTGGCGGGAAGCCGTGGCCTCGTCGGTTCGGCCGTGTGGCGGCACCTGACGCGAGAGGGTTTCACCGACCTGGTGGGGCCGGGCTCGGCGGAACTCGACCTGCGTGAGCGCCGTGCCGTCTTCGACTGGTTCGCCGCCACCAGGCCTGATGTGGTGGTGCTCGCCGCCGCACGAGTGGGCGGGATCAAGGCCAACGCCACCCGGCCCGTCGATTTCATCTCCGACAATCTCCGTATCCAGGTCAATGTGCTGGATGCGGCACTGGAGCAGGGAGTCGAGCGTCTGCTGTTCCTGGGTTCCAGTTGCATCTACCCCAGGTTCGCCGACCAGCCCATTCGGGAGGAAGCCCTCCTGACGGGTGCCCTGGAGCCCACCAACGACGCCTATGCCATCGCCAAGATCGCCGGGATCCAGCAGGTGCAGGCGGTACGGCGACAGCACGGCCTGCCGTGGCTCTGCGCCATGCCGACCAACCTGTACGGCCCCAGGGACAACTTCCACCCGGACCATTCCCATGTGCTCCCGTCGTTGATCCGGCGCCTCGACGAAGCCCGAAGGGCGGGAGCACCTCGGGTGGTGAACTGGGGCACCGGGACGCCGCGCAGAGAGTTCCTCCACGTGGACGACCTGGCCCGGGCCTGCCTCCACCTGCTGGAGCACTACGACGCGGACGGCCCGGTCAACGTCGGCACCGGCACCGACGTGACCATCCGGGAGGCCGCGGAGCAGGTGGCGGAGGTCGTCGGCTACCGGGGGACCCTCGAGTGGGACGCGGAGCAGCCGGACGGGACCCCTCGCAAGCTCCTCGACATCTCCCGCATCACCGCGCTGGGCTGGGCGCCGCGCATCGGCCTGCGAGAAGGCCTCGCCCACACGTACGCGTGGTACGCGGAGCACCTCGAATCCGACGCCCTGCGGCAGTGACCCGCGGTACGCCCCGTCGCAGGGGGACCCACCGGGACAGACCCGGGCCGCCCGGAGGCCGGCATCGGCCTCCGTCCAGGGTCGTGGCACCGGGGAACCGAACCGCATTCCGGGTGAAGGGCCGTGCCCCGGTTGCCGGCGGCCGGCCCGTGAGATCCGGTCCAGAGGAGCATCCGGCCGAGCGAGACCGGGTGCCCTCCGGGTGGCCGCCCGGTGTTCCGGCAAATCTCAGGGCCACACGAGTGCAGCTCGTACGCCGTCCTGCCGAACACCGTGGTGCGCCTGTTTTGGACGAGCCCGTTCATGTCTATGGATCGCAGCGGTTGATGCTCATTCGATCTCTGCGGCCCGCCGAACCGCCCGGTGCACGGCAGCCACCTCCGCACCTCCGGTGGCCGGGGTGGTGCGGCTGCGCGGCTGAGTCTGACGGAGTGACGACCACGAGTGTCGGTGGAGGCGGTGCGGAGGGCGCGCCAATGTCTGCTTTTGAATACCTATGCGAACGAGGGATGGAGGGCGATAGCCGCCGGCCCCGGAGCTGCCGATCAGTTCGGCCGGGTGCCGCTCGTGGCCCGGCCGCCCAAAGGGGCCCGGCCGTCGGTCTCGTAGCCCTCGGTGCCGCCGCGGGGCCACGGCCTGCACTGGGTGCGGCAAGCAACCTGTCCTGCCAAGCGGTTCGAACCTCTACATCGACAAACAAAGATCACCACTCGTCAAGCGTCTTCCACTAAGGAGCCCGAAACCATGCCCAGACGCTCCGTAAGGCGACTCGCGGTGGCTGCCACTGCCGCAAGTCTTGTTGCCGCAGCTCCGTTGATCGCCGCCGAACCGGCGTTCGCGCAGTATCCGCCGGCCCCCAGTATCTCCATCGACGACCTCACCTTGGAGCCAGGTCAGGTCGTCGACGTCACAGCAACAGGCTTCCAGCTGGGCGAGCTGGTCCTCGCGCGTCTCGTCCCGGTGGGGCCCGCCGCCGCCGGACCGGCGGGTACGGCCGCGCTGGGCAGATCGGCGATCCCGCCGGCCTTCACGGCAGCCCGTCCCAGTGCCAGTCCCAAGCCGAGCCCCACCTCGACCTCGTCCCCCGACGGCGGTAAGCGGCGCATCGTGACGCTCGGGCAGTGGGCCGCCGACACGAACGGCGTCGTGAGCAGAAGCATCACCATCCCGGAGCGCACGCCGTCGGGCACCTATGACTTCCAGCTCATCGGCCAGACGTCGGGGCTCACTCTCTCCACTCAAGTGACCGTGGACGGGGACGGGGACGGGGACGGGGACGGGGACGACGACCACGGGCGTCCCGGCAACGGTGACGACGACGACAACGGGCGTCCCGGCAACGGTGACGACGACGACAACGGGCGTCCCGGCAACGGTGACGACGACGACAACGGACGTCCCGGCAACGACGACGACCACTCCCGTGACGACAACGGGAACGGTGGCGGTCGCGACAGTTCCTCGGACGACGGTTCCTCGAGGCCCTCGCTGGCTGACACCGGCTCGTCCGACGGAACGAAGGTGCTGCTGACGGCAACCGGCGGCCTGCTGCTCCTGGGCGGGGGAACACTGGTACTCGTCAAGCGTCGGCGTACCGCCGCTCGGCAAGGCTGAGCGGGCCGACCGCCGCACGGAAGTGCCCCGGCGAGCTCTCGGACAGCGCATGCCGTCCGAGAGCTCGCGCGCTTCCACGGCATGCGTGGGGAGCCGGCGCCGGGTGCGTGGGAACGTCCCAAGCCGTGTGCCACTGCCGGGAGCCGGCCTTGCCGCCCACCCTGCGTGAGCCGACGCGGCGACGCAGGTGACGGTGCTCGCGTCCGCCTCCCCGCGGCGGCCGCCGCGGGGAGGCGGACTGCGTCATGGGGGCGAATTCGTCGGCGAGCCGGTGGAGGGCAGCCGTCCAGGACCTGACCCCGGTGCGAGCGTGGACCCATGCGCGTCGCGTTCGTGGCCCCGGTGCTGATAGCTGCTCTGACCGTTGGGGCCCTCGTCCGTTCCTGCGAGCCGGGCGGTGGCCCCGTGGACCACGGGGAGGGCATGCACGGAGAGGCCAGGGCAGGGGTCGAGCGCTTGCGGGTCGAGGTCGTGGAGACTCTGCCCCATGATCCGCAGGCCTTCACCCAAGGTCTGGAAATGGCCCACGGCTCCCTTTACGAGAGCACGGGCGTGACCGGCCGGTCGACGATCAGATCGGGGCGTCCGGGCACCCCGCCGGCACTTCGTGCGGAACTGCCGGCGCCGTTGTTCGGTGAGGGGATCGCCGTCATGGGTCCGACCCTCTGGCAGCTCACCTGGCGCGACGGCATCGCGATCGAACGGGACGCGAGAACGCTCGCCGAGATTCGCCGCGTTCCCTACGACGGTGAGGGCTGGGGGATGTGCCATCAGCGGCATCGCGACCGGATCGTGACGAGTGACGGATCCTCCCGGCTCGCCTTCCGGGATCCCGAAACGCTCAGGAAGAAGAGCGAGATCGTCGTCACCCTGGAGGGGCAGCGGGTGGAGCGGCTCAACGAACTGGAATGCGTCGGCGACCTCGTGTACGCCAATGTCTGGCCCACTGACCGGATCGTACGAGTCGACGCCGTCACCGGCCGGGTGACGGGGGAAATCACCGTGCCCCCCTTGATCAGCGCGGCCGAGAGACGGCGCGCGGACGTCCTGAACGGGATCGCCAAGGTACCGGGAACCGATCAGTTCCTGTTGACTGGCAAGTGGTGGCCCAAGATGTTCCGTGTGAGGTTCGTGCCGGTCCGCCAGCCCCGGACTGTCACGCCGTCAAGGGGCGCGCGAGGCGTTCATGATGTCCGGCATGACCCGTCCCGGGCCCGCGGGCCGGTGTCGGCCCCCTAGGTCCTCTCTTTCGGATCTTGCCGGGCTCGCGTGCCCTGGCACCGCACCTCGCTGCGTTGTCGTCAGTCGCCGACGCTCCGCGTGGACTCCTTCCTCCGCCTTGCGATGCACGGCACCAGACCCCGCTCACTGATCCGGCCTGATCCAAAAGAGAGGACCTAGCCCCAACGCCGTTCAGTTAGGGCTTGCAGATCATTAACCCGTAGCTTCCTGCTCGGCGGCTCGTTGGTGCGCCATGGGCATTGGGTTGGAGCAACGGACTGTGCTGGCAGTGAAGTTCGAGACGATCGTGCCGCACCTCGATGAACGTCAGCGTCGTCTGCTGCTGGGGGCGGAGGCGCGATCGTTCGGCCACGGCGGGATACGGCTGGTCGCACAGGCCGCCGACGTGCGGTCGGTGGAATGCCGCAGATACAGATGGTCCGTCACGTATAGTCCCCCTCTTCGCTCCCCGACGGGTGCCGGATCGCGACCGTAAGGGGGCGGAATGGGGAGGCGCGAATGCGGAGCGGAGTGGATTGGATCGGCACCCCGAAACATCCCGGCATGCCCGTCTCTCGTCAATGGATCGGAGCGTGGGGGCGCAATCGACCGATTCCGCCCCTGGCTGTCATTCGACCGGCACCCAGACGATCACTTGCCATGGCGGCACGGGGCGGCAGGGGTGTCAAATCATGTGACACCAAACTGCACTCTCTGCGCGGTTCCTACTCAATCCCCGTCCGCCAGGGCCGGTCCGAGGTCGAGCACCTCGTCGACGAGGTCGGCGACGAACCGCGCCAGATGGCCCGCGGGCAGCCAGTCGTCCAGCGATGGCGGCAGCAGCAGGACCTGATGCGGGTCGAAGGCCCGAAACGTCTTGTCCACCACCGCCGGACGACCTTGTGGCCGCTTCTTCCCGACCGGCTCGACCTCGAAAAGCCCATCCCCGCGACTCAACCAGCATCATCCCGCACGAACGATCACGAAACGCAGGCGGGTTGCCTCTTACTGAGACACGCTCCTAGCCGGTGACTTTTCCGGTGGCGACCAGGGCGAAGTCGGCGTCGGTCGCGGGGGTCTCCACGTGTCCGTCCGCTGCCCGGCGAAATGCTCCACCTTCCCCGGCGGCACCCTCTGAAGCCACGTAGCCGTGTTCCCCAGCGCTTCCAGCCTGTCCAGGTGGGCCAGATGCTCGTGCAGATGGGAGACCGTCGGCGCCTTCGCCGGCCGCTTCAGCTCGTCGAACCTGCTGCGACCACCCGCGGGCACCCGCAACAACCCCAGCAACCGGGCGTGCTCGACCTCATCCATCCGCGACACGATCACCGCGAAGAAGTCCTCGTTCACCTCGGTCCTGATCACCGAGGCCATCTCGTCCAGCGTGGAGTATCCGGGCAGCTCCATCCTCGCCTTGACCAGCTTCTCCAGCGCCACGTTGATCAGGTCGGCCGGATTGTCCTTGGTCTGCACGGCCTCGTAGATCGCCGCTGCGGCGGCCTGCCACACCGGCCCCAACTCGGCCACCAGATCAGCGATCACGGACGTCGAAAGTCCCGTGACGCGACGCTCCGACATGATCGACCTGCGTGCTTCAACCCCCACCACACACAGACCAACGACACAGGTCAGCCGTCGTCACCGCTAATCACGCGCGAGGTCGTTAGTGGGTGGGTGGTGGGGTGGGGGTGTGTTGGTGGGGGTGGTTGAGGGCGTTGGTGAGGGTGGTGAGGTGGGGTTGGAGGGTGGTGTGGAGGTGGTTGGTGGTGGTGGGGATTTGGTTGTGGTGGTGGGGGGTGAGGTGGTGGTGGGTGAGGAGGTCGCCGGTGTGGGGGGTGAGTTGGTTGAGGAGGTAGAGGTTGGTGAGGTGTTTGAGGTGGGTGTGAGTGGTGGGGTGGGTGGTGTGGTTGAGGGTGGTGAGGAGGGCGTTGGTGGTGTGGATGAGGGTGGTGATGTGGGTCATGGTGAGGGCGGGGTTGGTGGCGTTGTTGAAGCGGGTGTGGGGGTTGGTGGTGTGGGGGGTGGTGCGGAGGGCGTGTTTGGCGCGGGTGTGCCAGATGTGTTGGAGGTGGTGGAGGAGGGTTTTGAGGTGGTTGAGGTTGGTGAGGGGGTTGGGGGGGGTGGGGGTGGTGGGGGGTGGGGGTGGGGGGGTGAGGAGGAGTTCGGCGGCGGTTTTGAGGGTGATGAGGAGGTTGTCGCCTTCGGCGGTGATGGTGCCTTCGAGGTGTTGGGTGTAGTGGGCGAGGGGGTTGTGGGGGTGGAGGGCCCAGGCGCCGCAGCGTTCGCGGCTGGTGGTGGTGATGGTGCGGGCGTGGTGGGTGGTGAAGGCTTTGGTGAGGGCGGTGAGTTGGTGGGTTTGGTTTTTGGTGGGGGGTGGGTCGGTGTGGTAGCGGGGGTTGGGGGGTGTGGGGGGTGGGGTGGGTCCGTTGTGGTGGTGGTGGGTGTGGTGGGTGAGGGTGTGGCGGTGGAGGAGGGTGAGGGCGTAGGTGGTGGCGAGGTTGTCGAGGAGGGGGGCGTGGTGGGCGCGGTGGGTGGTGAGGGGGGTGGGGGTGTGGTGGTGGGTGGTGTGGCGGTGGGTGGCGTAGTGGACGGCGATGGTGATGGCGGCGCGGGCGGTGCCGGTGGCGGCGGCGCTCATGCAGAGTTTGCCGAGGGTGACGCGGTCGATGGTGGTGAGGAAGCGTTTTCTGGGGTTGCCGTGGGTGGTGGTGTGGGTGCCGTCGGGGTTGAGGCGGTTGTGGGGGGCTTGGAGGAGGGCGGTGGGGGGGAGGCGGACGTGGGTGAAGGTGGTGATGGCGTGGTCGACGGGGTGGGGGAGGTGGCGGGGTGGGAGGGGGGTGATGTGGATGCCGGGGTGGGGGCCGTTTTCGTCGTGGAGGGGGGTGAGGAAGAGGTGGATGCCGTGGTCGTGGCCGTCGTGGGTGATGAGGCGGGCGGCGACGAGGGCGGTTTTGGGTCCGCCGGTGGTGGTGGTGTTGGGCATGAATTTGGCGGCGCCGGGGGTGGGGGTGTGGAGGGTGAATTCGCCGGTGTCGGGGTGGTGGTGGGCGGTGGTTTTGAGGTTGGCGGCGTCGTTGCCGTGGGCGAGTTCGGTGACGAGGAAGGTGCCGGTGTGTCTCAGGGTGGTGTAGGGGGTGAGGTCGCGTTGTTCGGGGTGGTCGTGGTCGAGGATGGTGCCGAGGAAGAGGTTGTAGTGGATGCCGGCGAGGGTGCCGAGGGCGCTGTCGGCGATGCCGGTCCATTCGTGGAGGGCGGCCAGGCGGCGGGGGTCGGTGGCGAGGGTGAGGGGGTCGCCGGCGGCGGTGGCGTTGAGGAGGCGCAGGCGCTGGTAGGAGCGGGCGGTGCGTTGGGTGGGGGTGAGGTCGTCGTCGTGGGTGAGGAAGTCGTCGTGGGTGATGAGGGTGCGCCAGGGGGTGTGGAGGGTGTCTTCTTCGTCGCCGTCGAAGAGCAGGTGGCGCAGTTCGCGGGTGACGGCGGCGGCGGTGGCGGCGTCGTCGGGTGCGGGTGAGGGGTCGGTCGCGGCGGGGGGTGTGGTGGGGGTGGTGGGTGGGGCGGGGAAGGCGGTGGTGGGGGCGGGGGCGGTGACCGGGGTGCCGAGGGCTTGGCCGGCCCGCATCCCCGCCGTACCCGCCGCACCTGTCGTCCCCGTCGTGCCGGCGGCGGGAGTTGCGCCGCCGGCCGCACCCGTGCTCGCGCCGGCGGGGGTGCCTGCCGCGGTGCCCGCGGCGGCGGCCGGGGCGGCACCGGGGGCGGCACCGGTGGTGGTGGGGGTGGTGGCGTGCTTGGTGAACGTCAGCAGGGTCATGGCCTCTCCGCGGAATGGTCGGTCCGGGTGAATCTGGGAAGCGCAGGGCCCCAAAGATACGTACCCACCGGTTTTATTTTCAAGGCGTATGGCGGGTTACTCCGTGATGTGCGTCACACTCACGGGCCGGGGAAGCGGCTTTCAGGGGAGGGAACCCCTGGTCGGTAGCGATCATTCCGCTTGAAAGGGACCATTGGGTACCGGTTGTGAAACCGGCAAGACGGTTTGATAGATGGGGGGTTACGGGCCGGGGTGCGGTGACCTGGGTCCCGTGCGGCCGCGGGGCTGGCCGCAGCCCGGTGGGCTGCTAAGATACGAACCCGCCGGTTTCTTTTGGGGTGGGTTCGGGTGCCGCACCGGCCGGCCCGGGCCGGCCGGTGCGGCATGTGCGGCCGGCACGTGCGGGTACGTGTGGCGTGTGCGTGCGCCACGGTGTGGTGTGTGGTCGGGTGCGGATGGATGTCGGAGGTGGTGGGTGATGGCGCGGCAGGAGCGGGCCGTGAGGACGCGGCGGGCGATTTTGGTGGCGGCGGCCGAGGTGTTCGACGAGGTCGGCTACGAGGCGGCGACCATTTCCGAGATCCTCAAGCGGTCGGGGCTGACGAAGGGCGCGTTGTATTTTCATTTCGCGTCGAAGGAGGAGCTGGCGCAGGGGGTGCTGGCGGAGCAGGTGCATGCGCTGCCGGAGCTGGTGGAGGGGGAGTTGCGGCTGCAGACGGCGGTGGACCGGGCGTTGATGCTGGCGTATCTGCTGCGCCGGGACACCGGGGATCCGATCGTGCGGGGCAGTGTGCGGCTGACGGTGGAGCAGGGGGCGTTGCGCGACGGGCTGGACCGGCGGGTGCCGATGCAGGCGTGGATGCAGCAGACGCTGGAGCTGTTCGAGCAGGCGCGGGCGGGCGGGGAGATCGGCCCGCACGTGGATCTCGAGGGGGCGGCGAAGACGTTCGTGGGCGCGTTCACCGGGGTGCAGGTGCTGTCGAACATCATGACCGGCCGCGCGGACATGACCGAACGGGTCGCGGATCTGTACCGGTTCTTGATGAGCGCGATCGCGGTGCCCGCGGTGCTGGTGCGCCTGGACTTCTCCGCGGACCGCGGGGCCCGCACCTATGAGCAGGCGATACGCCACCGCGAGGACGCCGCCCAGCCCGCCACCCGCTGACCCCCCCCGGGGCCGTCGGGCCCGGGCGCGGTGTGTGCCCGCTCTCGCCCGCCGGGTCGGCTGGGCCGCCGGGGCCGGGCGCCGGGCGTGCCCGCCCGGGGGCCCGCTTTCTGCGCCCGGTGCGCAACCGGCCGCAGTGCGTTCCGTGTTGCCCGCGGTGCTGGTGCGCCCGGGCTTCTCCGCGGACCGCGGGCCCCGCACCTATGAGCAGGCGATACGCCACCTATGAGCAGGTGGTACGCCACCGCGAGGACGCCGCCCGGCCCGCGACCCGCTGACCCACCCCCCGCCCCCCCGAGCCGCCGAGCCGCCGGGCCGCCGGACCGCCGGGCTGCCGGTCGGCCGGGCCTCGCGTATGCCGCACCCGCCTGCCCCCGGGCCGCCCTGTGCCGGGCAACCGGCCACGGCCCGTGGCGTGTTGCCCGGGTTGTGCCGGGCGTCAACCGGCCGTACCTCGTCCGGCGTGTGCGGGTGCCGTCAACCGGCTTCGGCTCGTGGCGTGTTGCCCGGGTTGTGCCGGGCGTCAACCGGCCGTACCTCCTCCGGCGTGTGCGGGTGCCGTCAATCGGCTTCGGCTCGTGGCGTGTTGTCCGGGTTGTGCGTGGGTCGCATTGGCCGCCGGGTGCGTCAGGGGGTGTGTGCCGCCCCGCCGGCTCGTGCCGGCCGTATCGCATCGCGCGCGTGGTGCGCGATCGGCTGCCCTCCGTCGTGCGGCCGGGCGGTGTCCCGGCTTCGGGTCGTCTTCTGTGCTGTGCAGTCGGCCGCTTCCCGTGCGGCTTGTGCCGGTGTCGTGCCTCTGGCCGCATCCGCCCCGGGCCGGCATCTGGCCGCGGCTGCTGTGCCGGGCCGGGCCTGGCGCGCGGGTCGTGCCGGTGACTGGTGTGTGGACGGCGTCTGTCCGCCGCGGTCGGCATCTGACGTTGGGTCCCTGGGCGCCGGCGAGGCCTTCGCAACGGGCCGTGCTGCGAGGGCCCGTCACGGTCGTTCGGTGCTCGGCTCGCGGCGCCGGGAGCCGTTCGGCGCCGCGATCACCCGGCGTGTCATCGGTGTTGCTCCGCTGCGGCGCCTTCGGTGGGCTCGGGTCCGGTCGGTGCGGGTTGCCGGCCCGACCGGCCCGAGGCTCACCGAACGCCGGGTGTCGGCCTGGTGGTGGGCGATCACCGGGGGCGTGCTGTGGTCAGGGTGTTGAGCGCAGTGGGTCCAGTTCGCTGCCGATCGCTTCCCGTAGCACGTCGTGCTGTGGCCCGGGTGCGAACTGTTCGTCGTGCCACCGTTCTCGCGGTTAGCGCCCCACCGGGGCGCCTGCCGCACCGGATGGTTGTCACGCGTATCGCGGCCAGATGCGGGCGTGCAGGAACGGGTCGGCGTTTCCCGGGATCTCCCGGTTGATCCGCCGGAAAGCCGGGTCCAGTCGCCGGCAGGCCCGCTCGGCGGCTTCGCCGAGCTGGTCCATGTCCGTCAGGAACGAGCGCCGTTTTGCCTTCGGCAGGTCCGACAGCCGCTCAACCTGCGGTTCGTCCACGAGCAGGACCGAGTGTCCCGGCAGGAGGACATCCGGCGATCACCGCGAACGCGGAACGTCAACCGCCGTATCACGGTCGGGTGCTCGCCCCGCAGAGCAGCTGCGATCCGGTCCCTGCACCAGTTGCCGGTCATGGCGGGAACCTACCTGCCGGTGAGCCAGGCCGCTCCTGGCTTCCTGGCACGGTTCAACGGCCGCGGCGTGTGCGCGGGGCGCGGCCCCGGCCTTTCGACGACCCCCCTCGGGCAGGTCCCCCTGGGGCAGGTCCCCCTCGGGCAGGTCCCCCTGGGGCGGGTTCCGGTTGGTGGTGGGGTGTTTGCTGCGGGGTTGGTGGTTCGTGGGGTGTGGGGCGGGTGGGGAGGGCAGGGTGGCGGTGTGCCGGGCGGCGTGGGTCCGTGCGGTGGGAGGGGAGTTGCTGATGGAGACGGTGGGGTGTCCGTATGCGCTGGATGTCACGGGGCGTGATCTGGCGGGGGAGGCGGCGATGCTGCGGGAGCAGGGTCCGGCGGCACGGGTGGTGCTGCCGGGCGGCATCGAGGCGTGGGCGGTGACGGGGCACGGTCCGCTCAGACGGCTGCTGACCGATCCGCGGGTGTCCAAGGACGCGCGGCGGCACTGGCCGGCGTTCGCGGCGGGGGAGATCACCCCGCAGTGGCCCTTGTATCACTGGGTGTCGGCGCCGACGATGCTGTTCGCCTACGGGACGGAGCACGCGCGGCTGCGCCGGCTGGTGGCGGGGGCGTTCACCGCGCGGCGCAGCCGGGCGCTGGCGCCGCGCATCGAGGAGATCACGGCCGGGCTGCTGGAGGAGCTGGCGGCGGCGGGGCAGGGGGTGGTGGATCTGCGGGCCTCGTTCGCGAAGCTGCTGCCGATGCGGGTGATCTGTGAGCTGTTCGGGATCCAGGGGCCCGACCGGCAGGCGCTGTGCGCGGCGATCGACACGACGCTGGGCACCTCGGTGCCGGCCCAGGAGATGGCGGCGGCGCAGGAGCGGGTGTTCGAGCTGCTGGCCGCGCTGGTCGCCGAACGGCGCCGGTCCCCGGGCCCGGACCTGACGTCCGCGCTGATCGCGGCACGCGACGGCGGTGAGCGGCTGAGCGAGCAGGAACTCATCTCGACGCTGAACCTGATGATCGGCGCCGGGCAGGAGACCACGAGCAACCTGATCAGCAACGCGGCGGCCGCGCTGCTGTCGCTGCCCGGGCAGCTGGAGCACGTGCGCGCCGGCCGGGCCGGCTGGCCGGAGGTGATCGACGAGACCCTGCGCACCCACAACCCGGCCGCCTACATCCCGCTGCGGTTCGCCGTCCAGGACATCGACCTGGACGGCGTCCGCATCCGCCGCGGCGACGTGATCATCGTGTCGTTCGCCGCCGCCGGCCTGGACCCCGCCCAGCACGGCAAGGACGCCGACACCTTCGACCTGCTGCGCCCGCGCGGGGAGAGCGTGGCCTTCGGGCACGGCGTCCACTACTGCCTGGGCGCCCCGCTGGCCCGGCTGGAGGCCACCACCGCCCTGTCCGCGCTCTTCACCCGCTTCCCCCGCATCCGCCTGGAGGGCCCGGTGAACGAACTCGACGTACTGGAATCGTTCATCGTCAGCGGCTACCGCACCCTGCCCGTCCACCTCACCGCCTGACCCGACCCCGGTGGCCGGAGGCGCCAGTTCCGGCCCTCCGGCCACCGGGCCGGGGGCCATCTGTAACCCCGGCCCCGGGCCGCGGCCCGCGGGTGACGGACCGGCACGGGCCCGGCCGGGCCTGCCAAGGGGGCGCGCAAGCCCCCGGTCCATCCCGCTGCCCTTACCCGACCAGCCGCCCCCGACCAGCCGCCCCCGGCCCCGGCCCCGGCTGCCCGGCCCCCGGCTGCCAGTCGCGCGGGCGCGTGGGCGGGGGAGCGGGGGAGCGGGCTGGACCGTCCCCGGCCCTGGCACGGGGAACAGGTGCGGCGCCCGCGGGGGCAGGGCGCGCTGGGGTCCTGTAGGCGGCGCCGCCGCCCGCCGCCCGCCACGGCCCCACCCCCCGCCCGCACGGGCGCGCCCGCGGGGGCCGCCCTGCACCGGAGCACCGGCATCCGGGGGCGCGGACGGCCGACCCCGTCCCCGCCGGCCGACCCCGGGGGAGGGCCGGTGCGGCGGAGCCCGCAAGCCACCCCCTCTCCTTCGCCCACGCCCGCCGGTTGCCTGCTGCCCGGGTGCGGGCGCACGGCGTTTGTCCCCTTGCTCCTGCCTCCGCTCCCGGCCCGGCCGCTCACCGGCCTCCTGCTCCCCGCCCTGCGCCTGCGCCTGCGTTCCGCCTGCCGGCCCGGCGTGCTCTGCCCCGGGGGCGTAACCGGTGAGGGTGGGCGGGGGTTGGTCGGTGCGGGGCCGGGGTGGGCTCTGCCCTGGTCCGGCCGGGGGCGGGGCTGCGGAATACCCCCACCCACTTACAAACCGCGTAAGCGGTTTGTTAATCTGAGGTGTCGTCCCGTGGGCGGTGGGGTGCGGGGCGGCGTTGGCTGCCGTCTGCCCGCCGGGTGCCGGACGGGGGTGGAAGGGCGCGCCGTGTGTGCGGTGTCCCTCGGAGCGAGGAGAGCTGATGGTCAAGCAGGAGCGTGCGGCCCGCACGCGGCAGGCGCTGATGCGGGCCGCGGCCGAGGTGTTCGCGCGGGAGGGGTTCGCGCCCGCTTCGCTGGCTGCCATCAGTGCCCGGGCCGGTGTCAGCAACGGTGCGCTGCACTTCCACTTCGAGAACAAGAACGCGCTGGCCCGGGCGGTGGAGCGGGAGGCGGCGGCGGTGCTGGCGAAGATCACCGCCGTGCCGGACGCCGTGCCGGACGCCGTGCCGGACGCCGTGCCGGGCGATGCGCCGGGCGGGGTGCCGGGCGGGTCGTTGCAGGTGCTGGTGGATGCCACTCATGCGCTGATGGGCGCGCTCGCCGACGATCCGGTGGTGCGGGCGGGGTTCGACCTGAGTGCGGACGCCTCGCGGCAGGGCGGGCCGTGTCTGCGCGGAGTGTGGCGGGGCTGGGTGGAGGAGATGCTGCAGCGTGCCGAGCGGGAGGGGGATCTGGCCGAGGGGGTCTCCTCGCGCGGCGCGGCGCCCGCCGTGGTGGCGGCCACCGTGGGTTTCGAGGTGCTGGGTGCGGTGGACCGCGAATGGCTGTCCGCACCCAAGATCACCGGTTTCTGGGAGCTGATGCTGCCCCGGCTGGCCCCCGGCCGGCCGCTGACCCCCGCCGGCCCCCGCACCACCCCACCGTAAAACGACCACGACCGCTGTTCACCGGGTGCTCATCGCTCTCGGCTGCCCGCCCCGCCCGCCCCGTCCGCGCCCCCTGTGGCCTCCCCGTTTTCCCTGCTCCGGCCCGGTCCGCCGGTCCCGGCCACCAGAGGCACACGCGCCCCGCACCCCAAAAACAGCGCAAGCGGTCTGGTATTGACAAACCGTCCGCCCTGTTTTTTACTCGGTGGTGTCCGGGTCTGCGCGGGCCGGAAGGAATCCGGCCGCGGGCCGCTCGATCAGATGCGCATCAAACAGGGGAGACGGCGTGGATATCGATGTGCTGGGGGCGTTGGCCGTGAGGGAGAACGGGGTGTCGGTGACGCCCACGGCGCCCAAACCGCGCCAGGTGCTGGCCCTGCTGGCGCTGCACGCCGACCGGGTGGTTCCGGTGGCGTCGTTGATGGAGGAGCTGTGGGGGCAGCGGCCGCCGCGCAGTGCGCGCACCACGCTGCAGACCTACGTCCTGCAGCTGCGGGAGCTGATCTCGGCGGCGCTGGTCCACGACGCGCCGGGTGCGGCCCCGCGCAGCGCCAAGGACGTGCTGGTCACCTCGCCGGGCGGCTATCTGCTCAACACCTCGGGCGGCGCCAGCGACGTGCGCGAGTTCGAGCTGCTGGCCGGCCGCGGCTACCGGGCGATGGACGCCGGCGACTTCACCGGTGCGGCCCGCCAGCTGCGCGAGGCACTGGCCCTGTGGACCGGTTCGGCGCTGGCCGACGTGCACGCCGGGGTGCAGCTGGAGATGCACCAGCGGCGCCTGGAGGAGACCCGGCTGTGCGCGCTCGACCAGCGCATCGAGGCCGACCTGCGCCTGGGCCGGCACCGCGAACTGCTGGGCGAGCTGACCGTCCTGGTCAGCCGCTACCGCACCCACGAGAACCTGCACGGCCAGTTCATGCTCGCCCTGCACCGCTCCGGACGGCGCAGCGAGGCCCTGGAGGTGTACCAGCGGCTGCGCAGCGCACTGGTACGCGAACTGGGCCTGGAGCCCTCGGCCGGCCTGCGCCGGCTGCAGCGCTCGATCCTGATGGCCCACCCCGAACCGCAGCTGGAAGCCCCCCGCGCCGGCGGCGAGCGCCTGAGCCGGGTCGGCTGAGCTGCGCCGCCGGCCGCCGGCACCGGAAGGGGAGAGGAAGCCACCATGCAGGCCAGATCGGAGCGCACCCGCCGCGCGCTGGTGCACGCGGGCGCCCAGATGTTCGACCGGCACGGCTACGCCAGCGCCACGCTGGGCCAGATCGCCGGCGCCGCCGGCATGACGAAAGGGGCGCTGTACTTCCACTTCGCCTCCAAGGACGGACTGGCCGACGCCGTCCAAGAACGCGGCCGACAACTGCTGTGCGACTTCGTCCAGCACCAGTGGGAGGCCGGCGCCGCCCCCCTGCAGGCACTGATCGACCTCACCCACTGGCTGGCCCGCGCCCTGCGCGAGGACCCCGTCATCCGCGCCGGCCTGCGCATCACCAACGAATGCGCCGGACGCCGCCCCGCCGCAACCGACTTCCACCAGGCATGGATCACCGAGGTACTGCGCCTGCACGGCCAGGCCCGCGCCGCCGGCGACCTGCGCGCAGGCGACGGCGCCGACGACGGCCAGACCCTCCTGCTCGCCGCCGTCTGCGGCATCGGCGTCCTGGCCGCCACCGGCATGCCCCACCCCGAACTCGCCCACCGCATCCACGCCCTGTGGCAGCCACTGCTGCCCGCCCTCGTCCCACCCGGCCACACCACCCGCTACCGCACCCACCCACCCGCCCCCGCCCAGGACAGAACCGGCCACCCCGCCCGCGCCGCCTGACCCACCGGCACACCCCCTGCCCCGCCCCGGCCCGGCCGAGGCGGGCCGAGGGGCCCCCTTGGCCCGCCCCCGATCCGGCGGACCGGCCGCCGCTGCGGCAACCGGCGCTGCGTCAACGCCCCCGCCGCTGCGCGCCGTTGCCCCAAGGAGAGCGCGGAGCACGCACCCGCGCGGCGCGCGTGCACCAGCACCCGAAGTACCCGAGGGGTTCGAGGGGTTCGAGGGGTTCGAGTGCTCGAGGGTGAACTGAACTCGGGCAGGGCGCAGGGGCCGGCCCTGGGGGCGCGGCCGGATCGGCCGGCAGGCCTGCGCCGCTGCCGGCATGGAGATCCGCGTCGTCGACGGGCGCGTATGCCGCCACCCTGCGGGTCGGGAAGCTCCCCCAACCGGGTGTCGGCGCCGACGGCGTACACCGCCGCGAACCGCGTGCAGAGCGGGGCGTACACCGCGGCTCGTCCGCCGCCGAACACCCCAGCCCGGCTCGCCCATCGGCCCGCCGATCCTCCCACCAGGCGCTGCACACCCCGATGTGACGCATCGCCAGGACAAAGAGGCGCGGTTGTGCGCAGCCGGCACCCGCCGCAGCCCCTGTTGCAACCGCCCGCCCGCCCGTAGGCGAACGCGCCCGGCGCACCGGCCCGTCGACGAGCACCGCCCCGCCCGCCCGCGCGTACCTGCGCCGGCCGTACACACCACCGCACGCCCGCCCACCCGTACCCCCGCCCACCCGCACGCCCGGACGGCGGGTGGCGGCCGGCCCGGGCCGGGCTGCGAGTGAAGGTCGACCGGTTCTCGAGCGGGGGGCGGTGGGCTGGGCGCACCGGCCCGCCCACCGGACGGGGGCGCACGGGGCAACCACCGGCGTGCCGCCCCGCCGTTCGACAAGCCCTAAACGGAGGCATCCATGACCGATACGCCCGAGCGCAACGAGGCCCAGCAGGAGGCCAAGCGCCGCTTCCGGCAGGCGCTGGAGCGCAAGGAGCACGCCTCCTTGGCCAGGGCCGCCCAGGAGGAGGGCCGCACGAAGGCCCGCGCCGCCGGCGGCCCGGCCGCCCCCAAGAGGTTCCACCGGCGCAAGACCGGCTGACCGCCACCCCTCCACCGGCCCCCGCCGGCCCTCTTTCGCCGGCCCTCCTGCACCCCCTGCCGGCGCCCCCCTGCCGGCAGCCCCCTGTCCGCCGGGCACCGGACGCCGGCGCCACCGGCCCGGTGCCCGGCGGCGTATCCGAGCGGTCCTGGCACCGCGGGAAGGAACGACATGCCCCAGGCCGAACCCCCCTTGCACACCGTGCTGCGCATCGAACGCGGAGCGGCCAGCACGGAAGAACTCGCCGCCGTCACCGCGACCCTGCTCACCTGGCTCGCCGCCGGGCCCGCCGCCGGCGCGCCGAAGCCGGAGGCGACGCGCAGCCGCGCGCTCTGGCGCCGGGAGCCGGCCGACGCCTTCCGCGCCCCGCACAGCTGGCGGTGACCTGCCGCACACACGTTCACGGGCGCGGACCGGCCATCCCCACCCCGACCCAGCAAAAACCGCCCACGCGGTTTGTTAAGGTGTGGGGGTGGCCAGGCCGGTCACGCCCCCGGTGTCGTACGAGAGGAAGGCAAGGGTCGTGGTGATGGTGAACAGCGTCCCCCGCGCCGGCGAGCCGACCGGCGCCCGGGGCCGGGTGGCCGAGCTGCGGGCGCTGCGCGAGCAGGCCGTGCGCGGGCCGAGTGAGAAGGCGACCGAGGCGCAGCATGCCAAGGGGAAGCTGACGGCGCGTGAGCGGATTGCTCTGCTGCTGGACGAGGGCTCGTTCCGTGAGGTGGAGCAGCTGCGCCGGCATCGTGCGCAGGGTTTCGGGCTGGAGGCGAAGAAGCCGTACAC